>JAFIGE010000088.1 GCA_020831585.1 Opitutales bacterium | reverse complement strand
CTACTTCACGGAAGGGGTGGTGATCGGGAGCAAAGCGTATGTGGACCGGTGGTTTACCGACCACCGAGGTTGGTTCGGCCGGAAAAAGGCAAATCCACGCCGGTGCGCAGGCGAATCGGGGACGGGGCTGTTTTCGCTCCAGGGTCCGGTGAAGTGAGAAACCGCTTTCGGGCGAATGTGCTCACATCCTGGATACATCCGAATGATCCGGAAACCGCTTGCGGATCTCGGCGACGGCCCAGCGTGCGTGTTCCCGGACAAGGGGGTCCGGGCTCCTTACGTGCTTCTCCAAAGGCGGGAGATCCGCAGGCGTTCCCGTGTTGCCAAGGACGACGGCCACATTGCGCAACCAGCGCGAAAAGCCCAATCGCCGAATAGGTGTCCCGGCGAAGGTTTCAAGGAAGGTGGCTTCGTCCCAGGCAAGCATTTCCGCGAGATCCGGATACGACCGGGCGGAATAACGCTCTTCGCGGGTGATTTTCGCCCAGCGATTCCAAGGGCAGATGTCGAGACAGTCATCACAACCGAAGAGGTGATCGCCGATGGCCGAGCGCAATTCCGGCGGGATGGCCCCTGTGTGCTCGATTGTGAGATAGGCTATGCAGCGGCGCGCGTCGAGCCGGTAGGGCGCGGTGATCGCCTGCGTTGGGCAGACATCGATGCAGCGGGTACAACTGCCGCACCGGTCCTTGGATGGCTGATCGGGGGGAAGGGAGAGTGTGGTAACGATGGTGCCGAGGAAGAGCCACTGGCCTTCGGTTTGGTTGATGACGAGGGTGTTCTTTGCCTGCCAACCTATCCCCGCCAGAGCGGCGAGGGGCTTTTCAAGAAGCGGACCTGTATCGACATAGGGGCGGTTGACCCCACCCCACCCCCGCATGATTGCGCAGAGTTGCTTGAGTTTGCGGAGAAGGATTTTGTGGTAGTCTTTCCCGAGGGCATACTTGGCAATGCGTCCGCGCCGGGGTAGCTCGGGCTGGTAGTAGTTCTGCCCAACAGCCACAACACTGTGCGCGCCGGGAATGAGCGTCTCGGGTCGGGTGCGGCGCTCCGGGTCACGGGCAAGCCAAGCCATTTCCCCGTGCTCCCCTCGCTGAATCCATTCACGGAAGTAAGTTTGGCGCAAATCCGCCGGAACGGCCGCCACCCCAAACGCCTCCAGACCCAATTCGCGGGCCATTTCGGCCAGCCGGGTCTTTTGTTGCGCCGGGGCGGGAGGCGCACCCGCTGCTCCTGAATCCCCTTGCATGGCACAAACCTGTCATTCGCCCGCCCACCAAAGCAAGCGCGGATAAAGGCACAATTCGCGGGAGCGATCTTGCACACTTGGAAAAAAGAACCCAGCTTTGAGACATGAAACGCCCCCTTCGCATCAGCTTGGCGATCCTTTCCATCCTTGTGGGCTGGAGCGCTTTGCTTTACGCGCAGAGTCCGGTGGACGCCCTCAAGCGCTCCGGCGAGCGCGAGGAAACCACCCCGATAAACGCCGAAAGCGCCGAGGCTCCCGCGAACGCCGAGGAGGCTCCGGCGGCTGAGCCAACCCGCCGCGCGCCCACCGCCTCCACCGAACCCGCTGCCGCCCGCGCGCCCAAGCAGGTCTACGTGATCCCGATCCACGATGCCATCTCCCGCCCGAATCAGTTCATTTTCCGCCGTGGTGTAAAAGAGGCGATCGCGAACAGCATTGATGCACTCGTCCTCGACATCAACACACCGGGCGGCGCGGGCAATGTGATGCTCGATATTATGGATCGCGCGGCGGATTTTCAGGGAGACACGATCGCCTTCGTCAACCGCGAGGCTATCTCGGCGGGGGCGTTCATTGCCTTCGCGGCCGACCAGATCTGGTATCACCCGCGCGGAATCATCGGTGCCGCCGAGCCCGTCGCCGCCGGCGGCCAGGATCTCCCTGAGGGCATCCGTCGCAAGTTCGACAGTTATGTGCAGGCGAGAATGCGCGCCCTCGCGGATGAGCATCCACACAAGGCCCTCGTTCTCCGCGCGATGATGGACCCTACCTTTGAGTTCGTTCTCGACGGCGAAGTTCTGAGCCCGGAAGGCAGCATTCTCAGCCTCACGGCTACGGAAGCGATGCGCAAATTCGGCGACCCTCCCACTCCCCTCTTCGGGGAAGGCATTGCGACCGATGTCGAAGATCTCCTCAACCAACTCTATGGCGAGGGTAACTGGGAGCTTCGCTCCTTTGAAGTTACGTGGTCGGAGGAGCTGGCAAAGTTCATGGACCGCATTGCCCCTCTGCTGATTGGCATTGGCTTCATAGCCCTCTTCGTGGAATTCAAGACACCGGGCTTCGGGGTTTTCGGCTTCCTCGGGATCACCATGCTCGTGATCGTGTTTATGAGCAATTACGTTGCCGGGCTGGCGGGCTATGAGGTGCTCATTTTCTTTTTTCTGGGCATCTTATTGATAACCGTGGAGCTGTTTCTCTTTCCCGGAACGTTTGTCGCGCTCATAGCCGGGCTGGCCCTTGTCATCGGCTCGATCCTCTGGTCCATGGCCGATCTCTGGCCCGCGCCCGGCGGCGGTGTGATTTTTGATCCGCAGGCCTTTGTCCAGCCCATGGTGCGCTTCAGCTTCTCACTCATTTTCACGGTGTCGGGAATAGCCATTCTCTGGAAAATTCTACCGGAGAGCGTCCTGCTCAAACGCGTCGCCCTCCAGACCGCTCTTGCGAAAGCCAACCCTGTGACGGCCGGCGGCGGGCGCAGCGGCACGGACCACCTTCCGGACGTGGGCCAGGTCGGTCGCGTCATCACCCCGTTGCGCCCCTCGGGAACCGTGGAAATCAACGGCGACCGCTTTGAAGCGGCCTGCTCCATCGGTACGATTGATCGGGGCGCGGAGATCATGGTTACCGGATACCGCAACTTTCACCTCCTTGTTGATCGAAAACCCTCAAAATGACCAACATCCTTCTCGTCTTCTTCCTCGCTATCGTCCTCTTCTCGCTGGAGATCATTCTGCCCGGCGGAATCCTCGGGGTCTTTGGCGGGATCATGCTGCTGTTTGGGGTCTACCTCACGTATGATCTCTACGGACCCCTTCTCGCGGTCGTTGTTTTCGCGGGCAGCCTGGTCTTTGCGGCGGCCTTTTTCGTCTTGCAATACAAGATATTGCCAAAGCTGCCCTTCGGTAAAAATATCTTCCTGAACAGCCGGATCGAGGGCGCGAGCAACATAAACAACCCCGGAGATGAAATCCTCGGTAAAGAGGGCGTGGTCGCCACACGCATGACCCCCGGCGGTGCAATTCTCATCGACGGCAAGCGTCACGACGCCATCTCCCAAACAGGCATGCTCGAAACCGGAACCGCCGTCACCGTGGTCGGGCGCGACGCATTCCGCCTGGTTGTTCGGAAAAAGGACGATTAACCGTTGCGCGATCCGAGACTCTCTTATAATTTCCACCAATTTTTAAAACCCATTGTCCCTTCAGACGCTTCCAAACACCATGAATCCTAATCTTGCCGCTCTTGGCCCTGTGGGCACCATCGCTATCGCTATCGGAGCGATTCTCGTAATCGTTCTCGTTGTAATCGTATTTTCGTTCATCACGACCTACGTGCGCGCTCTCGTCGCCGGAGCCAAGGTCGGGTTGCTCAACCTCATTTTCATGCGCCTGCGGGGCGTTCCCTACAAGCTCATCGTCGACGCCCGTATCCGTGCGGTAAAGGCCGGGATCGAGCTGTCCAGTGACCAAATCGAGACTCACTTCCTCGCCGGGGGAGATGTCGTTCAGACCGTGATGGGCGTAATCAATGCCGATAAGGCCGGTATAGAGTTACCGTTCGACCGGGCCTGCGCCATCGACCTCGCGACCAAAGGAACCGAAAAATCGATCATCGAAGCCGTGCGCACGTCCATTAACCCGAAGGTGATCGACTGCCCCAACCCCGCCTCCGGTCGCACCACGATCGACGGTGTGGCCAAGGACGGTATTCAGGTGAAGGTGAAGGCCCGCGTCACGGTCCGCTCGAACCTCGACCACTATGTCGGCAGTGCGCAGGAGGAAACCATTATCGCGCGTGTCGGCGAAGGCATCGTGACGACCATCGGTTCCGCTGAAAGCTACAAGTGGGTTTTGGAAAACCCCGACTCCATTTCCCGCACGGTGCTGAACCGCGGCCTCGACACCGGCACCGCCTTCGAGATTCTTTCCATCGACATCGCCGACGTGGACGTGGGCGAAAATGTGGGCGCGAAGCTTCAGGAAGCCCAAGCCGAAGCCAACAAGAACATGGCCCAAGCCCAGGCCGAAATCCGCCGCGCCGCCGCCGTCGCCCTCGAACAGGAAATGAAGGCGCGCGTCCAGGAAATGCAGGCGAAGGTGGTGGAAGCGCAGGCCCAAGTGCCCCTCGCCATGGCCGAAGCCTTCCGCGCCGGCAACCTCGGCGTGATGGACTACATGCGCCTCAAGAATATTGAGAGCGACACAGACATGCGGAAGTCCATTGCCGATCCCAAGTCCTCCAAGGACGACAGCATCTCCGGCAAACGCTAAAGCGCCGACCCGCTGATCGCCCGGCCCAGCTAATCGATCACGGGTTGCCTATTCTTTCCCGCGCGGCATGCAACTCCCCCTCCATATAACCGAGCTAGTCGCCCTGAGCATCGACTTTGAGGTCCTCGCTCCGGTTATCTTCATCATCCTCTATTTCATCAGCCAGTTCCTCGGCGGCGGAGATAAGGAAAAAAAAGCCAAGAAAAAACAGGAGAAGCGCGAAGCAGCCGAGCGGGGCAAACAAAGCCCGATGGACTCGGCAGAGGCCGAGGCCGATGAAGAGGCCCGCGCCCGCCGCATCCGCGAGGAAATTCAACGCAAGATCGCCGAACGACGGGCGGCGGAAAATGCAGGGGGCGGCCAACAGCAGGCTCCCGTATCCACCCGCCGCTACGACCCGAATCTGCCGGAGCATGCCCAGCGCCGTGATTTTTCCGGCTCGCCGGACATTGCCCGCGAAGTCCCCGAACGGCTGCCGCCGAGGCGGGTGGAACCGACCCAGACCCCGACGCCGGCACCCCGTCGCATTGCCGATCAGGAGCCCCGGGTGCGCGCGAGTTCCTTTGAGAACGCCATGGCCGAGCAACGCCGCAACTTGGAGCGGGCCTCCCAGGCAAGAGAGGAAGCCTTCCGCCAAGCCCGCTCCATCGAACGCGGTGTGGCCGCCACGAATCTGCGATTGGTGGAGGCACACGAAGCCCGCTCCGCAGAAAGGCGGGCCGCTCTCCTCACCCCCGCCGCCCTCCGCCGGGAAATACTCGACGAACTGCGCGATCCGGAAACCGCCCGCAAAGCCATCGTCCTTCGCGAAGTGCTCGGTCCGCCTCTCGGGGCGAGGAACTCGATCGATCCCGCAGATCGTCATTTTTAGTCAAATGAGTGAGTCCGCGCCACGAGCCTTTTTGATAAAGGAAGTGTATCCACCTCCTGCGTTGACTATCTTCTTGGAGGGGGTGGAATGCCTCCATGCCTGCCGACTCCGAGTCGTCCTCACCTGAATCCACTCTTCCGCCGCCCCTTACCCCACTTCCTGCGGATCACTGGGATACGGTCTTCGGGCCGGAGCCTGAACTCGCCCGTCCCGGCAGGTTTTTCGGCGGAATGTTCCAAGACTTCCTTGGCGGACGTGAGCTCGCTTGGCGCCTATTTCTCCGCAATATCAAGGCTCAATACCGCCAGACTTTCCTCGGCTGGTTTTGGGCCTTTGCCCCGATCATCGTTACCACAGCGACCTTTGTATTTCTGCAGCGGCGCAACATCCTCAACTTTGACGAAGGCCCAGTCCCCTACCCCGTCTACCTGTTTGCGGGGATGATCCTCTGGCAGACCTTTTACGAAGCCGTTCTTGCCCCCATCCGGCAAGTCACGCAGGCGAAGAACATGCTCGCCAAAATCCACTTTCCGCGCGAGGCCCTCATCCTCGCCGGTTTTTATGAAACTCTTTTCAACGCCGGGCTGCGCCTCCTCCTCTGGGTACCTGCCGCCCTCTACCTGCGCCATGACCCCTTCGCCATTGGCTGGCTCTTTTTTCCGGGCTTTTTTGCGCTCATTGGTCTTGGAATCGGTATTGGCGTTCTCCTTGTGCCCCTCGCCGCTCTGTATCAGGATGTGGAAAAAGGTCTCCCCGTCCTTCTCAACCTCGGTCTCTTCCTCACCCCCGTCCTCTACCCCATGGGCGATGAGCCGGCGCGCCTCTTCTTCCTCCTCAACCCCGCCACGGCTATTCTCGACACCGCCCGTTCCGGCCTACTTGGCGTCGCTCCCGCCCTTCCTCTCGCTGCGGCAGTCTGGACCCTGGTGGTCATCGGTGCCCTGGCCGCCGGTTGGATACTCTTTCGGCTAGGTCTCCCTCACATCATCAGCCGCATGCCCGCGAGCTGAACATTGCCCTTTTCGCATCATCCAATCCCCCAACCCCCCGCTGTTCAGTTTTCCTCGCGCTCGAAGAGAATACTTTGGCTCGTCTCAAGATACTGCTCGCGCGCCCGTACCAAAGCCTCATTTTTCGCTAGAGCCTTTTCCCGTTTTTTCAGGCGCGACTCCCATTCGTTCAACTCCAGAGCCCGCTTCTCCACATCCTCCTTAATTCGCTGCACTTCTGCTTTTTCCTGGGCCGTCAGGACAGACTCAGTTCCGTCGGAAACCGAAGGCATGGTGTCGCGGCGCTGATCCAGTTCAGTCTCCAGTTCCTGCAACATTTGGCCCTTTTCAAACAAGGCATTTTCACTCTGTTCGAGAAAAGCCTCCCGCTCGGCCATCATAGCCTCACGTTCCGCCAAAGCAGCCTCGCGTTCTTCGTAGTCAGCCTCATCGCTCTTGGCAGGTCGCCCGCCCGACCCGGCTCCAACAACCTCCATAGACAAAAGGCGCTCTTCAAACTCCCTTTGGGTCTTTTCGAATCCCGCCCGTTCTTCTGCGAGTTTCCGCTGGGCCAACTCCAGTTGCTCCCGCAACCTCCCCACCTCCGCTTTGGTTTCTAACTGAGTATCCTCGCCCAAAGACCTTCCCGCATCGACAGCAGCCTGTATCTCTTGCTCGCGTCTCTCCAAGGTGGCCTCACGGGCCTCAAGCTCCACCCGCAACGCCTCTAACTCCTCTGCCATCTCCGAAGCCGACGAATCGTCCGATTGCCGTGATCGGCGTCGCCGCTCGCGTTCGGCAAAGGCCCTCTTCAAGCTGGCTGTGAACTCATTGACCAGAAACGGTTTAATGAAAAAATCAAATGCCCCGAGCTTGAGAGCCTCGAGAATATCGTCTTTCCGGTCATAAGCGGTCATCACAATCACAACCGAATCGGGATCGAGCTTACGGATCTTTCGCGTGAGCGTAATCCCATCGATCTTGTCCATCCGGACGTCTGTCAAAACGACGTCGAAGGAGGATTTTTTGAACAGCCCAATCGCTTCGATCGCCGAAAAAGCGAAGGCTGCTTCCACGTTCAACGTCTCAAAGAGCGTGCGCAGCATTTCGTGCACGCCCTTGGCATCGTCGACTACCAAGACCTTCGGCATGATGGATTTTCGAGGGCGGTCAAAATCAACGGCCTCCGTCAGGGAAATTTCCTGCGAATATGAAAACGCGTTGTCTGAGAAAGTTATGCTTCGCGGTGTGGAACATCAAATCAAACCCCCATCTAGACCATCCCCCTCAAAAAAATCAACCCAGCTGTGTAAAACAATTTGGCAGCCCGTAAAAATTAACGCCGTTTTCACGTCATATTCAAAGAGGTTTGCGGACAAGCGGCCCCACGCCCTCCGACGACCTATTTTCAATGAGGAAATCGTCGGAAAATAACGCTGGCGTTATGCCCGCCGAAACCAAGGTTGTTGCTCATGGCGACGTCCACTGTCTGCGAAACCGCCACATTCGGAACATAATTCAGATCACACTCCGGGTCCGGAAACTCGTAGTTGATCGTCGGGGGCACAATCCCTTCCTGAATCGCCTTGATACACACGATGGCTTCAATACCACCGGCCGCTCCGAGGAGGTGACCGGTCATCGACTTTGTCGAGCTGATCCGCACCGTGTGCGCGGCCGGACCGAACACAGTCTTGATGGCAGCCGTTTCTGTGCGGTCATTATAGGGAGTGGAGGTGCCGTGGGCATTGATGTAATGTATCTCCTGCGGCTGCAGTCCGCCATAAGCGAGGGCGCGCCGCATACACTCAACCAGGCCCTCCCCGCCCGGATCCGGCGAGGTGATGTGGTAGGCATCGCAAGTGGCGGCATGGCCTACAAGCTCGGCATGGATGCGCGCTCCGCGTTTCCGGGCATGCGCCAACGACTCCAAAACCAGAACGCCCGATCCCTCCCCCATAATAAAACCGTCCCTCTGCGCATCGAATGGGCGGCTCGCCTTCTCCGGCGTTTCATTAAAGCGGGTCGCCATGGCCTTCATATTGCAAAAACCCGCGAAACCAATGCGCGTCACACTCGCCTCGCTTCCGCCGGCAAGCATAACATCCGCTTCGCCCGCGCGGATCATCCGCACGGCATCACCAATCGCATGTGTGGCCGAAGCGCACGCGCTCACGATACCATAGTTGGGGCCCTTTGCCCCCACCGCGATCGCCACCACGCCACTGGCCATGTTGCTGATCAACATCGGAATCATGAACGGCGAAACACGGCGTGGACCACCTTCAAAAAGCCGGAATGTCTGCTTCTCAATTGTATCCAACCCGCCGATACCGGACGCGATCACACAACCGAACCGGAACCGGTCAAGCGGTGCGTCCCCGAGCGCGGCATCATCGACCGCCATGCGCGCACCGGCCACAGCCAGTTGGGTATAACGGTCGTTACGGCGGCTCTCCTTGGGATCCATCCATTGATCCCGATCGAAGCCCACGGCCTCGCCGCCCACCTGGCAGGGGTAATCTGTGGGATCAAACAACTGCACGCGGCGGATTCCATTTCGCCCCGCTCGCACACCTTCCCAGAAACTGTCCACATCCAAGCCCAGCGGCGTCACCGCCCCCATGCCTGTCACGACCACCCGCTGTTCATCCGGCTTTTGCATAATGGAATGAAAAAAAGGCCCCGCAGGGCCTTTGTGAAGAAAATTGATGAGGGAACTCGAAGGAGGAAACCAAGGCTCCTTAGCCCGCCTTGCCCTTAATATACTCGATCACGGCACCGACCGTCTGAAGCTTTTCCGCTTCGGACTCCGGAATCTCACCGTTGATTTCATCACTGAACTCTTCTTCGAAGGCCATGATCAATTCAACCGTGTCGAGGGAGTCGGCACCGAGATCTTCCAGGAAGGAAGCTTCGGGGGTCACCTGCTCTTCGTTCACGTTGAGCTGGTTGACGATGATCTCTTTAACGCGTTCTTCTATGCTTTTATCTGCCATGATCGGGTTTCCAAAAGGTACTAAAAAACTATTGGAGTCTCACATCACCATTCCGCCGTCAACCGTAAATGTTTGCCCGGTGATATACCCGGACTCGGCCGACGCCAGAAAGGTGACAATTTTTGAAATATCGGAGGCTTGCCCCAGACGACGAAGCGGAATTTCTCCCAAAATCACCTCCGTCACTTTCTCATCCAGACCGGACGTCATATCTGTTTCGATGAAACCGGGCGCGACTGCATTGACCGTCACCTGTCGCTTGGCGAACTCCCGCGCCAGGCTTTTCGTCAGGCCAAAAATCCCCGCTTTGGCCGCCGCGTAGTTGGCCTGCCCGGCATTGCCGCGCAATCCAATGACTGAAGAAATATTGATAATGCGCCCCCAGCGTTGCCGGGCCATCACCGGGGCCAACGCCCGTGCCCAGTAGAAGCAGCTGCTCAGATTGGTCCGAATAACATCATCCCACTCCGCATCCTTCATCCGCATCACCAGACCATCGCGCGTGATCCCTGCATTGTTGACCAGAATATCGACTTTCCCATGCGCCTCCACAATGCGCGCGGCTGCAGCCTCCACAGCTGCCGCATCCCCGACGTCCAGCGCCTCCGCCGAAGCCTTTCCTCCCTTGGCGACAAGGGCTTCCGCCGCCGCCCCGCAGCTCTCCGCATTGCGGCTAACGCACACCACATGCACGCCCTCCGCCGCGAGCTCCTCAGCAATCGCGCGACCAATGCCCCGCCCCGCTCCCGTCACCACGGCAACCCGATTATCAAAAGTAAGATCCATGCCCCCATCCCTCCACACCCAACCCCGCCCCGCAAGCGAAAAAAAATAAAATCAGATTTTTTTAGTTGCACTTGGGTGTGGATGGGCGAGGATGGGGAGATGAAGCGTCTTAAGTATGGTGGGCGGGCGGTGTATCATTTGATGTCGAGGGCGGTGCACCGGGAGTTTCTCTTGAATGAGGAAGGAAAGGATGCGCTGCGGGGTATGATGCGCTCGCAGGCTGCCTTTTGCGGTGTGGAGGTGCTCACTTATTGTCTGATGTCGAACCACTTCCATATTCTGGTAGGGGTGGATCCGGAGCAACCGGCGCGTCTGGAGGATAGCGAGTTGGTCGCCCGGGTGGCGGCGCTGTATGGGTCGCAGCGGGTGCCTTCGCTGGGGGTGGATGCGGATGATCTGGCGGTGCTTCTGATGAAGGGTGGCTCGAAGGCCGAAGATCTGCGCAGGCGGCTGAGGGCGCGGATGGGGGATGTTTCGGTGTTCATGAAGGAGCTCAAGACGCGCTTTTCCTGGTGGTACAACGAGACGTTTCAAACGGTGGGCACGTTTTGGGCGGAGCGGTTTCAGAGTGTGCTGATTGAGGAGACTTCCCCGGCAGTGGCCTTGGTTGCGGCTTATATCGATCTGAATCCGGTGCGCGCGGGAATTGTGGAAGATCCGGCTGATCACGGCTTTTGCGGGTTTGCCGAAGCAAGCAAGGGTGGGCGTCTGGCCCGGGCGGGTCTGGCGACTGTGCTGCGCGAAGGGGCCGGGGGGCCGGAAATTGCGGAGTTATACCGGAAAAGGGTGCTGGCTTTGCCGCAGTTGGCCATGAGGCCCGATGCTGCGATGAACGAGGGAGGCAAATGCACGGCGGAGGAAGCGGTGTCACCCTCCAGACGACTGTGGGAGAAGGCGTGTGGTTTTTTTGCCAAGGGTCTCGCCCTCGGGTCGCTTTCGTGGATTGAGCGGCTACGGGAATTGGCAGGTTGCGCGTCCGCGCGCGGGGGCCGATCGGCGTCCGGTCTGCCAGCGGGCATCGCCGCGTTTCGAAGGTGGGTGCGGTCTGCGCGCGTCGCCGGAACGGAAGGCGATCCGCCGTGAGTTTGAGGACCGGGAGACCGGGGATCGCTCAGGCTTGGGCATAAACCGCTGTCAATTCCGCGCGGATTCGGAGTTGCCCAGCAGGGCCAAGGTGCCTTGAGTGCGCAGAGTATGCAAAGAGCCTTATATCCGGGCACGTTTGATCCTTTCACCAACGGCCACCTCGATATCTTGCGGCGGGCCTGTCGGATTTTCGATGAGGTGGTGGTGGCGGTGGCCCCGAACACCCGCAAGGAACCCCTCTTCTCCGTAGAGGAGCGGATCGACCTCATCCTCCCGCACGTAGAGGGCCTGAACGCGCGGGTGGATACTTTCGGCGGTTTGGTTGTGGACTTCGCCGAAAGCCTCGGGGCCGTGGCCCTCATCCGCGGACTGCGGGCCGCTTCCGACTTCGAATTTGAATTTCAAATGACGCAGATGAACCGCGACCTGAATGATCGGGTGGAGACGATTTTCCTGATGCCGGGGTCGAAATACTTTTTCACGAGTTCCACCCTGATGAAGCAGGTTTCATATTACGATCCCGACCGCGTGATGAAGTTTGTTCCCCCAAATGTGGCCGAGGCCTTGAAGAAGCGGTTTACCCGCGCCTAATTCCCCCGTGGTTTCGTCCCCATCTCCATCTTCCTCCTCACCGGCTAAGGGCAAACGTTCCCTTGGCGCGGTGCTGTTGGTCATCTTCATCGACCTTGCGGGTTTCTCGATCATTTTCCCGCTTTTCCCGGCGATGCTGGATTACTATCTGGCGCGGGAGGGTCCGGACAGCGTCATCGGGCACCTGGCCGGCTTCCTCAACTCCTTTTCGCGGACGGGGGAATCGACGCGCTTTCTCACAGCAGTGCTCTTCGGAGGCATTTTGGGCTCCCTTTACAGCCTCCTTCAATTTATCTCCTCACCGTTTTGGGGAAGGCTTTCCGACCGCTATGGGCGGCGACGGATTCTGCTGTTCACCGCCACAGGAACGGCTTTGAGCTATTTTCTGTGGATGTTCAGCGGGGCCTTTATTCTTCTCCTGATCGCGCGGGCACTGGGGGGCTTGATGGCGGGAAATATCGCCGTGGCCACAGCCGCCGTGGCCGATCTGAGTTCGAAAGAACAGCGGTCGCGCTCGATGGCCCTGGTGGGACTTGCCTTTGGACTGGGTTTTGTCGTGGGTCCGGCGATCGGGGGCTTCTCCACTTTGCTTGCGCCCGAATTCTTCGCGGAGAGCAAAGCGGCCATCGGGTTTCACCCATTCACGGTCGCGGCGGCCTTTGCTTTCCTGCTTTCCCTGATCAATTTGATCTGGCTCTATACGCGCTTTCCCGAGACCCTCTCGGAGCGCGACCTCGCAATGGCGCGCGCGAACCCGATGCCGCCGTCGTGGTTGCCCCGCACCGCCAACCCGGCCGTCCGGCACACCAGCCGTCTTTATTTCATCATCCTTTTGGCGTTTTCCGGGATGGAGTTCACCCTGACTTTTTTGGCCGTGGAGCGTCTGTTTTATGATCCGGCGGAGATGGTGAAGGTTTTTCTCTTTGTCGGCTTTTGTCTGGCGCTGGCCCAAGGCTTTATCGTTCGGCGCTTCATCCGGCGGACCGGGGAGATCCCCATGGCCATGAGCGGTATCCTCTGTGCCTTTCTCGGCTTGATTCTTCTGGCCTCGGCCCACGCTCCTTTGATCTTTTACGCGGGCCTGGCCGCCCTGGCCATCGGCATCGGGCTGACGAGCCCCACCCTCACGGCGCTGGTTTCGCTCTACTCGTCAGCAACAGAACAGGGCCATAATCTGGGCGTCTTTCGCGCTTACGGGGCCTTGGCGCGGGCGGCGGGGCCTCTTTCGTGTGCGCTTCTCTACTGGTATTATGGGTCGTCCACCGCCTACCTGGCGGGTGCAGCCATCCTCATCAGCTCGATGGGATTGGCCCTCGTTTTGCCCAAACCCCACATTCCGGCGGACGCTGAAGGGCCTAAAACCGGGGTGTGACCCGCACGACCTCGCCGGGAACGAGGGTGATGTTTTCCCCGGCGGCCCAATCGGTATCGTTGAGAATGAGCTTGCAGGAAACGGGCTGTTCGAGCCCTCGACAGGTCCAGCGATATTCGCCGATGCCAGTGAGGGGAAGCGGAATGCCTTTGTCCCAGGAAAGAAAGGGGGGATCGCCGCGCAGAAAGAGCTTGTTTTGAATGCCAATCATGGCCCGCACATCGAGGACGGCTTCGTCGGCGGGCGGGGGCGGCGGCTTGGGTTTGCCGAACTCGGGGAAGAGGTTGAACGCGGGGTCGTCAGCTTCCTTTTCCTTGCGGGGTTTGCGGGGGTTCTTTGGAAGGGCGGGACCGGGAGCTTCGGAGGACGGGGACTCCGGCCCGGCAGACGCTTCCGGTGCTTCCACGGCTGCTTCCGCTTTTGCGGATGGCTCCCGATCAGACGGCACAGCGCGCTCCGGATTAGCTTCCGGTGAATCCGGCTCTTCCGCTGCCACATCGGCTTGGTCCCCCTCCGAGCTGAGCACATCCGCTTCATCAGCAAACTCGCCCGCAGCCTCCCAATCGGCGGCGGCCTCATCGTCGAAGCTAACGGACCAATCCGGGTCGTCCGCTTCGTCGTCCGCTCCGTCGTCCGCTCCGTCGTCCGCTTCGTCGTCCGCTTCGGGTTTCGCTGCATCCGCCCCATCCACCGCCGGAACCGCCACCTCTTCCGCAGGGACATCCGTTGTGCCAACGGCCGTTTCCTCCGCCGCCGCCACATCAACCGGAGCCTCGATCACGGCCCCCTCGCGCATCACCGCGTCCAGCCGTTCGCTGAGAAGGGCCATGGCCGCGAGGAGGCGTTGTTCGCGCTCGGCGGCATTCAACCCCTCGTCGCGCCCAACCGCTGTATTTTCCTCGACCCGACCGCCGATCTCCACGAGCGATTCATTAAGGCGGTCAAAGGTGCGTTCGAGAGCGATCAACTCCGGTCCCTCGAGGCGGCGCAGCTTGGTTTCAAGCGCCTGCGCCTGCTCCTGCAGGCGCTCGGGGATTTGGCGGGCGAGAAGGAGCGATTTGGCGATCGCCCCCTCGGCGGCTTCGAGGCGGTTTTCTGTATCGGCGAGGCGGCGCAGGGCAGCGCGCAGGCTTTCGTCGGCCTTCACCGTTTCGGCTTCGAGGCGGGCGTGCTCCCAGCGGAAATGCAGATAATGCACGGCCAGCGGAAGCGAATTACCGGAAAGCAAACACAGGGCTACCGTGAGAATCGTGCCGGGCGTGAGCGGCCCGGCGTGGGAAAAGGCGAGGTAGCCCGCGAAGAGCGTGAGGAAGGCGTTGCCGGTCCAAGCGGAGGCAACCATGAGGGAACCGTAGGGAGGCAACTTGGCCATAGCGCGGTCCGAATTCAGTTGGAGCCCGCTGAACGCGTCAACAGGAAAGCCCCACCGCCGTCGTGGTTATCGACCCAGGGGTAGCTCATCTGTTCGCGCTCCAGCCGGAAACTGGCCTGGCTGGCGCAAAAACGCCGCACCATCGCCGCATTCTCCGCCTCCTCCAGGCTGCATGTGGCGTAAAGCAACTGGCCTCCGGGGCGCACCTGTTCGGCGGCCACCCGGAGCAGTTTGTCCTGGAGGGCAACCATGTCGCCAACCGTCCGCGCGCCCATCTGTCGGAGGCGGATCTTCGCGTCCGGGCGACGCCGCAAAACCCCGGTGTTCGAGCAGGGGGCGTCGATCACCACGAGATCGAAGACCGTCGGCCAACCAACCGGCGGAAGCGCCCCACCCCTTGCCCACTCAAGAATATCGCCTGCCTGCACCTCCACCGAAACCCCCGCCGCATCGGCCCGGGCCAGATTTGCCCGCAGGCGCTCCGTGCGATCGCCCGGAAGATCCACCGCAAACACCCGGCCGCCCCCAGCATCCGCCAGGCGGTCCATCCACCCCACGGTCTTCCCGCCGGGGGCCGCGCAAAGGTCCAGCACGGCCATGCCCGCGCGCACATTCGGCAGATCGACCACCGGCTGGGTCATGGGATCCCGGATATACCCCCGCCCCTCATCAAGAAGAGGCCGCACCGCCGGCCAGCCATTTGCCTCCAAGCGAAAAAAGCCGGGCCAGGGCGCAGCCGCACACCCCGCCGGAACCGCCCCATCGCGGCAGCGCTGCGGCATCCAAACGTAGGTGGGCGCGGGCGTCTGGTTCCACCGCAAAAGAGAAGCAACGGTCTCCCGCCCCCAGCGCCGTTCCCAGGATTGCACGAGCCACGCCGGATGAGCCGCCCGCGCCCAGGCATCCGCGTCGGCATCCAGTGCCGGATCGCCGGCCACCCGCCGCAAGACCGCATTGACAAAAGAAGCCGCCGACCGCCCCACCCGGGCCGCCACCTCCCCCACGGCGAAATCCACCACCGCCGCCCGCTTTTCCACCCCCCGCTCGCGCATTTCGTAGCCCGCCAGAACCAGAGCCGCCCACACCGTCGGCTGAGGATCACGGCGCACGCGCGCACGCAGAATCCCCTCAATGGCGAGGTAATCGCGCAGCGCCCCGCGGAGGAGCCATTCGGCCCGGCCCCGCCCGGCTGCCCCGCCCTCCGCGAGGACGGCTTCGGCCACGCCCTCCGTCGAACCGCGCGCACCGAGGTGGCGGCTCAACGCCAAAGCCGCTGTCCACCAAGCGCTCGCGCCGTGCTTCCTTGCAGACCGATCGTTCATTTTCTTTTTGTTGACCTCACAAAATGCTCTCTGTTGCCTTGCTTGTTTCGGATGATCCAAAAACGCGATCCATCCGTTCGATTCGAGACCAGACTTGTATGAATAAAGAAGCAATCGATTTGCTCATCCAGAAAGTGCCGCGCATGAAACGCGAGCGCGCTAAATTGGAAGCCCTGCAGGACGGGGCTTACATCGTCCACCGATCCTGGGGAATCGGCCGCATCACCGGCTACGACTCGGGCGAAAACAAGCTGATCATCGATTTTGAAGAAGAGGGACGCACCGGCCACGCGATGGCACCAGAGTTCCTTGTTGAGAGGGTGGAAATCCTCAAGGACGACGACCTCGTGGTGCGCTACCGGAAGGAGCCGGAAGCCATTGAAGACATGATCAAAAAGCGCCCCGGTGATCTCATTGTGCAGATCCTCGGCCGCACGCCCGATCAGAGCGCCACCAACACCGAGATCGAAAACATTCTCTGCCGCCTCCTCGGCCAGACCCGCTACAAGAAGTGGTGGAATGCCACCAAAAAAGTCCTAGTGCGCGATCCCCGCATCGCCGTGCCGAGCAAAAAAACCGCACCCTACGTCCTCCGCGAGGAACCGGTGACCGCCGAGGACGAGATCCTCGAAGAGTTCTTTGAAACGAAGGCCCCGAAGAAAAAGATCAACCTCGCGGCCAAGCTGATCGAGATGTCTGTCGAGCACAAAGACATCGAAGAGGCCCTCCCGCGCATTCTCAAGGAGCTGACCGCCTCCCTCGCGGAAACCCGACAGCTCAATGACGGCGAGCGCCTCCACGGCATTTGGGTGCGCAACGATCTGGCGCGCTTCATCCACTCGGATGTTGAGAGCCTGGAGCCCACTTCCGCCTCCCTCATTCTCGCCGCTTCGGATTACAGCACCCTCGCCGATCAAATCCCCGCGACCTACTACAAGCGCTATCTCGACCTCATCGAGCGCACGCTTCCGGACACGTGGGACAAGGTGGTCTTCGATCTCCTGAAGAATTCCTCGGGCAAGTTCACCTCCGAATGCGTGAACTACCTCCTCGACCGCGACTACGAAAAGACGCTTCAGCAGACCCTCCAGCGCTGGCTGGTGGAGCAGAACCTCAAGGCCCCCGTCCTCATGTGGGTCCTGAAAAATCGCCACTCGCGCAAGTATGCGAAAATGCTCGACGGTCTCATGACCCCGCGCCTTCTCAACGCCATTTTCTTCGCCATCGACTACGAGGCCCTGCAAAACGCCAGCACCCGCCGCATCCCGCTGGCGGAGTTCATCGCCGACGACCAGGATCTTATCGCCGATCTCCTCAAGGGCGCTCCCCCGGAGACGGCGCACGACCTCGCCCAGACCCTCATTCTTAATCAGGGTTTCGAAGATCTCTCCAAGAAGTCGCTCCTCGCCCGCTTCATCAAACTCTACCCGACGGTCCAGCAGATCATCGGCGGCGAAGCCCCCACGGCCCAAGCCGAGGAGTCCGAGGCCCTCGTCGTTTCGAAATCCAGCTTCGACAAGCGCAAGCGCGAATACGACGAACTGGTGCAGGTGAAAATCCCGCAAAACAAAATCGACATCGCCGAAGCCCGCGCCCATGGCGACTTGCGCGAAAACGCCGAATACAAGATGGCCCGCCAGGAGCAGGACATTCTCCTCGCGCAAAAGAACGAACTCGATATCGACCTTGCCCGCGCGCGCGTCACCGATTTCTCTGATGCCTCCACCGAACAGGTCGGGGTCGGTAACGTCGTCGACCTCGAACAGGCCTCCACCGGCAACCGCGTGACCTACGCCATTCTGGGTGTCTGGGACGGAAACCCCGAGAAAAACATCCTCTCCTACCAGACCCCGCTCGCCCGCGCCATCATCGGCAAAAAGGTGGGCGAAGCGGTCGAAGTGGAAATCGAAGGACACCGCGAAGGCTGGCGATTGAAGGGCATTCGCCGCTGGGTCGACGAGCCCGGCTCAGCTCTCTAACCCAATATCATCCGCAAAAAGGCCCCCGGCGTATGGCCGATCCGCTCGACACGCTCAAGCTTCTCGCCGACGCCACCCGCCTGCGCATCC
Organism: Opitutales bacterium; assembly: GCA_020831585.1. Lineage (GTDB taxonomy): Bacteria > Verrucomicrobiota > Verrucomicrobiia > Opitutales > Oceanipulchritudinaceae > JAFIGE01. The sequence continues at coordinate 2,594 of JAFIGE010000088.1, read as the reverse complement.
TGCGGTTGCTGCGGGAGGAGGAGCTGTCCGTGGCCGAGTTGCAGGAGATCCTCGAAATGGGCCAGTCGCGGATTTCCTCGCACCTCGCTCTCTTGCGGCAGGGAGGGCTTGTTCTCGACCGCAAAGACGGCAAGCACTCCTTCTATTCGCTTCGCCCGCCGGCGGACATGCCCGACGGCGGCCTCCTCCTGGCCGCTCTTGAAAAGACCGCCGGGCCGCCCTATGCCGACGACCGCGATCAGCTCCAGCGCATCATCGAACGCCGCCGCTCCGCCGCCGCCCGCTACTTCGATGAGGTCGCGGGAAGGCTCGAGAAAAACTACTGCCCGGGGCGCTCCTGGGAAGCCATGGGGCACCTCCTCCTCCACCTCACACCCGCGCTCGACATCGCCGATCTGGGTGCGGGCGAAGGGGTGCTCTCGCAACTTCTCGCGAGGCGGGCGCGCCATGTCTATTGTATAGACAACGCGCCCCGCATGGTCGAGGTGGGCCGCTCCCTTGCCGCAGATCACGGCATTGCCAATCTCGACTACCGCCTTGGCGACATCGAAAAGGTACCCCTCAAGGAGGCCTGTGTGGACCTCGCCCTGCTCAGCCAGGCCCTCCACCACGCGCGCCAGCCCATGCGCGCCCTCACCGAGGCCTATCGCATTCTGCGACCCGGCGGACAGGTTCTGATTCTCGACCTCAAACAACACCAGTTCGAGCGCGCGCGCCAACTCTACGCCGATCTCTGGCTGGGCTTTGCCCCCAACACCCTCTACCAGTGGCTCAAGGAAGTCGGCTTTGAAAATGTCTCGGTGGACGTGGTCGCCAGGGAAACCGTGGCCCCCGGCTTCGAGACCCTTCTCGCGGTCGGGCGCAAGCCGGGTCCTCCCGAGCCATGAGCCTCTACCGTGTCTTTCACGGCGCCCTCGCCGATAGCGAGGCGACGGTGGTCCTCGATGCGGCGGAAAGCCATCATTTACTCCGTGTGCGGCGAGCCCGCACCGGCGATGCGGTGGACGTCTTTGACGGGCAGGGAAACATCGCCCGCGGCAGTCTGGGCAACGCCACCGGAAATCGTGCGCAGATCGAGATAGATGAGATCGGGCGCGCCACCGCACCCTTCCCCGCCATCCATCTGCTCCTTCCCCTGGCCAAGGCCAAAGCCTTCGAAAACGTCGTGCAAAAAGCCACCGAACTCGGCGTTTCCGAAATTCACCCCGTTCACACCCGCCACTGCGAAGTCGATATCTCCGCCGACCGCGCCGCTAACAAGCTCGAAAAGTGGGAGGCGATCGCCCTCGAATCCCTCAAACAGTGCGGCAACCCCTTCCTGCCCCGCATCCATGCACCCCGCCCCCTCCCGGAGGTCATCCGCAAAACGACGGCTGCCGAAACGGAAGCCCCGCCTCTGCGGCTCGTCGCCGCGCTGCATCCGGATGCACGCCCAATCAAGCGGTGTCTCGGAGACATCCCTCCGGTCAGCAGCGTGCACCTACTTCTCGGCCCGGAGGGTGATCTGAGCCCGGAAGAATACGCTGGGGCCTTCGCGGCCGGATTCCTGCCCTTCACGCTCGGCCCCCAGGTGCTTCGGGTCGACACCGCCGCCATTGCCGCCATTGCGCTCATTATGGATCATTTCCGCGGGTAGAGGCCGGTCGCGGCGGATGTGATCACAAAGGTTTTCCCATTTTTCAGTGGCGTTTCGCGACGGTCGCGACCATCCCGAAGTCGGCACCGCCGCCCTCCACAACGGGTTTGGGCTTCTTTCCTCTTCGAAAACCGAGCCAGCCATTGGTCGCACAGAAGCTCTCCACCCAAGCAACCGTCCCCACCACCCAGTTCTCACTGAAGGCGCGGATCTTCGAGAGAAGCCCGGATCCTCCCGACAGACACGCTTCGAGCATCGCCTTTTCCTTCGTCGCACCGGCTTCAGCACTCCTCTGGTCGCCCCGCGAAGGCCGCACTCCCGGCCCCATCCGGCTGCATAAGCGCGCCCGGTAGCGCTCATGCCATTTTCTCGTCCAGGCCATCTTGCCCTCGATCCGGGCGATTCCCCGCCGCGCGGCCCTGCCACCCGCGCAGGCCTCCCCGAAACCACTGAATCCATAGTCGCCCGCGTCCTCCACCAACCCCGCCCGCACGGGGTTCAAATCGATGTAAGCCGCCACCATTCTTTGCGCCGCCGTATCCGCCTCCACGATGACACTGCGGAAACGCTCCGCCCAGAAAGTCCCCACCGTCCCATGCTCCTGGTTGTACCACAAAGTAAACCGCGTCTTCACTTCCCGCATGAAGACCGACACATCCCCCATCCGCGCCTTCAGCCGTCGACGAATGCTCTCGGCGGAGTCCCCGTTCTTCCTCAGTATGACCTCCAGATCATCCGCATCGAGCCCCAGCGAAGCGCACCGCGTCCCACCATAGAGCGCCCGAAACCGCCCCAACAGCCCCGCATCGTCCAGATTCTCCGTCTCCTTCGGATCCAGCCGCACGAAGATATGAAAGTGATTCGCCAAGAAGCAATACGTCAGCACCTCCATCCCCGCAAACACCGCCTGCGAGCGCATGATATGCCTCATGGCCTCCATCGCCTCCTCATCCATCAA
>JAFIGE010000087.1 GCA_020831585.1 Opitutales bacterium | reverse complement strand
AAAAATATCGTGAAAAAAGATGCCGGGCGATTTTGGGATTTATGCAACAACGCCCCCCCATTGGGCCTTTATTGATGACCAATTATCCTTATCGGCAAGGAAAATCTTTTGATTTAACTCGTTCGCCTCGTATAGAAGCTTGATTGTCGAAGCGGCCTCATATTCAGCACCTTGTAGTTGCTCAATTATGCTGTGTTCAAGGGCAGATTGAAAATACGCATTAAGGCGAAAAACCAAGGAAGGGGCAGCGGGGTCTTGTGTCTTCGACAGCGGTCCGAAAAGTTGGTATCCAACATCGATATAAAACCCAGCCTCCTGACCCGTTCGTCCAAATCTATGGTGTGAAATCGTTGTCACGTCAAACAACTGATCTATAATTCTATTTGCCAGGTGCGTTTGCCACATCCAAGAAACGCCCATAACATTGAGCGTTTCAGCAATAACCTCTGGAGATTCTCCAGATGGATCATGCCGCAAATAGGCTGCCAACTTTTGCTGCCTTGCTTCAACAGAAGCTTTGTGAGGTGAAAAAGCGTAAATGATCGAGTAGATACCATTACGATCATAAGACTCGTATGGATACTCATAAGTTCCGAGAAAAGACGGATGTGTGACCGAAAACCTGAGGCCAAGTTTGCCCTCTTCGGGATCACCGCTCTCTTCAAAAATGGGAATACCATCAAGGGAAATTACCCCTCGATTTTCCGAAAACGTCAGGGAAAGACGTCTACCCCCTAAGTCAGCAAAAAATATTCGTTCATCGACTTCAACATTGAAAACGCGGACAATCTTCGTTTCCCCATCAACCTCAGTTTCTTCATCGTTGATTGGGCCCATCTCAATTCTCAGCGTTAAGCCATGGCTACCAGGAATCTCGGACCACGTTTGAACTGCTTCTACGATTGGGAAAGAAAGTTCTGTCGGTAAGACATCGAACTCTTTCTGTATGATTTTTCTACCGGATACAACCTGCTCTACAGAGGCACCATTGGCATTGGTGGCGATGTGGTGGATGAGATTCTCAGCATAAGCCCCCAAGTTACGGGAAACCTCATCAAAAACTAAACCTTTAACCCAACTCGTGTCAGTAGTTCCACCCGCATCTCCAATAAACGATGTTTGATTATAGCCAATTGTTGCGGCTATGTCGTTAAAACCTGAAATCTCCTCGTAGCGCTTGAAAGCAGGATCCAGCTTATAATTGACTTCACCGTCTGCCAAAACCACCCAAACTCTTGGGAATTCAAAATCGAGAATATTTCCCTCCACATCTATGTACCTTAACGTATTGGGGCTTCCTCCACTGCTAATATGTGTGCCCAGGGCATCCACATCCGAGATTCCTAACCAGGAAATCATCTCAGATGTTGGGATTTTCATTCTGCCTTTTTGAAACTCCGCAGCATAGCCGCTTGCCCGTAATAGAGCGATGAGAAGCGCACTTTGATCAAAGTCATTTCCGGAACGTTCGAGAAGGGTCAGCGTGGCACCTTTTTTGCAGCCGTAGTAGTGAGTATAGTCGATGTGATTTCGGACAAACTTGAAGATGAGGCGTTTGTCATACATCAAACCGCGAGCTAACGCCTCGATTTCTTCTGTCACCTCGGTTGCTGAGGTGATTTCCGTCGAAGATAGGGTGGAGGCAGTCTGAAGGGTCGGAAACGCATCTTGATTTCTTGAAGAATCTTCTGGTGAAAAGAGGACGTTGTAACTCCCCTTTCGCAAGTGAGTGAAATTTCCAGCAGCGATTGAGCTGGAAACCGCCAGTCCCATGCTGATGAATATAACCGATACAAGCAGGCTTAATTTGGGCTTATCTTTCATTGGTTCGAGACGTGAGTCTAGTTCATGTTTTTGATGCTGCCCTCTTCGTCTGGCAGGAAAGTTTGTGTAGCGCCATCAGCGGGATTGTAAACCTGCAACCATCCACGGTTATCGTATTCGATGAAATCCAACAAATAGGCGGTCTCCATCAGATCAACATACGGAAAAACACCGAAATGGTAGACATCTCTTGCGGTTATTCCCGCGCTATGAGGTAGTCCTCTTTCGGACGACAACAACGCCCCCGGACTCCAAAGGTTAAACAAACTCATCCACCAATCCGGGAGCTCTCCCTTGTTGGAATCTCGATGCAGGGACCAAAGAGAGGAGAATATTTTGAAACTTGTTCCTTGAGGTAATGCCATCCATCTCCAATCAGTCGAAGTCTCGTCTACAAAAAAGTAGATCCAAGAATTCAGTCGTTCGTTATAGCCCCATCCTGGATAAGAATCTTCGTCTGCGTAGATATAGGATTGAAGCGAATACACATAGAACCAGAGAAAATTAAATGGCTCTTGATTCAATTGAAAGACACTACTGTGAATAATTCCATGATAGGCGTGAAAAGTCCATCCATATCCGTAGTTGTAAAAATCGCCAAACCAACTCGATTCCCAGTTTTCAGCCTCGGCACTCGTTATATCCTCAAACCCATCTCCTCCCAGGCTGGAACGCTGTAGCGGAAAACTGGAAAAAGTGGCAGAGGGAGCTCCTTGAGGAATAAAATCAGGTGGAGTGGAGAAAGGCAACGTTAGCGCTGGAGTCAGGTCGAAGGAGAAGACGATCTTCAATTGTCCGATATTGGCTGGGCGATAATGATCAGTATAGTTTGTTTCAACCGCCCAAGGGTAAACGACGGTTGTACTCGTAATCTGATCAGGGTAAAGCCCGGCAGCGATTAGACGCGGATACACAAGGTCCGCCAGCGGGGAATCTGCAAGACGGTCGTAGAACAGTTTCGCCACAGCCTTAAGCTGGCCAACGTTTGCCGGAGCAAAATGATCTAGATCGGAACCCGTCCCAAATGAATCGATCAGTTCATGAATTTCATGGCCGGCACCACCTGGAAGATAAGCATCGAAATAGGCACGCGCCTGGGTCGCGACAAATTTCAGCTGACCCACATTCAAAGGAGAGAAATTGTCGCCCTCCTGGGTTGGATCGAGAATGCCGTATTGCTTCCACCAATTTGGCCCGGCTGCGGAAAACGCGGGCACGAGGGCAAGGCACAGCCCCGCCACCGCGAGGGCGGTGTGTTTTGTTTTCATCGTGTTTGGATCCGGAAAGTGTCGTGAGGGCGGGGCGGCCTTACTGGAAGTTACCCATAGAGATGCCGCCGCGAGGCGGGATGCGCTTGATGATCACATCACCATTGGCGCGGACTTCGAGGGCGTTAGAGCGGGCGGCGGGAGCTGAGCCATTGCCGACCACAAATAGGGGACGATCGACGAAAGCCACCGTGGAAAGAGGATCATTGAAGAGCCCAACGACGAAGGAGTCAAAATGCTCGGCAATCGTAAATGAACCAAAAGCCGTTGAACTCTCTGCTGAGGCCGTGCTCACGTAGCCAAAGGCGGTTGAATAGTCGGCAGTCGCACTCGTATAAAAGCCTCCTGCGAATGCACCCATTCCATCTGCAGTAGGACCATATCCAAGAGCCACCGGACCGTCGCCTCCCGTTGCTGTGGAGAGAACGCCCCCAGCAACCGAACCGGCGGAAAGCGCTTTGTTTAAGGCACCAAAGGCGATGGAACCATCGTCGGAAATTTCGTTATCTTCTCCAAGTGTGACACTTCCGCGAATCTCAACGCCCGTAGGCGTCTGGTGAATTTGCCCGCCAGCGAGATTGGTGAGCTGCGAGCCGTCGCCGACAAAGAAATCCGCTTGCACTGTGCCGTCGGCGAAAACCTCAAAGGTATTGGAACCGTCGAAAGAGAAAGTATCGCCGTTGCCGACCGCGAAAATCGCTGTTGTCGCTGCATTGTATCTACCGACCACGAATGAATAGGGCTCGGTTACCGTTAACCCTTCACCCATCGCAAATGCTCGCTGCGCGCTCACAGTATTGAAATAACCATAGGCAAAAGAGCCATCCTCTTCAGCATAACTCCAGATACCGCCGGCAAAAGAGTAATAGCCCAATGCAAAGGTTCCAGCGCCCATTGCAATCGAGCCTACTCCTGAGGCCCGCGTACCGAGGCCTGCCGCAAAAGCACCCTCGTTTTCGGCAACCACGTTTCGCCCCAAGGCCACCGCACCGATGCCGCCCTTGGCCTCGGACTGAAAACCGCCGGCCACGGATGCGGCGGAGAGGGCTTTGTTGTTATCACCAAATGCGGTGGAGCGGGGACCGAGGGCCTCATTGGCATCGCCCAGGGCCACACTGCGGACTCCACCCGCCGTATTGGCGAAACCGAGGGCCACGCCTTGGGACGCCCACACTTCGTTGGCATACCCGATGGCCGTTCCACCAACGCCGTCAACCCGGTTGTCAAATCCGATGGCCACCCCGGAGTCAGCGAAGACCACCCGGTTGAACTCGCCGGCGGCGAAGCTGGCTTTGCCGCTGGCCAGATTATTCAAGCCGACCGCAAAGGAAAAATCGCCGATAAAAACGGGCTCCCAATAGTAGCCGTGGCTGAGATCGAGGTCCACATCACAGTTGTCGTAGACAATATCCGTGCCATTGACACCGGCACGAAAGGCGGCCTTGTGAGGAAACCAGAACATGCGGGCGTTGCCTCCGGGGGAGAGGGGGTAACTGAGCCCCTCCCCGAGGCTGCCGCCGAAGGCGGCGGCACCGCTGGAATCCAGCTGGTATTGCTGGGCGAAGCCCGCAACGGGGAGCGCGAGGGAGGCCGCAAGGAGGCCGATGGGGATCTGTTTGAAAACAGATGAGGGCATGTTGGATTTCATGGATTCAGTTTCCTTTCTGAAGATCGTCGTTGGCTTGTTCCTTCACGTCGGTGAGCAAATCCTCGATGAGGAGAGCCACTTCGAGGCGGCGGGCGGCAAGGGTCTGCCGGGCATCCTCGACAAGGCCACGGGCGGCGGCTTCGCCGGGGGTGCCGCGGGCGGCGTAGGCGGCGCGACGCGCCCGGAGAAAGTCCGCCTCGTCCCGATCAATGTAGTGGGTTTTCTCCAAGTAAAGCTGGATATCGTGGGTGATCCGCGCGACAGCGGAATCGACTTCGCGGAGGCGGACAAGATCCTCATGGTTTTGGGACGCGAAGGCTGCTGCGACGGCCGCCCGGGACGTTTCCGGTTCATTCGATCCTGACGAGCCCACCACACTCTCCCGGCCTATACGAAGGCCCTTCTGGAGCGTTGCGGACTCGGCGAGGTGCGCCCGCAGTTTAGGGCACCTCTAAAAACCCTCTTCCCAAGAGACGGTTCTGCGAACGCAAATTCATTCCTATTGAATCCGCACCCGGAAGCGCCCGCAAAGGCCCCTGGAAGGCCCGATTTCCGGCGATCCCACGACCGCCGGAGTCTTTCCGACCCCCATTTTCGGCCATTTGCCTATTAGCATCCCGCCCCCCTCTTCAGGTAGGTCCAACGGCTCATGTTGTAGACCAGGTTGCACATCCCTATACATCGTCGGGCTCGCTCCAGACCAATTGATCGCACAAGTCTTTGGCCACGACCGCGCATCCATCCGTAAACGTGTTCCACCCGCGCGCGCAGCTTGCTCTTCATGCGGTTGAAGCTCTTTTGCGTCCGGCTCAACGGGTGCCCCGACACCCCTTTCTCGTGAATGTAGGATTCCACCCCGCGCTCTTGCAGCAACGCCTCCACCGGTTCCCCAGCGTAGGCCGCATCCGCCAGCAAGTAGCCGTCGCCCTCCTTCACCAGTGCCTCCACTTCCTGCGAGTCGTGGCGTGAAGCGGGCGTGACCGTGTAGCCTTCGATCATTTTGCTGCGCACGTCCACTTTCGTGTGGTTCTTGTAGCCGAAGTAGCTGCGTCCGCGCTTCTTCGTCCAGCGCGCGTCGGTGTCTTTTTGGCGACCGCGCGCGGGATTCTCGTCAAAGCTCGCGGGGCGCTCCCCCTTCTTGATCGCGGCGTTCTCCTCCGCGCTGTTGCGCTGCCGGGGCGCTTCCACGATGCACGCATCGATCATCTTGCCCTTGCGGGGCTCCAGTCCCTGCGCGCGCATCTGATTAACAAAGGCATCAAAGATCGCCTGCACGCCCTCCGGGCCCAAACGCTCCTTGAACTTCCAAAGCGTGCGCGCGTCCGGCACCGTGTCTGCCGCCGACAGGCCCAGAAAGCAGCGGAAGCTCATCCGGTCGGTGGCTTGCCACTCGGCTTCTTCGTCGCTGAGGTCGTAGAGCGATTGCAGAACACACAGCTTCAGCATCAACCCGGGGTCCTTCGCAGGACGCCCGCCCTGCGCACCACTCCTGTATTCCAGGCGGGCCATGAGCACGTCGGCCAACGCCTCCCAGTTGATGGTCTTGCCAAGGCGTTTCAGGGACGTCTCGCGCCCCGCAATCTTCCCCTCCAGCTCCATCCAGTCGAACAATCCGGCATCTTTCTTTTGTTCAAATCGCATGCCGCAAGATTCGTAGTTGAAAGGCCGATACGCAAGGGGTTTTTAGAAGTCCCCTTAAATAACGCCAAACTGGTCGGGCTCGATACAAGCGCCGCCAATTTTGAGCGGATTCCCATTCGCCAACTGGCCGAATCCACCCTCCTGCGCATCCGCGAAAACCATGCCGCCGACCGGCACCGCCGCTGGGAGGACAAAGCCTTTGCCCTCCTCCGCATGCAGACCGCCGAGGACCTCCTCGGAGTGGTTAATGGGGAACTCATTACCGAACCGATCAACGACGCCATCCGGGGTGAATACGTCGCCACCGGCATTCCCCAGGCTGCCGCCCTCGCCGGTCCCGCCGAACGCCTCTCGCTCCTGGAAACCGCGTTTGCCGCAATCGCGATCGGGTATTGGCGCTCCCACCCGGGGACGGCCTCGGATGCGGGGCACATCGCGGCCCGCCAGGCGATCAAATTCCGCCTCACGAGTGCGCTCGAGGGGTGGTCCGCGCTTCTCGCCGATCCCGCCCGCAGCGCCTCCATCTACCGTCAGCGGAAGGCGCTCTTGGGCGAGTTGAACGACCTCCACACCATCGTTCGCGCCTACCAGCGAATGGAGGACGAGGAGGCCTTTTCGGGCGAAGACCTCGCCTTCGCGCCGACCACACCCGCCACCGACCAGCTCGCGCAGCAAATCGTCGCCCGCCTGCGTGAGGCCCTTCTCGACTTCAGCGAACGGGAGCGTCCCCGCCTGCGGAATGACCTCGTCGAACTCTTCACGGATAAAGCGCGGGAGATGAGCAACATCCTTGACGCGATCCTCGGGGACGATGAACCGGCGGGCCTGGCCTCCCTCGCGGACGGCTCCGGCAGCCTCTTCGCCAGCCTTTCGGACGACCCGGCGAGCGACCCGCTCGTGAGCGCCCTGCGCACGGCTGCCGCGACCGAAGCCCTCACCCTCCACACCGAACTCACCCCCGTGCGCGCGCAGCTCCTCGCCCTCGGCGAAAACGACGCCCCCACCGGCCTCACCCTCGACCTCGGCACCCTGCGCGTGGGGCACGTGTTTGGCGAATTTCTCTACAACCGCCAAACGCAGTTTTTCCGCGGAACCTTCGGGGGCAACTTGGCGTTCACCGATCTCGGGGCCGAGTTTGTCCTCAGCGAGGGCACCCTCCAAAGTGACGGGGCCTTCTTCCTCGCCGGGCAAAGCCGCTTCCCGCTCGGAGGCCCCGGCCTGAGCATCGAGAGTTCTCTGGAGGCAACGGGCACCGCCGGGGGGGATTTCAGTGCCACGGGCGACGCCACCCTGACCGTGGGCGAAGGCCCCCTCGCCGGAACCTACGCCGCCACCCTCGCCTACGACAGCGCCTCCCGCGAGATGCGCTTCACCGCCGCCACCGAAGACCTCTCCTTCGGCTTCGGCGAGGACGCCGTCTTTTTTCCCCAGAGCCTCACCGTTCGTATCAATGGATCGGATACCGCATCCGGTGAGATTGAAGTGAGCGGCTCCGCCGGTTTTCTCGCCCGCGGCGAAGGCGGCAGCACGCCCGCCGATTTTCTTCTCTTTGTCGAAGATCTCAACGGACGTATCCTTCTTTCCGATACCGGATTCACCCTCGCCCTCACCGAGGGCACCCTGCGCCTGCCCGAAACCATCACTGCCGGCTCCTGCGGTGGCGGCGGCGGTCCGGCCATCGCCCTGAGCCCGGCGGCCCCTCTCCAGCTTGCCTGGGATGCGGCCACGAACAGCGTCACCTTCTCCGGCGCGCTTGCCTTCGCCAACCTCCGCCTGGCCCTGCCGGAGTTTGGCGCGAGCGGAGGGGATCCCCTCGTGAGCCTCGAAATCTGCGCGGCCACCCTGACCTTTTTTGAGGGGTCCGCTCCAGTCTTTGCCCTCACGGGAGCGCAGCCCGGCCTCTTCACGGCGAACCTGCCAAGCGGTCCCCTTGCCCTCGCCATCACCGACCTGCTCTGGCCGCTCGACGGCCTTCCCGCGGGCACCATCAGCCTTCCGGCGAATACGGTTCTCGTGGAGGAAACCGACCTCTTCAGCCTCCTCCTCACCGGTCCGGCCGCGGGTGGTTGCCCGGCGGGCGCGCTCTCTTTTGCTTTTGCAGATGGACAACCCTCCTTTGCCCTCTCGGGCGGCCTTCGCTTTACCTTTGCCCCGGAAATCCTCGCCGACGCCGCCTCGCCCACCCCCACGCCCGTTGCCCTCGCGGGCTGCGGTGCCCTCTCGTGGACAGCGGGGGCCGCGCCCTCGCTCAATGTCGCCGCCTTTTCCGCGGCGGGCGATGTCGTCCTCGGGGGCTCCGGCGGACTGCGCTTGAGCGTGGATTCGTTTGTTGTCGAAAACCCCGCCTCCCTCCTCCAGCCCGGCGCGCCCGATCCTTTCCGCCTCCTCGTGAACAACGCCGTCCTCCGCCTCGACAGCGGAGCATTCTTCGCCGTGCCGAGCGGTTCGTTTTCGACCGATGGAGCCTTCGCCCTCGCCGTCAACGCCGCCGGAGGCGCGGAGGGCTTCGACCTCAACCTCGCCGCCTCGGCCGCGCGCACCGCCGCCGGGGCCTTCTCCTTCGGGGGCGCGGGCACCTTCACCGCCACCGACAGCGATCTCGCCTTTGCCGTGGCGCTCGACTACTCCTTCGATCCCGCCGGGGGCCAAAACCTCGCCTTCTCCGGATCGAGCGGGAGCCTCGTCCTCGCCGACGACGTTGTTGTTTTTGAGGGTGGTTTTTCATTTGCTGTTACGGGCATGTCCGGCAACCGCCTCTCCGGCACCGCCTCCATCGGGGGCGCGTCGGGTGTCACCGTGGGCCTCTTCCGCAAGCCCGGCGGGGGTGATCCCACCCCGGAGGACTTCTTCCTCTCCGTGCTGGAGGCGAGGCTGGATTTTGTTTTCGGCGACGACATCTTCGGCCTCGCCCTGAGCGGGCAACTGCAGCTACCCGCCGACGCTTTTGCCCCCACCGACGCCTGCCCCGATCTCACCGAAGCCCCCTCCATCACCCTGCCGGTGGAGAACCCCCTTTCGCTCGTCTTCGACGCGGGCGGCGTCTCTTTCAGCGGGGCCTTCCTCTTCGAGGACTTCTGTTTCGCCCTGCCCGACTTTCCCGGCTTCTTCGTCTATGTCGAGTCGACCCTCCTCGCCTTTTCGAGCAGTGCCCTGCCCGTCCTCTCGCAGGTCAACGGCGTTGTCTCCCTGCCCATCCCCGCCCTCGGCGATGAGGATGCCGCCCCCGTGCTCTTCGGCGTGAGCAACGGCGAGTGGGCTCTCGACGGGCTCCCCACCGGCACCCTCGCCCTCCTCTCGGCGGTGGACCTCTTCTCCTTTCCGATGGGCGATGGCCCCGACGAACGCCTCCGCTTCACCCTGCTGCCACAGGGCGGCGGTTGCCCCGGAGGCACCTTCCTCACCCGCGACACGATCGGCAACCGTTCCCGCCTGACCCTCAGCGCGTCCATGCGCGTGAGCCTGCCCCTGGAGTTTCTCGCTCCCGAGGACGGCGGTTCCGCCGGTCTCACCGGTCAGGCCTGCGGCGGTTCCGTGACCATTCTCTCCCCGGCCATTCCGGGCGATGCCCCGGAGTTCGCCTTTGCGCTCCCCGACCTCAGCTTTGCCACCACCGGCACTTGGATTCTTGGCGGAAGCGACGGCTTTCGCCTGACCAATGCGTCTGTGAGCCTCGAAAACATCGGCTCGCTCCTCACCGGCGGAACAGGCGGAAGCGCCTTCACCCTTCGCTTCGGGGGCGAACTCTTTGTCGAGCCCCTCGGCGTGGGCGTGGCCGTGCAAAACGCCGGTTTCCGCTTTGAAACCGGTCGACCCCTGCCCACGTTCCTCATTCCCTCTGAAGGTGAGCTGCAACTGGACGCCGATCTTCTCGAAAACATCCCCATCACCATCACCCGCGCGGGCTTCCGCGTGAAGAATTACGCCCCCGGCACAGAAGTGCGCCTGGAGGATCTCTTCGATCCGACCAACGTGGAGATCAACCTCAGCGCCGAAGCTTTTCTTCCCAGCCGTGAATCCCCTGTCATCAGCGGGCGCCTCGACAACCTTGTCGTCGGCCTGGAGTTCAACGATACCCTCGGCATCTATCTGCCGCAGTTGCAGGTGAACGGGCTCGGACTCGGACTCGACGGCTCGGAACTCGGCCCCCTTAAGATCAAGGGTGAGGTTTACATCGGGAACATTTCCGATCCGCCGAATCTGTTCTTCGCCGGCCAGGTCGGTGGCGTCCTCAACGGCACGGGCGTCGAAGTCCTCCTCGCCCTCAACTTGCGCGGCCTGATCGGTGCCTGCATCAGCGTGCAGGGCGGCGCGGCGGGCATCCCCATTGGCCCCACGGGCTTCCTCGTCACCGGGGCCACCGGCGGGGTCTCCTTTGCCAGCGTCTTTGGCGATCCCTGCGAATTCTCCACCTACATCCAAATCCCCGCCTCCGGTCCACCGCTCCTCACACCCGGCCCCAATCCCGTGGCCACAAACGATCTCGACGATCCCGACCTCGTCGTTCCCGAGACCGCCATGAGCTGGGACGAGCTGGCCGAGTTCAACCGCTCCCTCAGCACCGATGGCAGCGCCCCCCTCGGCGATAGCGGCGGCGAGCTTTGCAGCAACGCGGAAAACCCCATCTGCGCCCTCGCCAACTGCCCGCCCGGCACGGTCAACATTCTCTGCCAGCCCCACCCGGATCAGGATGCCTACCCCGGTCGCATCATCTTCAAATTCAGCGCCCTCCCCCGCGAACTCATCACTGAGGCGGTCATGGCATACGACCTCGTCGTCACCGCCGGGCAGACCGATCTCCTCGCCGTCTTCCAGGCCATTCGCAGCTTCACCCCGGCGGAAAAAGAAGTCCATGCCCTCGGCGTTCTCGCCGAATGGGCGGGGGCCGCGGAGATCGCCGCCAACCTCGCCGAAGGTGCCTTCTCCCTTGTCGACTTCCTCACCCCGCCCCTCCCCGATGCCCTCGTGGGCGAGCCCTGGGATGACATCCGCGCGACCATGGTCGACGGCTTGTTCGAATTCCGCGAGACGGTTGAGAAGATGCTCCTCGCCGCCCTCACAGGCAACGTGCCCAACACCCCTGACGAACTCCTCGATGGCCTCGCCCTCATCCTCGGCAAGGGCGTGCCCTGCACGGATGTGACCGTTTCCCTCGCGGGCAATTTTTCTTATGCGGGTGTCTCCGCCGTGCTCAACGTGGAGGGTGGCGTGACCCTCTCGACCACCGGCACCGCCGGGGTGGCCGGCCGCCTCAACCTGCTGGGCATCCCCGTCGGCACGGTCGAAGCCTACGTCTCCGCAACCGACAACCAGGGCCTCCCCAACCCCTCTTTCTGCGGCTTCGCCAATATCGAACTCGGTCCCCTCTTCCTCGGCCGCCTCGACATCCAGGCGGCCTGCGACGGCTGCGTGACCGATTCCGTTGTCGTCACGTTCGAGTTCCTCGAAAGTCTCGAAAGCCTCGGCGACACCTACCTTAGCACGCTCCTCGCGGAGGTGCTCGATCCGGACCGCTTCGATCCGGCGGTGGACGATCCCATCGCCGAAATTCTCTTTCCCAACACCCTCATCATCCTCGATCCCGCTGCACCCGAGGCCGAGCGCGACCGCGCCGCACAGGAGTTCCAGGCCATCATCGGCTACCTCCTGACGAATATTCCCCCGGTCGGCGAATCCTATTACGACGCCCTTCTTAACTACATCGTCGACCTCTACGGGGCCATCAACCCCATCCTCCAGGTCTGCGGCGAGGCCCATCCCAAACTCTTCGGCTTTTCCCTCACCGGTGGCAACCGCCCGGGAGCGGTGCAGTTCCGCATGGAGAAAAACGAAATCCGCGGGAACCTCATTTTCTCGCCCTCCTTCGTCCTCGGCAACGCCTTCTTCTGCCTCGGCTCCTTCGGCGTGCTCTGCCAGACGCCCATCATCCCCGCCCTCGATGAGGCGGCCCTCGGCTTCAGCTTCGGCTTCGATGAACTCGACCGGCCCGGCCTCGAAAAGGCCCTCACCGACCCCCTCGCCTACGCCAGCGACCAGGTCGGGTCCATGCTGCGGCGCTCCGTTCTGACATTTGGCTATCAATTCAGCCCCTTCGGATTCAAACTCGGGGGCGGCTCGGCCCGCTTCATCATGCCGAATTTTGATTTCCACCCGACCCGGCCGGAAATCGACTGGGCCCCGCCCGCCCTCCTCAACCGCCGCGACCTCCTCATCCGCGGGGCCGAGACGGGCGTGCTCTGCGATGGCATCTGGCTGGGCAGCGGACCGGAGTTGGCGGACCTCTTCCCCGAGCAGAGCCCCGCCTTCCGCGACGCCCTCGCCGGCCTCGACCTGAGCCGCGACTTCTTCCCCCACGGCGGTTTCCTCGGGGCCGCCTATATCGAGCTGCCCAGCATCATCTACAACGCGCCGCCCTACAAAGAATTCCAAGCCCTCTTCTTCCCCGAGGACGAAGGCGTCACGGGCATCCCCGACCGCATCGCGGCGGCCACCGCCATCGTCGATCAGTGGCTCCTCGCCACCGTGCGCGCGGGCGAGCTGAGCGTTTACCTCCCCCTCCCCAACCCCCCCGCGCAAATCTGGGCCCTCGAAAAAGGGCCGGACGCCTTCCTCGACGCCCTCCTCGACATCTCCTTCGCGGACATGATCAACGCTCCCGCGAGCCTCTACCCGCTGGAGTTGGCCTTCATGCGGGGCCGCTTCGACGGGCAGATCCTCGGCGTGCCCGTGCTCGCCGCCGAGATCATCGCCGAGCCCGCCGAGGGCCTCTTCCGCATCGCCGCGACCGTGCCCGAGTTCAACCAGGACAATGAACCCAACTGGCTCACCGACTTCGTCTCCGGCGGCATCGTTTTTGAAATCCGCACCGCCTCCTACATCAGCGAACTCTCCCTTGCCGACATCGAATCCCCCGAGGCCAAGGAACCCGCCGACCACTTCCACGACGTCCTCGACATCCTCAACGACGGCTCCCTCAGCGAGTTGGAGCGCCTCGGCGTGCTCTACGAGAAGATCACTGACACGCTCCCCAAAGTCTCCCTCTCGGCCGAGCTCGCCTTCCAAATCCCCGAAGGCCTCGAAGACCTCCTTCAGGTGGTCTCGGGCGGCGTGGGCGCGGGCTTCTACGGCTTCTCTCCCAACTTCAACCCCGACTACCCGCTCAACACCGATCCCGACCACATCCGCTTCCCCGATCCCAACCCGGACAACCCCGGCCCCTATACCCTCGCCGTGCGGCGGGGCGGGCTCGTCATGGGCGGGCACTTCCGCTTCGGTTACTTCCCGTCCGGCAACGACGCCGACAACCTGATCATCAACGTCCCCGAGGCCACCCTCGCCGTGACCGGTCCCGCCGGCCTCACACCTTTCGGCATCACCGCGCGCCTCCGCGTGGACGATGTGCGCATTCCCGCCTGGACCAATCCCTTTAACGACAGCTCGACTCCCTTCGAGTTCCGCGAAGGCATCCTCTTCTTCAACAGCAATCCCGATCTCGGCGCGGACTTCATCACCGTGGGTGGGGAGATCAAGGCCTTCGACCTCGGTAACTTCCTTCAGCTCACGCCCCTCGGCGGCGGGGATGCCTGGCTCGGCGCGTCCGTCTCCGTGAGCCGCTCCTCCGATCCCACAGCCTCCCTTCCCAACGTCAGCCTGAGCATCGATCCCACGGAAGCGCGGCTCCCCTTCCTCGGGGAAAACTTCCGCGGAATGATCTACGGCAGCATCGATCCGGTGACCGGCGCCGAGACCCCTTTCACCTTCAGCACCGTGGAGGGCCAGCCCTGGGCCGCCACCCTGCGCGTGGAAGCCCTCGTCGAGCTGCGCAGCCCCTTCGATGTGAACGGTCCCGTGCTCCTGCGCGCCTTCCCCGAGGTGGAGTTTCCCGCCGGTTCCGGCCAGCTCGTTCCCGCCGCTTTCGAGGTATCCATCAACGGTGTGGGGGCGGAGTTTTTTGAGATGCGCGTGGAAATCCCCAACGGCATGAACATCACCCTATTCCCCGGTCAATCCACGGAATCGCACTTCCGCACGGGGGATGCCTCCGCCACCTGCATCGTCATCAACAGCAACGGGCGCATTTACTTTGACAGCGGCACGCGCACCCTCGCGCTCGCCAACGGGGCCATTGAGGTTGAGGGACGCCTCGAATTCGGCTTCGAGCCCTTTGTCCTGACCCCTGCCCTCGGCCCCGTGCCCGCACAGCTGGCCTTTGGCAACGTGGCCGCGCGCGACGACTCCGCCACGCAAACCTTCTCCGTGCAGAACACCGGCTTCGGCCGTCTCGTCCTCGATGCCGATGTGATCGCGGGCAACGACAGCTTCACCGCCCAGCCCAACCGCCTCGTTCTCGGGCCCCTCGAAGTCGGCGAAATCACCGTGCGCTACCTCCCGCAGGCAGTCGCCGCGCACACCGGCACCCTCGCCCTCACAAGCCCCTTCGGCTCGGCCAACATCGCCCTCACCGGCACCGGCACGGGCACCGTCGGCTGGCACGCCAACCCGGCCAGTTCGCTCGCTTTTGGCAGCCTCCGCCTCGGTGACTCGACCACGCGCCCCATCCTCGTAAGCAATCCCGGCACGGCCAACCTCGTCATCTCCGGCACGACCGTGAACGGCCCCTATGCAATCTCGCCGGGCTTCGCTGTGATCGCCCCCGGAGCCGCGCGCGAATTCGCCGTCACCTTCACCCCGGTGGGCACCGGCACGCAAAACGGCTCCGTCGTCTTCGCCACCAACAGCCCCCTTCCCAACCGCACCATCAGCCTCACCGGCAGCGGCAGCACGACGCTCTGGCACCGGCAGCGCATGGACGGCCCCGATCTCCACGGGGGTCACCAGATCATCGCCTCGGCCGGTTGGGTCGCGGGCGACAACGGCAGCGTCCTCCGCACCTTCGACAGCGGTCGCTTGTGGGAGGAAGTCCCTGCCGGGGCGCACAATTGGCGCGATATCGTCTTCTCCTGGGTGGCCGCCAACGCCCCCTCGATCCCAGCCAACCTGCGCGGCTTCCTTGTCGCCGACGACGGAGCCATCGCCCGCACCCTCGACTCGGGCGCAACCTGGAGCCCCTATCTCCTCGGCGAGATCGGGCGCAACCCCGACGTCTCCTGGCGCACCGCCGCACGCCGCTCGCGCGACCGCATGGTTCTCGCCGGTGCCTTTGGCGGAATCGCCCTCATCGCCACCGAACAGGAAGCGGCCGGTGATTGGGAAGTTCATACCTTCCGCGATTCCGGCCCCATCAACGGCGTGGCCTTCCGCACGGAACGCTTCGCCGACAACACCGGCGTGCCCATCGGTATCGCCGTGGGCGACAACGGAACGATCCTGCGCACCGAGGATGGCGGCAAAACTTGGGACGTCCTCCCCGTTCCGCCCGGCGTGCCCGCCGACACCCGCTTTGTTGCCGTCTCCTGCTCACAGCAGAACACCCTCTCGCAGCGCCGTTTCCTCATCATCGGCGAGCCCGACATCGTCCTCACCAGCAACGACAACACCGGCCTCACCTGGACGCGTCGCAACATGCCCGCCAGCCTCCGCGGCAGCCTCACCTCGGGTGCGTGGACGGCCAACACCGCCGGTCAACTCGGCACCTCCGAAGGCCAGATCTGGCGCCTCCTCGATGGCGGGGCGTCTTTCACCGAGCAGTTCCTTCAGGCCCCCGCGCGTATGCGCAAAGTCCTCCACAACCGCCAGACGAGCGAAACCGGCGGAGACTCCGGCAACATCTGGATACTCGGCGACGGCGGCAACATCCTTCGCCGCCCCACCACCGTCACCGGACCCTTCACGAGCGTCACCACGGAAGCCGCCGACTTCGGCGGCGGGGCCGTCAATGCCACCGCCTTCCGCCGCGTCGTCATCACCAACGGCGGCACGTCTCCCTCGAACATGGCCGTGGAAGATCCCTCGAGCGGGAGCTTCTCCGTCTTCCCCGAGAGCCAGACGATTCCGCCGGGCGAGTCCGCCGTCTTCACTGTCCTCTTCAAGCCCGCCTCGCCGGGCCCGGCCACCGCCACCTTCATCTTCAGCGACGGCACCAACAGCCATAAAATCGATTTCTCCGGCTACGGCCAGAGCGCCCGCTGGACGCGCACCTTTTCCCCGACCTTCGAAACCCTCGTCGGTCTCGAAATCCTCGCTCCGGGCGAGCTTGTCCTCGCCGCCGAAGGCAGCCTCTGGCGCACCGTCAACGGCGGCGGGGAGTGGATCCCGACCCTCTTCGGGACAGCCGGCCCCCTGCGCGCGCTCGCCTTCTCCGATCCCTTCAATGGCTTCGCCGTCGGCGGAGCCGGGGGCACGGGCACGCCCACGCCCCTCAAGAGCACGCTCTACTCGACCAAGGACGCCGGGGTCACCTGGACCCCGGTCAACTCGCCCACGCCCACCTCCATCGCCGCTGTCACCGCCTTCCGCAATGCCGAAAACGACCTCATCGCCCAAGCCGTCACCTCGCGCTTCGGCTCGGCCGACGGGCGCGTCATCGGCTCAAGCAAGGATCCGTTGAGCTGGCTGATCGACACCACCTCGCCCCTCGAACGCACCGATGGCTTCGCCATCACCCACACCCTCAACGGGCGCATCTTCGCCGCCGTGCGCGGCATCGATGAAGGCGAACTCTACACCCGCTCCGGCTCCGCCGCGCCCTGGGTAAAGGTCATCAACGGCAACAAACTCGACCTCTTCCGCGCCGTCCACTTCCTCTCCACCAGCTCCAGTTTCGGCTGGGTCGTGGGGGACTCCGGCAACTTCTGGCGCACCACCAGCGGCGGTGCCACCACCGGATCGTGGACGAATCTCACCAACCCCGCGCTCGGCGACATCCGCGATGTGCGCTTCATCACCAGCCAGCGCGGTTGGATTGTCTCCGCCACCGCCGGGGACACGCGCATCCATGAGACCCTCAACGGCGGCTTCACCTGGCACCTGCAACACCGGGAGCTCCGCTTGCCCGGAGCGCCCGAGATCCGCGGGCTGGCCGGATCTTCTCTCAACACCCTCCACGCCTACGGCACCGAAGGGGCTATCTGGAAGTTCCAGCCCGCCATCCCCAACGGTCCGGGCTACCTCGACCTCCCCGTTCGCGTGAACGTGGGGACGGTCGCGGTGGGCCAGACGAGCGACTTCCTTATCCGCGCCGTCAACCTCGGGGCCCGCACGGTCCATCCCCTCACGGCCTCCATTGAGACCGAATCCAGCCCCACCCCGTTCTCCGCCGAACTCGCCGCCGGGGCCATCCTACCCGGGGAGATGGATGCGCCGGCGAGGGTGATTTTCCGCCCCACCTCCACAGGCACCTTCCACGCCGTCCTCCATCTCGGGAGCGACGCCCTCAACGGCGACGTCACCATCGAGGTTGTGGGCACCGCCGTGCCGCCCGTCTCCAGCGTGATCATCGACTCCATCCCCGTCGGGGCGGCCCTCGCCGTCGATGGCTTCGTCTCCTCGGCCACCCGTGTCTTCACCGTGGTTGACGGGGCCTCCTCGTCCACCAACTGGCAGCGCGGGGCCGAACGCACCCTCACCGCCCCCGCCACCCGCGTGCACAACGGCGTCAACTACGCCTTCAGCCACTGGTCTCAGGGCGGTTCGGGGCGCATCCTCACCGCTGTCGAATCGGGCGGCGCGCAGCGCTTCACGGCCATCTACGTGCCCTCGCTCCCGCCCCCGGTGGAAGCCCCGCCGCCCATCGTTTTCGCCCCCACGATCTGCGGAGAGGCCGGTCCGCCGGATGATGTCGCGCAGGGTCCCTGGCTCAAGATTTCCCATGCCGTCGTGCGCTTTCCCACGCTCGAAGGCGGGCACACCGCCGCCGTCGAAGGCTCCCTCTTCCTGAGCCTCTTTGAGGCCAACGGCGTCCTCCGCACGAGCGCCTTCCAGCTCACCGCCGGAGACACCCCCAATGACTTCGAGCTGGTCGCCGTCACGGCCGGCTCGTGGCGCTTCGACCTCGTCGGCCCGGACTTCCGTTTCGCCGCCAACAACCCCGGCCTGCGCCTCTTCGACCGGCCCGCCCTGCCCCCATCGACCTTCGCCTTTCGTGCGAGTTGGGACCCCGCCTTCCCCTTCGATCCGCCCATTGTCGCGGGCGAATTCGCCACCCTCGGCACACTGCCCCTCCTCCCCTCCGTGGCCGAACTCGGCCCCACCACCGTGCAGTTTGCCGTTTCCCCTGATCTCGGGCTCGGCGTCGAGGGCACCATCAGCCTCATCCGCCGCCCCGACGGCCCCGGCTTCTTCTTCCAGAATCGGCCCTTCTCCTTCACCGTGGGCGAACCCGACCCCGATCCCATCCCCGGCACCGGCACCACCACCCTCGTCGACTTCGGATTCGCCGCCCTCCGGGGCGACGGTGCCTCCTCCATCGTCCTCCAGCAGGATGCCGCCGGGGTTTTCACCGTCGGCCTGCGCGACCTCCGGATCGACGGCGTGGCTTCCCCAGCGAACCCCGCGTCTCCGCCACCGTCAGCGCGAACGGCCAGATGGACTTCGCGTTCAACCCGCAGCAAGGCCTCACCCTCGGGCCCCTCCTCTTCGCGCCCATCACACCGGGTGACCTCGCGCTGATCTCCCTGAACGCCTTTCGGGGAGAGTTCTTCCTCCATTTCCCGCCCGCCACCATCCAGCCGGTCATCCCCGGCTTCTGGTCCGGCCCGGCCTTGAACATCTTCGACGAGGGCTTCACCATCGACACCACGGCGGACTTCGAATTCCGGCTCCCGCTGCCCAGCACCGTGAGCGGCTTCAGCATGGAACCCGGACCCCTCTCCCGAAACCACCTCCTCATCGAGCGCAAGAACCGCCAGATCGGTTTCCGTGTGCGCAACGAGCAGGACCTTCTCTTCGGCACCATGATCCTCCGCCTGAACGCCACCTCCCAGGAGGTCAACGGGGCCCTCTCCGGCCAAGCCGTCCTCCCCGGCTTCATCCCCGTGCCCCTCGGCGCGGCCACCCTCTCCTACGAGCGCACCGCCCCCTTCCCCTTCGAAGGCCGCTTCGCCTTCCCCACAGGCCCCTTCGCCCTCCAGTTCGCCCCCTTCAACGCGCGCATCTGCACCCTCGACTGCCCAGCCGCCAACCTCGAAGATTGTTCAACCGGACCCTGCTTCCCCTGAGCCGCCCATACTCCAAGGGGTGTTTGGTTATTACATTGAGACGTCCGGACTTTCACCGGACACGAAGCGCCTTGTTTCGCTCGGCACACGAACGACAAGTCTCGATGCATTCGACTCAACTTCCATGATCCTTTGGAAGCATTGGGTGAACCAAATTTGAGACCGTTAGCGCGTGACAAGAGCTGCAATCACCAAATATTCGCAGTTTTGAGGTGTCTTTTTCTTGCCAAGCAGGGTGTTTCCAGGTGGTTTGAGGGCGGTTTTCTGGAGGTCTGGGACCCTGCCCCAAGGCGTTTGGACTGGAAGCAAAGTTTGCAATTTTGGGAATCCATCCAAGAACTCTATTTTGCGAGAAAAAGAAAGTAAACAATTCACACCTGTCCCATAAGCTCCGCATTGAGACGATCGCTTCGCTCAACGAAGGGGCCTGAAGGTCGATTCGGGAAGAATGTCAGAATTGGTTTTGAGAGGTTATTGCCGATAAAGAGGCGGGTGCTGTCCCATAGCCGCATGGGTTTATGGAGCCAAGCCCGGCAAATACGCTGTCTGCGGGCAGGTTTTCATGCGCCATCGCTCACCTGCTGTCCCATAGAATGAGAGAATCTCGCCGAGATCGTAGCGGTCCCAGGCGATGCCGCGCAGCAGGGTGAAGAGCCGCGTGAAGCTGTGCGGCCACTTCCAGCACCACTGCTGGAAACGCAGCAGCACGTAGAGCAGCAGGGCGGCCCACAACTGCCAGCGGATAGGGTGTTTGCTGTGCCTGAGGAAGTCACAGACCTGCAGAGTCTGCTTGATTTTCTTGAAGAAGACCTCGATCAACCAACGGCTTTTGTAGAGATCGCAGACACTTCCGGCAGCCCAATCGAGGTTGTTGGTGATGAAGGTCATGACGACGGTTTTGCCGTCGACCTCGACTTCGGCCACGATGCGGCGCAGGCACACGGGGTGTTGATCGCGGCTCTTGCCGACTTTGAGGAAGATGGTGTCGTCGCGCAGAATCGTCCCTTTGCGCCCGCGCTGCCGCTTGCGGTAAACACGGAAGGCCATGTTGTCCTTGGCTCTGGTGACCCAGAAGACGCCTCGTTGGGTGAGTTCGTA
>JAFIGE010000086.1 GCA_020831585.1 Opitutales bacterium | reverse complement strand
CATCGCCGCAACCCAAAATCTGAACAAAGGCCCAATGGCCGGGCGGAAACCTTACTTTATCCAAAACGCCACCAGGCGGCGAATTTTAGCTCAGTCGGTTGCCATGTCGACCCGCACCCGCACAAACTGAGTCCCCGAAGCCGGGAAGGAAACAACCTTCCAGATATGGTAAGCGCCATCAGCCACCTTCGACTCGGTTTGAACGGCGACGGCTCTCCACTCAAGCAGGTCGGAAGATGCTTCCATTGTGTAGAAGAGGCCAAATACGGCCGCATCCCGCACTTTTCGAAAAGTAACAAAAACCTTTCCGTGCTCCAAGCGGATTTCCACTGGAGAGTCCGGACCCGGTTCCCGCGGGTTTAGGCCAAATGCATACTCGAAGAGGTTTGGCCGCCCGTCCCCGTCGGGGTCGGCATCCCACGCGGAAATCGCCGGATCGTCCAGTTCGGCAAAACTGAAATGGGCCACCCGCCACGTTCCGGGAGCGAGGTAAAGATCGTAGGTGAAGACGGCGTCAACCAAATCCGGGTAATCGATAAAAGGGTTTCGATTATTCTGGAATACTGTGTAGATCAGCTGGTTGCGACGGATTTCAGAGGCGGCGGGCCGATGGGCGCGGTTCCACTCGAGGAGGGCTCCGCGATTTCCCATGACGCTGCCCCATGGGGTCGAGGCGGGCGGATCGTCCACAAGAGAGAGGTTCGGCTCGGAACCCACGCCATTGTAGCGCAGGTCCATATAAAATAGAGCACGGGCAATAAAACCGCGATCAAACTCCGGTGGCAGCCAGACAAAGTCATCTTTCGAAACAAGGGGCGCATTAACATAATGCCCCGCCGGCCTGTATCCCGGGTCGGCGGGACTGGGGTGGCCGAAGGCAAGGTTCGCACGGGCGTTGTTGATGTCGGCGTCACACGGAACGAGGTTAAACAGGTCCTCGAAAGCCGTGCCTGAACTCCCCAGCCCCCGCGAGCGCGGCCACAGGTGTTCCCGATTCCAGTGTGTGTTGTTCGGCAGTTTTGGAACCGAAAACCCCGAATAAATAAGGATCACGTTGCTTGGGTTCGCGGGATCTTCGTCCAAGCGATGAAACGGAGCCCACGAATAGCTGATGGATCTGTGCGGTCGAATAATGGAGGCAAGGGCGTCGCGGAGTTCCTCGCCCGTCTTTCCTTCAGCCGCCGCATAGTATAACGCGGGCATTGAGCCGGAGACAACAGGGCCCAAGACAGCCGACATGGCTGCAATTAAGCGAATGACTCGAAGGAGGCGAACGGTGATGGGCGGTTGCATACTTTTCTCCGGCTCTCCACCTCGCTGCCCTCTTCCCGTTGCTGTCAAACGAATTGAATCCCGGCCGGCGCAATTGTCGCGCCATCCTGGCCGAAATGTTCACACCCATACTTGGTTTTGTCATTTGCTCCCCCCCACGTCCTTCGATGATGGCGGTCTCTTCGGAGAAAAATCATGAACGTGAAGCTTGTCCAACTTTTCCCAAGGGATAAGGGCCGGATGTTTTTTTTAAGGGTCTCACCGAACCGGACTTTCCGTTCATTGTCACCTGATCGTAAGCAGCAAGCGATTGACATTGGAAGACTGGTCCCGAACATGCTGCGTGGAGAGTCGCACCGTCTCCCACAGGGGCCGATGACTCCGATAAACAACACACACAAACCATGAAAAAACATACTATCCTCTCATTGGGTGCCGCCGTCTTCGGCCTCGCCACCGCGCTCAGCGGGCAAACAACAATCGCCTACTGGGCGCAGAATGACAATGATCTCGCAGGCGGCGGCTTCGGTTTCACGCCCGCTTCCTTCCCGCAGGCAGCGGATGTGGGGACGGGGTTCATTACCCTGAGCAATTTCAACGCTGCCCTTAACAGTGACGATGACGATTATATCGGGAGTAATCCCGGTGCCTATGCATTCATCCAAAGCTTCGGCGGCAACACGGCGAACGCCCTGCCCGGTTTTCCAGGTGGGGGTTCTTTGAGCCCTCAAGGAGGTGCCGATTTGTCGAACAACGGGATGCACATTGATTTCGCCATCAGCACGGTCGGCTTCACCGACCTTGCGATCAGTTGGGCACAGCGTGGAACGGCTGGAGGCTTTGCCTCCCGGCAGTTTTCCTACTCGGCCGACGGGGGTTCTTCCTTCACGGAATTTGCCCTGAGCACGGGTGCCCTCGGCGATTGGACGATTCAATCTTACGACCTCTCCCTCGTCGAGACGGTCAACAACAACCCGAATGTGGTCCTCCGCATCACCCTCGACGGGGCGATCGGCGCAACGGGCAACAACCGCTTCGACAACATCCACATCACCGCCATTCCCGAGCCCTCGACCTATGCGGCTTTTGCCGGACTGGCCGTGCTCGGTCTGGTTCTTGTCCGTCGTCGCCTTCGTCGCTAAGTTACTGCCGCTTATCGACTTTTGTCGGACTCTTCTTCTTCGGCCCCGCCTCTTTCAAGGAGAGGCGGGGCTCTTTTGTCCTTTACCAACCTCTTTCTTTGAGCATCTTCAGTCCCGGCCTGCGTGGCACCTTCCACGGATGAGTGAAGGGTCTGGAGCATTCCCCTCAACATAACCTTTAATGTTCAGCCAACTTTTTCTGCCGACCGTCCGTCGCATCTTTTTTTCAGCAGGTTTCTTTGCCTCTGTTCCCTTTCTTGCCGGGGTCGACTGGTCCGGTGATTACGCACCCCCGGCGGAGTACTACGTGGCCGCGGAGGACCTTCTCGGTGCGGATTTGCGCAGCGCCCTGCATGGAATCATTGCGCCGCACACCGTTCTGTCCTACGCCGACGTGACCACCGCCGTGCGGATTATTGATCAGGATCCGGATAACCCGGACAACCTCATTTTGCTCTATTCAGGCTTCTCCGTTGGCATCTTTTCCAACTGGTCTGCGTGGAACCGCGAACACACCTGGCCCCGATCCTACGGGGCTTTCGATGGCTCTGTGAGCCGAAACTTTCCTGCCTTCAGTGATTTTCATCACCTCTACCCGTGCAACCCCGGCGTGAATTCCGACCGCAGCAACTACGGCTTTGACTGGCTCCCCCTGGGTAGCCCGGTGAATAACGCGCCGGGATCGAAGATCGACCGCGCGCGCAATCTCTTCGAACCGCGCGATGAAGACAAGGGACGTGTTGCCCGCGTCATGCTCTACATGGACCTGCGTTACGACGGAACCGAATGGACCCAGGGAAATGGCAGCGGCACTCCAAATCTCGTTCTCGGGCAAACCCGCGACCGGAGCCGACCCGACGTCCACCGCTTCAACAACCTTTCCGCGCTCCTCGAGTGGAACCGCATGTTTCCTCCGGATCTCCGCGAAAAACGGCGCAACCATCTGATCCACAATGGTTTTCAGTCTGGAAACCGACTCATCGTTCAAGGCAACCGCAACCCCTTCATTGATTATCCCGAACTGGCCGATGCGCTCTTTTTGAGCGACAACCACGAGACCTGGTTTTCCTGGAAGGCGACTTACTTTCCGATGCAATCCTGGCGCGATCCGGAGGTAACCGATCCTCTCGTCTTCGCTCCGGGGGCACCGGTGCCCTATCTCATCGAGTTCAGTCAAAACCTCTCCCCCGGGACCGGCCAACGGGAAAACCTGCCCTTCACCGGGCGTCGATTTTCCGGGCGGGTGACCGACTTCCATTTCACGGAAATGAACCAGGCCGCACTCTCGGGCTTGGAGTATTTTGTCGAGTATTCCGAGACCCCGCTGACCGAAACCTCGTGGGAAACATACAATTACTCGCCCGCCCAGGTCACGGTAACGAACACGAGCCCCCTCTCGCGCACGCTCCGCGTTTCGGATGGCGGATTACCGTCGCCGGAGCGCCGCCGCCATTTCCGTCTCCGCGTGCACATGCACTATCCCGTGGACGATCCGACGATGGCCATCTTCGACCCCGTCGCCACTTTCAATGACTCCGGTTCGATCTTCGCCTATTTTGAGACCGATGCGCAGGGCCGCCGGGAAACCGACTGGTGGGGTTTGGTGGACGATGCAAATTTCCCCTTCATTGTGCACGAAGACCACGGGAATCTCTGGCTTTGGGCGGAGGACGAGGAGGAAGTCTGGGTTTACGATCCGGTCCTTGGGTGGCTTTTTACCGGGCGCTTGATCCACCCACACTTTTACTCGCCGGCCCGCAGCACCTGGCTGACCTTCGTCGAAGAGACATCCTCGCCCTTCCGCTTCTTTTTTGACTGGTCGGCGGAGACGTATGCTCTTGAGAGTGCGCTCTGAAACCTAAAACCTCTTTCTCACAACCGATAACGCCACATGAAATTGATTAAAGAAATAAACAACCTTCTCCGGGGCACGCCATCGGCGGCCCTCGCCCTCACCGCCTCGGCCTTCGCCGTCGCTCTCCCGGCAGCTTCCGCGCAGGAAGATCCCTTCGTTCGCATCAGCGAAATCCGCATCATGCAACCGGGCTTCGATGCCGACGAGTATTTCGAGCTCGAGGGCACACCGGGGTATAGCCTCGACGGCTACTGGTACTTGGTCCTCGGGGACCATTCGAATTTCGGTAACCCCGACCCGAACCCACCAAACTTTCTTTCCGGCGTGGTCGAGTTTGCGATGGACCTGACAGGCTACGAGATCCCCGAAAGCGGATTTTTCCTTGTTGTGCCCACCACCTTTACCCTGCTTCCGCTGAGCGAGGTTATGAGCGGGGGGGGGGCCGTTATCGCCAATCTGGAGTTTGAGAATAATGACAATGTCACGCATATTCTGGTTCGCGGGTATCAGGGCCCGGAGGTCCTGGTCATGGCTGACCAGTATGGCAACCTCGCCGTGGATCTTGATCCGAACAACGACGGCACCCTTATTGACCCCCTGCCGTGGGATGAAACGATCGATGCGATCGGGCTCAAGCAGGTCCTGAACTCCCAGGTCGATGTCAATGCGGGTGACGAGTTTGCCTACGGGGAAGCTCTGGGCTTCGAGAACATTGGTCCTGACCGCGGAACCTTTGTCCCCGCACATGTTTTTCGCGGATCGAACGATGGACGCTGGAATATTGGAATATACAGCCTCGACGGGGGGACGGATACACCCGGCGGACCGAATTTGCCGAGTCCAACCGAGCCCATTATTGATTCTTTCAGCCCGCGGACGGTTTTGCCGCAGGGCAGTTTCACTGTCACCGGACGCAACTTTACCAACACGGAAAGCGTGCTCGTCGGGGGAACTTCTGTCGAGTTTGAGATCATTGATGATGAAACCCTCGTCGTGACCCTGCCAATGGGAAGTTCCGGCGGGATCTTGAGGATCACTAACGCTTTTGACACGGTCGAAACCAGTGCTGCAGTAAGGGTCCTGGACGGGAATCGTGCCTTCGTTTTTTATGAGGACTTCGAGACCGATCTCGGCGATTTCCTGGTTGTGGCGCTTTCGAGCAACTTTGTATGGCGACATCGTCGCTTTGGCGGAAACGGTTTTGCCGAAATGAGTGGCTTTCGTGCCGACGACGCGAGCGACGACTGGCTTATATCACCGGAAATAGATATCCCGGCCACCGGGAACACTGTGCTGGAGTTTGACACCGCGCGGAATTTCAGCGGGCCGGTCATGGAAGTTTTGCTCTCGACCGACTGGACGGGGGGAAGCCCCCTCGCGGCCACGTGGACGCCTCTTGAGGGTGAACTTTCTACGGGCGACTTCGAGATCACGCCTTCCGGCCAAATCAGCCTGAACGAATGGGCCGGCCAGTCCGTGCGTATCGCATTCCGTTACACCTCCGAAGGACCGGATTCCGGCCAAGGCGCGACACAGCAATTACATGACTTCCTTATAACAAATACAGCAATCTTCGAGGCTGGCTGGGTGGATCACCCGGAGCTGGGTGAGCTGTTTTTGCTTTCTCCTGATTGGGCGTTCCACCCGATGGTCGGGTTCGTGCACATTCGTGCGTATCCCTGGATCTTTCTCCCCGAGCTGGATTGGCTCTATCACATCGGTGACCATCCGGATATCGGAGCGTGGTTCTTCAGTGTGTTGTTCAATGACCACATTTGGAGCCGATCAAATCTCGATGGTCTCTTTTACTTTAGCGATGGGGCAACAGGAAGTTTCTTCGAATAAAACTTGATTGCGGGGCGGCTGTTCCGGGCGAACAGCCGCCCCTATTCTTTATCCCCCTACAGGGCCTCCCGCTGCTGCCCAAAATTTCTACACACCATGTCACCTTGCCTTTTCCTTCTTCGCACAGTTCTCTTTAGCGGAATTGTTTTGATCTTAGGCAATAGCCTCCCCCTAAGTGCCCAAAGTGCAACATCTTCAGGTGTTGCTGGCCGGGTCCTCGATCCTGCCGGCCGGGGCATCGCCGGATCTTCCGTGGAAGTGCGGCTCGAGGAAACCGGTTGGGTGCAGACGGCTGAAACCGACAGCGGTGGACGCTTTCGCTTTCTCGGCCTACGCGTCGGAGGACCGTATGTCCTCACCGTATCCGCTCCGGGTTATACGCGGGCAATTGAGGGGAATATCATCCTTGCCCTCGGCCAAACGCGAAATGTCGATGTCACCCTCGTTTCGGACGATGATGATGTCTTCGAACTCGACGACTTCGAAGTTCGCGCAGTCGAACAGAGTTTTCTCTTTTCCTCCGATTTCATGGGTTCGGGGAGCACCCTCGACGGCGAAGCGATCGCCGCCCTGCCCTCCGTGACCCGCTCCCTCAGTGATATCACGCGGATGGATCCGCGCATGGCCATTTTCGACCGCGACACCGGCCAGGTTTCCGCCGGGGGCAAAAACACCCGCTACAATTCGCTCCTCATCGACGGTGTCCCGACAAACGATACCTTCGGCTTGAGCCCCAGCGGTTTGCCCGCGCAAAAACAGCCCTTCTCCCTTGAGGCCATTGCTGAGGTATCGGTTCGCCTCTCTCCCTACGATGTCGAAAAAGCGGGTTTTACGGGGGCGTCGATTTCCGCCGTGACCCGCAGCGGGACAAACGAATTTCGCGGGAGCACCTTTGGCTATTATCGCAACGATTCCATGGTCGGGAAGCTCAACCAGGTTGACTCGGACATCCCCATTACCTTTCCCGAGTTCACGGAATACACCGTCGGGGCAACCCTTGGAGGTCCGATCATCAAAGACCGCCTCTTTTTCTTCGCCCTCTACGAGAAGGTGGAGGAGACCTTTGTTGGCCAGGAAGTGAATATTATTCCCGATGCGACCGTTGTGCAAAACATCATCGATGCGGCCCGCTTTTATTCCACGCCCTTTGATATCGGAGAAATCCGCGAGCCCGGCCAGAACTCCCTCAAGGACGACAAGTATTTCCTCAAACTGGATTGGTTTATCAACGAAAACCATCGTCTCACCGCGCGCTACAATCGGGTCGTCGGGCGCGATCCGGTTTTCCCCGGTGCCCCCAACACCAGCTTCACGTCGGCCTGGTACACCTGGGAAAGCCTCCTTGAGGATTACACCTTTGAACTTTTCAGCCGCTTTGGAGACAGCTTTAGCTCCGAGCTCCGGTTCTCTCTGAAAACGCAAAGCCGCCTGCGCAGTCACGCGGAAATCCTCCCCCACATCACCATTCAGTCGGTGCCGAATCGCTATGCCGGACCGCTCAGCCGCCCCGACACGGCGACCCTCTCTCTCGGAGCGAACCAACTGTCGGAACTGGAAGTCGATACCACCCTCCTCCACTGGAAGGGAAGTTACTCCAGAGGCCGCCACGAAATCTCCTTTGGTCTGCAATACGAGGCCGTCGACAACCTGAATCTTTTTCTGCGCAACCCGAAAGGCTCGTGGCGCTTCGACAATCCCATTTTCTTCCTCCGCGCCCTGGGTTTCGATAACAACGGTATCCCGCTCGATCCGAGCAATGCGGCCGGCTTCCAAATGGAGACGCCCGCTCCGGGTTTCAGCGGTGCGGCCGATTTCAAGCTCACGAACCTCGGGCTCTTTCTTCAGGACGATTGGCGGGTGAACGACCGCCTCCGTCTCAACCTCGGGGTCCGCATCGACATTCCCTTCGTCAACCGTGCCCCGCCGGAAGCCCGTGCCTCCATAGAGGCCCAACCCCGCTCGTTTGAGGAGGTCTTTGGCGTGTCCAACCAAAACACGATTGATGGAAACTACGTTATCCAGCCGCGCGTGGGCTTCAATTATGCCTTCGATGATGAACGCCGCATACAGGTCCGCGGGGGCGCGGGTCTTTTTTACGGGACCGCTCCGCACGTCTGGCTATCCTCAACCTACGTCGATAACGGCCTCACCAAAGTTTTCTACAACACGGGCGCGCGGCAGGACAGCCCGCCCGTCAACCTCACCCCCGAGGAAACCGCCCAATGGATGAACGAGGCCTACTTCGCGGACATTGGCGATCCCACGCAGACGGGCGATGTCAACGTCAACTACCTGGCCGATAACTTCAAAATGCCGACCGACTGGAAGTCGAATCTGGCCTTTGATTTCCGCAATCCGGCAACCGGGATGACCCTGACCCTCGAAGGTGCCTGGTCCTGGACGGCTTACGATATTCACTATGTGCACCAGAATCTGCGCCTCGAGGAACGGGATCTCTTTGTCGGACGACTCCCGGACGGACGTGAACTCTATACGAACGCGACCGTCGGAGTCGACCCCTCCTTCCGCTGGCGTGAACCCGGGTATCGCGACGTCTTTGAGCTTCGCAACACCACCAAGGGCCGGGGCTATCAATACACCTTCCAGCTGGACCACCCCATGCGTGAAAATTTGAGCTGGCGCATTGGCTATACCTTCAGCCGCTCGCTCACTGTCACCGACGGCACGGCCGCAAGCGCCTTTGCCAATTGGGCGAACAACACCGCCTTCAATCCGAACGACGACATCCTCGGCACCTCCAGTTTCGAAACCCGGCACCGGGTCATCGGCTCCCTCACCTACCGCATCCGTTGGAGCGAACGCCACCGCACCCGTGTCACCTTGGTTTATGACGGTCGGAGCGGACGCCCTTACAGTTACCATGTCGGGGGGGTGAATCTAGATTTGAACCGCGACGGGGTGGGTGACAACGATCTACTTTACATTCCCTCGGACCTGGATGACCCCCTTGTTTCCTGGGGAAACAACAATCAATTTCGCGACACGGAGGGCGTGGCCTTTATGAACTTCGTCGAGCGCACCCCCGGACTCGCTCAATATAAAGGTCAAGTCGTTCCGCGTAACACCGGACGCGCGCCCAACATCCACCAGTTTGACCTTAACTTGAATCATGAAATCAAGCTCTGGGGCGGCCACCGCTTAGAACTCATGCTCAACATCCAGAATATCGGCAACCTCATCAACGATTCCTGGGGCCTGGAAAAGCGCCCGCGCGGCGGTAATCATGTCAACGTTCTGAGCGATGCGGCACACTTTCCCTTCCAAAACCCGCGCACGGGCAAGGGCGGTGAGTTTGGTTACTATACCTACCGTTTCCGCGAACTCACCGAGCGCGATCTCTACGTCCATCCCCGCGGCCTCGCCTCACGATGGGCTGCCCAAGTGGGCTTCCGCTATCGTTTTTGACGGGGGCCAGCCCCCCTTGTCGGATAACCGCAAGGGCCGTATGCTGACGCCGGAGGGAAGTGCCTCAGAGCGTATCCCGGAAACGACGCAGGCGCGTGACAACGGTCGGCTTGCCCAGCACTTCGAGCATGGGAAGAAAATCCGGACCGCCCCCCACCCCGCTTACACCAAAGCGGCAGAGCGGCCACCAGGCGTGAACTTTGCGGTTGGTCTTCCCGGCAAGGGCGGCAAACGCATCATCGAGGGCCGGGGCGGTCCAGGGTTCGAGTTCTTCCAGGGCGGGAATGAGCTCGTCGAGCAACTGCTTGGGCTCTCCCTTTTTGAGAAGGCGTTCGCGCACGGACGGGTCTTCCGGATAATCGTCGGAAAAGAAATAGCGGCTGAAGGACGGCAGGTTTTCGAGGTTATCGACCTTGGGCTGACAGAGGGAAAGAACCTGCTGAAGCTGCGTTTCATCGGCCGATTCCGGAAGCACCCCGCTCTCCGTGAGGACGGGCCGGGCGCACCAGGCATATGACTCGATAGGGAGCGCCTTGAGGTGCTCGAAATTGATGTGCGCCATCTTCTTTTCGTCGAAGCGGGCGGGGCTTTTCTGGATGTCTTCGAGACGAAAGCGCTCAATGATCTCGCCGATATCGAGGACTTCCTGATCGTTTTTCGGCGACCAACCGAGCAGAGCAATAAAGTTGCGCACAGCGGCGGGCAGGAAGTGGCGCTGGCGATACTCCTCGATGAGTGCGCCTTTGTCGCGTTTGCTCATCTTGCCTTTGCCGGCGGCGGGATCCTTGAGGATAAGGGGGAGGTGGGCAAAGCGCGGGGGCGTGGCCCCGAGGGCGCGAAACAGCTCGATGTGCTTGCTGGTGTTGCTGAGGTGATCCTCGCCCCGGATGACATGGGTGATGCCCATCGTGAGGTCGTCGACAACATTCACAAAGTGGAAGGTCGGCTCACCGTTTGCCCGCACAAGGACAAAATCCCGCTCTTCCGCACGCTCCACGGGTCCGCGAATGACGTCGTCGATAAGCACCGGAGCGGCGCGCACCTTTTCGACCTCGGCGTTGAGGTAGGTATCAAACTCCGTGTAGCGCTCACCTTCGAGGCGGAAGAAGGTGGCACCGTCCTTTTCGTAGGTCCGCCCGGCGGACTTGAGTTGCTCCAGATGCGCCTGATAAATGGGCGACCGCTCGCTCTGGAGATAGGGTCCGCGGTCGCCTCCGGCAAAGGGGCCTTCGTCCCAATCCATGCCGAGCCATCGCAGGCTTTCGTAGATCAGATTAAGAAACTCGGGGGAGTTCCGCTCCTTGTCGGTATCCTCAATACGGAGAATGAAGGTGCCTCCGTGATGTCGGGCGAAGAGCCAGTTAAACAAGGCCGTGCGGGCGCTTCCGATGTGGAAGAACCCCGTTGGGCTGGGTGCAAAGCGAACGCGAACCGGTGAATCCATCCGCTCCACCGTGGCTAGGGTGCGGGCAAAAGCAAGCCATCCGCAGAGGCCACCGAAAGTCAGTCGGACGGGTCCCGTCCCCTCAGGCGCTGGGGTGGTTGACGAAGCCCCCCGTGCCCCCCTGCTGACGCACTCACTGCCCGCGGGGGCGCAGGAGACCGGGCAAGAGGCCCTGCCCCGCATCCATGAGCATATTGAGGAGGAGCGACTCCGGGCGGGCGAGGTTGCCGCGCAAAGGAAGGGGCGGGCCGGGGAGGAAGCCCAGCTCGTCGGGCTCTTCACTTCGGATCTGGTTGCCCATCCGCAGGGATTCCGCGAGCCGACCCTTGGCGAAAATGTCCAGGCGGATATCTGCCGGCATCTGCAAGAGATCGGCCCCCTCGCGGTGGCTCAGGCGCCCCTGACCACGCAGACGCGTCTCGCGGCTGACGAGGTCGAAGCCGGAGAGGACAAAGTCGAGATTGGGCTCCCGGGCGAAACGGAAGGAGAGCTGCGAATACGGAATCTCCTTGAGCTGATCGAGCACCTCCTGAATCCACCGGAGCTCCCGGATGTTGCCGGCGAGGCCACCGAGCAAACCGGACACACCGGTCGCCATGGTCGTCTGCTCGCCGAGCGGACGGAAGACCCCGGGTGTGGCCGAGCGCAGGGTGAAATCGCCCGTGGCGCGGTCGGCGAGGAATGCGAGATTCGGCGCGGTCCCGGCAAAGCTGCCCGTGACATCAAAAGCCCCTTCGAGGATACCTGGTCGGCGGGGGTCCGGCGGACGAAGGAAGGGGGTCACGTCAAATCCGCGCACGTCGAGCTCGCCGGAGAGCCGGTAGGGTTGCGCGCGCTGATTTTCCTGAAAGGCAAGGCGCGCTTCGAGGCGCAGCGGGGCCTCCCCGCTCTTGCCGCGGATATTGGCGCGGACGGTGCGGGCATCGTCGATACGCACACGGGCCTCCATATCGGTGAAGGCGCTTTCGCCGATGCGCAGGGTGTCAAGGGCCACGAGCGCCTCACCCTGAAAGCCTTCCCAAGGGGGCTGGGTATCCGGCGTGGGATCCCGCTCGACAGCTTCGGTTTCGGTCTGCAAAGCGGCGATGAGCGGTTGCCATTCATCGAAGTTGAGAGAATCGAGGCGCAGCTCCACATCGAAGATCTGCCGGTTGCGCTCGGGCGGGTCGATGCGCGCCCGGAGCGTGCCCCGGGTCGTATTCGCCGGTCCCAGGAGGGAAACGGGAGACTGCACGGAAAGGGCCCCGGAACGGGGAATGAAGCTGAACTCCGGCTCCAGGCGCAGACCATAGGGCCGCCCGTCATAGCGTGCGGGCCGCATCTCCGTGGCGGAAAGGGTGCCGAACCCGGTCACCTCGTCACCCAACTTACCCGCCAACTGCCAGCGAAAAGCTCCCGTCGAGAGCGGATCGGGCATGGCCAGTGCGGGAATGCGTGTGACCTGAGCGAGATCGGCGCTACCGGAAGTGAGGAAATCGATTTCCCAGGCGTCGCCCTGCCGCTTCCCGTTGGCGCGCAGTTGCCCCTCGGCCAGGCGCTGGCGATTGCGCCGCAGATCGAGATTGGAAAACTCCGCCGTGAATTCGTTCGCGCTGGCCTCCAGCGTGGGACGGAAGCGGGCGGAAAAGGCATCGATGAGAAGCTGGTCGCCCGCTTGCACCCGCATGTCCTCGACACCGAAAGCGGCCTCCGAAGTGAAGCGCAGGCGCCCCTGCGAGGCGCGCAGGATGCCTTCGCCGGGAAGGGTTGTTCCGGAAAACTCATGGTCGGGCACGAAGGCATTGAGCAATTGCAGGGCAATGCGCTCGAAGCGAATGCGCAGGAGATCGCCCTCCAGCTCGCCCAAGCCGAAGTCCTCGGCCGAAAAATTGAGGGCAAAGGGCCGCAGGGCGGAAACATTCAACACCTCTTGCGTGGCCTGCTGAAAAAGACGCGCGCGCAGCTCGTTCACCCGCACTTCCCCGGGGTCAAAAAAGACGGCGGCCCGCACCTGCGTGGCGATCGGTTCGAGAGGCGTCCAATCGTCCCCGCCGAGGCGGCTAACCTGACCGGCGAGATCGACATCGACATGGCCCTGCGCGTTTTCCGGGGAAAAGGCAAAAGCCGCTGTGCCGTTGAGGAGAAGGCTCGGCAAATCGGCGGCAAGGCCAATGCCGGCAAGCGCATCCTCCCCGACACGAAAGGCAAACTCGCCCTCGACACGCTGGCCCGCCCGTTGCCACTCGGCCCGCCCGTCGACAAGGGGCGCTTCCAACCCGCTGCGCTCCAGCCGCAGGGTATACACCTCCCCGGCGCTGGAGGGATCGAGCCCGAGGCGACCGAGAAACTCAATCCACTCCCCCCCGGCCGCTTCGCGCAGCCGCCCCTGAAAGTCAGCCGCCATGCGGTCGATGCCGCCCCGGTCGCCCTGTTGCACGCGCCAGTCCGCGCGCACCTCAGCCTCCTGGAAAGGTGCATTCGGCGCGCGGTGCCGGGCATTGATCGCCGTGCTCAACAACCCCTCCACCCCCGGTGCCCAGCCATCCGCGCCAACATCCAAATCGACGCGCAGGCCTTCGGGGAGGAGCAAGGTGGCATCGATGCTCACATTGTTGATGAAAGTGCGCATCCGGTGAGCCCGGCTCTCGTGCAAAATCCCCTCAAACCGGGTCCACTCCCCGCCGTTCGGGCGAGCGCGCGCGGGCGATCGGTCAGAGACGGTGGCCCGGCTATGGGTGCCCGCTCCATCGAAGGAACGCTGCAAGCGATCGCCCCCCGTCGCGGCGATGTCGACGATGAGCCCGCGCACCTCCAATTGGTTGATTTGCAATCGATTACGGAGAAGGCCCCACAGCGAATAGTCCGCATCGAGGCTGTTCAGATTAACTCCCTCATTGCCCGCCATCACGGCAAAGCCGCGCACCTCCACGCGGGTGAAGCGCACATGGATGTGATCCAGTTGCACGGTCAATCCCGGCTTGTCCTTGAAGAGTTCCAGGACGAGCGCGCGCTGCAATCCGGGGCTGAAATAAAAGACGCCCACCACGGTCGCGACGACGGCGAACAAAGTGAGAACGAGAAGGAGAAAAATTTTGAGAAAGGTTTTCATCAGAGTTTTCGGAGAATTGAGCTCTACCGGTAGAGACCGTATGCAATCACCTGCGTTCGAATTGGCAAGCCGAGCGATGCGAACGAAAGCTATGGGACGCGGCGGGTCCGCCCCCTGCGGCTCCCCGCGTGCGGTTACGGTCTTTAAACTTATCCAAAAAACAGCACGGCTTCCGTAGCCGGCCAGGCTTTAGCGGTCGACCCGAGGCGGAAGCGATCTCCCAATCCTTCGCGCGCCTTCCTCGTCGCCTGAGGCGTTTCAACACACGTCGCCGTCTCTCCGTCGGGGTCCAGCGATGAATCAGCTGGACTACTTTTTGCCTTCGACACGATGTGCAGGCTTTCTTTTACTTACTTGGTTTGGTCGGTGCCCCGCGCCACCGGGTGTCCCTCATGAGGCAATTTCCAGGACCTCTTCGAGGCGTTTCACGGAAACTTTGCGGGAGGTGCCCAACTCCTGCGCAAAATGGGACACACGCAGCTCTTCGAGTAACCAGGGCCACTCAGCCGCAGCCAGCTTGGAGGGATCGGCTTTGGCGGCGCGCGTTTCGAGGGCGCGGATCTCCGCCGCGCGGGCGGCGTCCTTGCGGGGATCGCGACGGGCGCGCTCGGCGCGCTTCTCCGCAGCGGAGAGAAAGCGTGGATAGTGCGGCAGCCAACCCGGCGGGGTGGTGCGCAGAAAGCCGGGGGCGAAGAGACGGGCCACGGTCTCGCGCAAAATAGGGTCGTCGGCGCGCGCCCATTTCAGCCGCAGCATGAGCACCTCCTGCAATAGATCGACGAAGCGCGGCACCCACCCGCGCGACCGCTCCTTCGCTACCGCGACCGAGGCGGCGAAGGCTTTCGCGGAGAGGGGAAAGATGGTCTGCCCGCCAAAGAGGGCTTCAAGCATGTGCGCGCGGGCTTCCTCGAAGAGCGGCGTCTTCCCCTGCGTGATCCCGATGGCGATGAGGGCGACGCGTTTGAGTTCCTTGTCGAGATCACGCTCCAGCCAGGCGAGGTCTCGGCCGAAGGCCATTTCCTGCAAAGCGCGCACGCCTTCGAGACTGGCTTTGCGGGCGGCAGCCTCGGTGGTGAAGAGGCGTAGGGCAATTTTGCCGTTGTCGCCGGGTTGCAGGCCCGGGAACGCGAGCACGGGCACCCCGGCGAGGCGACCGGCTTCGATGGAAACGGGGAAGTCCGGGAAGGTTTCGGGAGTCACATGGGGGCGCTCGTGGCGCGCACTGGCCTCCCGCCAAACATGCAGCCGCTCGTTGCCCTCGCCGCGCGCGGTCTGCCCCTCGACGATCTGACGGTATTGCCGCCGCACATGCTCCCAATCGCGCCCGGCAGCGATCACCTGATCCCGTGTATCGACAATTTCCACACGCGTTTGCAGATGGCCGGGGATGGCCGTGAGGTCCCAGGCTTCCCTCGGGATGCGCAAGGAAAACTCGCGCTCGATGAGGCGGGTAAGCGTTTCAAGAAAACCGCCCTCCTTGGGATCGATTGCGCGGGCAAGGATTTTCACTTTGTCGGGAATGGGAAAGAGGCTCCGCCGAATGTCTTTGGGGAGCGCCCGCAGAAGCATTTCAATCCGCTCCTCAATGTAGCCCGGCACGGCCCAATCGAGAAGTTCGGCACCGACCCGGTCGAGCTGATCCACGGGAACGCGGAGGGTTGCGCCATCGGTCTCCTCGCCCGGTTCGTAGCGGTATTGCACGGGCAGGCGGATACCCTCGAGTTCGATGGCTTCGGGGAAGTTCCCGGTGTCGCCCCCGTTTTCTTCTGTATCGACTAAATCACTCTCCTTCACGCAGAGAGCGGCGTCGCCCGCCGTGCGGAGAAAGCGGGACAAATCGGCCACACTGCCCACGCCCTTGAGGCGCCCGGCATAGAAGGCGTAAAGGCGGTCTTCGAGGGAAAAGGCGGCGGCGCGGCGCAAGCGGGTTTGGCGCTCGGCGAGGCGACGCAGGACTTCGCCGTTGGCCTCGTAAAAAGGAAGGTGCGTGCGCAAGCGCCCTTCAATGAGCGCTTCGCGGATGAAGATGTCCGTTGCAGCCACCGGATCGACGCGCGCATAGCCCACCGCCTTCACCTCCACTTCGAGACCGTAGAGGCGCGTGCGTTCCTTCACCAACACGCGCTCGCCGGTTTCGTCATACCACGGTTCTGAATAGGAACGCTGCAGGAGGTGGCGGCCGAGATCGAGAACCCAGCGCACTTCCATGCGCGCGACGGTGCGCAGATAAAGGCGGGCCGTCTCCACCCACTCCGCGCAAAAAACCCATGGGGCCGACTTTGCGGACGGCGCGGGCGCGGAGGCACCTTTCTTTTTCTTTGCGCGGGCACGGGCACTTTTGTCGAAGAGCCCTGAACCCGGAAAGACCATGCCGCTGCGATTCTTGCAGCCCTTGTAGTGATTATTCTCCGCGCGCTCGGCGATGTTCATCAGAAGCCCCGAGAGAAGCGACCGGTGAATCGAGTGGTAGGCGGCATCATCCGTGTTCATGTGAAAGTCGCGCGACTCTTCGAGCACGCGGCTGAGCTGCTGGTGGATGTCGCGCCACTCGCGCATGCGCATGTAGTTGAGAAAGTGAGACCGGCAAAAGCGCCGCATCTGCGCTTGGCTGAGGCGCTCGGTTTCGTCGTGGTAGGCCTTCCAGATATTCAGAAGGGTGAGGAAATCGGACTCCGCGTGGACAAACTTCCGGTGCATTTGATCGGCCTCCGCGCTCTGCTCGGCGGGGCGTTCGCGCGGGTCCTGGATACTCAGCGCGGCGGCGATGACGAGCACTTCGCGCAACGCGCCTTCGCGATTCGCCTGCAGGAGCATACGGCCGATTGTGGGGTCGCAGGGCAGGCGGGCAAGATCGCGCCCGAGCGGGGTGAGTTCCTCGCGATCATCGAGTGCACCGAGGTCGCGCAGGAGCTGATAGCCCGCGCGGATAGCCCGCGGATGGGGCGGATCGATAAAAGGGAAATCTTCCACCCTCCCCATCTTCAGCGAAACCATGCGCAAGATGACGGCGGCAAGGTTGGCGCGTTGGATCTCCGGCGTGGTGTATTGCGGGCGCGCAGCGTAGTCGTTTTCCGGATACAGGCGGATGCAGTGCCCCGGCCCCACCCGGCCGGCCCGCCCCCGGCGTTGTTCGGCGGAGCTGCGCGCGATCTTTTCGATGGGGAGGCGCTGCGTATGGGCGTTGGCATTGTAGCGGCTGATCCGGGCAAGGCCGGAATCGATGACCGTGCGGATGCCCGGGATCGTGAGGGAAGTCTCGGCGATGTTTGTCGCCAAAATCACCTTCCGGCGCTGGAAGGGCTTGAAGATCTTTTCCTGGTCGGCGTTGGACAGCCGCCCGAAGAGCATAATGAGTTCGGCCCGCGCCCCGAGGCGCCCTTCGAGCAGATCACGCGTCTCGCGGATGTCGCGCTCGCTCGGCAGAAAGACGAGAACATCGCCCGGGCCGCCCTCGGCCACGACTTCTTCCACGGCCCGCGCCGCCGCCTCGATGTAGGTGACCTCACCGGTTTCTTCGAGCAGCTCGTCAACCGGGGCATACGTCACTTCCACCGGATACATACGCCCGCTCACCTCGACAATGGGCGCGCCGCCAAAAGCCTTGGCGAAGGCCACCGTATCAATCGTCGCCGACGTGATGAGGATGCGCAGATCGGGACGCCGCTCGCGCAAGCGCACAAGGTAGCCGAGGAGAAAATCGATATTGAGGCTGCGCTCGTGTGCCTCATCGACGATAATGACCTCGTAATCCCAGAGGAGCGGATCGCCCTGGATCTCCGAAAGGAGCATCCCGTCGGTAAGCATTTTGATAAGAGTCTCGGGGCCGGTCTTATCGGTGAAACGGATCTTCGCGCCCACTTCCCTCCCCCACTCCACGCGCAGTTCCTCGGCGATGCGGCGGGACACTGAAAGCGCCGCGACCCGCCGGGGCTGCGTACAACCGATCATGCCCCGCACACCGTAACCCGCCTCCAGGCAGATCTTGGGCAACTGGGTCGTCTTGCCGCTGCCCGTCTCCCCCGCAATGACGACCACGGGGTGCTGGCGAATCAGATCCCGGATCTCCGCCGCCCGCGCTGAGACCGGCAAGTCCTCCGGATACCGGATTGCCGGCACCCGAGCGCGCCGCCGTTCCACAAGGGACGCCGTATATTCACTGCGACCGGGGGACGGCGCAGGCCGGGCAGAGCTGGGCACTTTCATGGGCAAAGGGGAAACACTGGCCGAGATTCTTGCTTCGACAAAACCAAAATTTGCCGAACCGCGCCGTCCGGGTGCCCTCGTTTTGTCGTCACGCAACGGTCACGAATCGATGCTTGCGATTGGGCACGGAGCGTGCTGATCTGTGGAGCGGAAACTGGGGAAACCGGTTTTTCCTGACTCAACTAAACTTCGAAAACAAATGACCCAATCGACTAAGAAGACAACGGCTGTGAAAAAGACGGCGGCAAAAAAGGCAGCGGCCAAGAAGGTCGCCACCAAAAAAGTCGCGGTTAAGAAGGTGGCAGTTAAAAAAGTGGCAGTTAAAAAGGTGGTGGCCCCCACCCCGGCTCCAGCGGAAAAAAAAGCTCCGGTGAAAAAGGCGGTGAAGAAACCTGCCCCGGTGACAACGATTATCGCGAAGTTTGATGCCGGAT
Source organism: Opitutales bacterium (assembly GCA_020831585.1). GTDB lineage: Bacteria > Verrucomicrobiota > Verrucomicrobiia > Opitutales > Oceanipulchritudinaceae > JAFIGE01. The sequence goes on along the minus strand of JAFIGE010000086.1, from coordinate 1,899 downwards.
TCGGCAACAGTGTTTTCGTGCGCGGGGCCGGAGCCGACCTTTCCTGGGACAAGGGCGGTGTCCTCGAGAATATTTCTCCCAACGAATGGGTGTGGAAGAGCTCGAAAGTGACGGATCGCCTTGAGTTCAAGTTGCTCCTCAACGACGAAAACTGGGCCCCCGGACCGAACAACGTGGTGGCCGCAGGCGACACGGTCGTGGTGGAGCCTGATTTCTCGCATTAAGAGGCTCTCCCGACCACCTTCAGTTCAGCTTGAGGTGAGTGGATGCGGCAAGCTGCTGCCAAGTCCGGTTGTGCATGACCTTCCGGCCCTCGACAGCCTCATCACTGCTTAGACGCCCATCTCCGGGTCGTTCCCCGCCGTGAGGGCGCGGAGGCGTTTTCCAATCTCCGCCGCACAGGCTTCATGAGGCAAATCGGCCCACCGCTCGGCCGCATCCTGTTGGACTTCGATGCGAACATTGAGGGACGTGAGCGGTGCGGGCACGCAAAAGCGGTCCCAACTCTTTGCCCGCCATCCGCGCCCGATTTCCGGCACGACATAAATGATGGGCGCGCCGGATAACTTGGCAAGGAGACCAATACCCGGTTTGGCTTCGTAAGCCGGGCCCCTCGGACCGTCGACGGTGATGCCAACATCCTGCCCCTCCCGCAGCGCACGCAGAATTTCGCGCATGGCGTTGGCTCCCCGGCGACTGCTGCTTCCCCGAATGACCCGCAGTCCGAGCGAGTGGGCGAAGGCAGTGAGCCAGGCACCATCACGGCTCGCGCTGATGAGGGCGTGTAGGTTTTTGCCTTGGCGGTCTACGCGCGGATAGGTGGCAAGGGCCGGCAGGAGCCGGTTGTGCCAAGTAAGGACAAGAAATCCGCGGGAATCCTTCTCCAATGGGCGAATGGTGTCCCACGGCAGGTTCAGACGCAGAGACCGCTGCCACAGGCGCATGGTCAACCCAAGAGGCAAGACAGCGATCTTGCGCCAAGACCGGAGAGAGTTAACTTGGATACTGGAATGATCCATTTTGAGTCGGCATGCAACGGGTTGGCGGGAGATCACGCAACGAGATTTGCGGGGCAACAGCTGATCCCCTGCCCCTTTCTCCCTCCTCTTCGCTCCGGGTTGGATTACCGGCATCTGCGGATACACCGGGCCGGGGAAGGATCGGGGTTGATTGCGGCAGCCTTGGAGTATGCACAGGCCCTCTGGATGGCGGGATCACCCGCCCGTTCAATCCTCGCCCTCACGCGGGCGCTTTACGCCGCCCCTCCGCACACCGAAAATGCGCCCTACCCCGTGCCCTATGCCGCTCTTGCATGGATCTGCCGCACACATGGTGGAAGCGGGGCGGGATTTCTGGGAAATCCTCGCATCAGCTTTCAGCATCAAGCCCAACGTATGCGCCGGGAACCCCTCGAACGGCGACGCGCCCGGGCTTGGGCAGCCTGGTATCTCGCCGCGCAGGCCCTGCCCAAACTGCCCGACGATGACCGTGCGAAGACCGAACTCCCAAGCTGCGGGAAAATTGCCGAAGCCCTTCAGGCGAATTCGTCCATGGCGGAAGCTGTCCTTTGGTTCGAGGTGGCCGCTCGTCAAGTGCAGGCATCATAGCCCCCGGCTTTCGGGTGTGATCACGAAGTTTGGCAGACGCTACGGCCCCTTTTGTAGAGACAGAATCCACAACCGATTTGGCACGGGAAACTTTTTTAATGTTCTGACCATTGCAACATTGACAGAAGCTAGGCATCTGTTTGAGTCGTTGCATGAGCAGAAAATTTTGCCGAAGATTGAAGTATCCGCGATTAGCGTGCCACCACCTTATTTCGCGGGTGGTGCAGAAAAGGCGTTTGATGGATGAGGAGGCGATGAAGGCGATGCGGCATATTATGCGCTCGCAGGCGGC
>JAFIGE010000085.1 GCA_020831585.1 Opitutales bacterium | reverse complement strand
CATCCATCAGCCGCCTTTTCTGCACCACCCGCGAAATAAGGTGGTGGCACGCCAGCCGCGGATACTTCAGCCGCCTGCAAAATTTCCTGCTCATGATAGGGCTACTCAAACACCTGCCTAGCTCCTGTCAATGATACAATGTTCAGAACATTAAAAAATTCTAACGCCAAATTGGCGGTGAATTCCGTTTCTGCTCAAGGCGCCGCAGCGCCTGCCAAACTTCGTGCCTACCCCCCCGGAAAAACCGGAAAAAGAAAACCCCGTCCGATCACTCAGACCATCTCCCCTCACATTGGGGCCAAACGTGCACCTGGACGCCTGGAGCGCGGGCGAAGGTTCTCCTCAACTGGGGCATATCCCAAAATCTTGCTGATGATACGAGTCGGGGAAAGGGAAAAGGGAATCTTCTTGCTGTTTTCGATGGGCGCGCACGGAGTGGGATTCCGTGATTTTCGACTACGCGGCCTTCTCCGTCATCTTCCTGATCGCCGCCGTGGCGGGGGGGTTGGTCCTGCTTTATTTCGGCGGAGAGTGGCTCACCAAAGGAGCTGTGGCGATCGCACTGCATTTCCGCGTGAGTGCTCTGGTTGTGGGATTGACGGTAGTCTCCATGTCCACTTCCGCCCCGGAAATGATCACCTCGCTGATCAGCGCTTGGACGGGTAGCCCGGGCATCGCCCTCGGAAACATTCTCGGGAGCAATCTCGCCAACGTGGGGCTGATCCTGGCCCTTGCTCTCATCATTGCGCCGTCGAGTTCACGGGATCCTCTATTGCGTTCGGAGGTGCTCATTCTCATAGCCGTCACGCTGCTCTTTTTCATTTTGTCGTTCATTGGGGGCGTGAGCCGGTTGGATGGCTTTATTCTGATCTTCATCACCGTTGCCTACCTCATCTACATCGTGCGTCGGAGTCGGAGACAGCCTCCCAGCTTCGCGCAAAACCTGGAGGAAGAAGTGGAAGAGGCAGAGGTATCTATGCCGATTGCGATCGTCGCCATCATCGCCGGGACGGTGGCCCTTGCGGCGGGAGCGGATCTTCTTGTGGGCGCTTCCGCCGAGGCCGCTCATCGCCTGGGGGTATCGGATTTCGTCATCGGCATCACGATCGTTGCCGTGGGCACGAGCCTCCCGGAACTGGCGACAACGCTTGCCGCCGCCGCGCGAAAGCAGACGGGGATCATTCTCGGCAATATTATCGGGTCGAACTTCTTTAACATCGTTCTGATCGGCGGCGCGCTCGGGATACTCGTTCCCATTTCCGTGGATCCGGCCTGGTTGCGCTTCGAGTTCCCCGCGATGATCTTCCTCACCGCGCTGCTGTGGGTCTTCGTATCAATGAACCGTCAGGTTCGCCGATGGGAAGGGGCGATTCTTCTGGTCCTTTACGTCGCCATCATTCTAACGTCCACCGCTTCGTTGAGCGGAAAACCGCCCACTGTGCGTGCCGCCGCTTCCACCTGCGGCGAACCACCCTCCGCTTATTCTCAACACCCTTTTCTCATGACGACAAAACCGACAGTTCTCATCATTCGTGATGGCTGGGGCGAAAACCACGATTCGTCCCACGCTTCCTTCAACGCCGTTTTGCAGGCCTGCACACCCGTGAGCGACCGGCTCAGCAAGGAGTGGCCCCGCACTGAGTTGCTCGCCTGCGGGCGCGATGTCGGGCTGCCCGACGGCATCATGGGTAACTCCGAAGTGGGGCACCAAAACATCGGAGCCGGCCGCATCGTCGATCAGGAACTCGTCCGCATCGACAAGGCCTTTGAAACCGGTTCAGTCGATGCAAACCCGCAGATCGAGGCGATCTTCGCGCACCTGCAAAAGACCGGCGGCCGCCTTCACCTCATGGGCCTCGTCTCCGACGCCGGCGTCCATGCCATGCTGGAGCACCTTTACGGCCTGCTCGGCGTGTGCAAACGGCGGCAGTTTCATGCCGTCTACGTGCATGCGTTCACCGACGGGCGCGACACCCCCCCCTTCTCCGGCAAGAGCTACATCGAAGCAGCCGAGGCGAAAATCCGCGAAATCGGTGTCGGCAAGCTGGCCTCCGTCGCCGGGCGCTTCTGGGCGATGGATCGCGACCTGCGCTGGGACCGGGTGCAGACCGCCTACGACGCCCTCACCGGTCGCGCCGCCAAGTTCACCGCGCACAGCGCCACCGAGGCTGTTGAGTTTGCCTATAAAAACCCCATCGACGACGCCCGCAAAGGCGATGAGTTCGTCGTCCCCACAATGGTCGTGGACGAATCCGGCAAGCCTGTCGGGATCATTCGCGATGGCGATGCCGTTATCTTTTTCAACTTCCGGGGAGACCGCCCGCGCGAACTGACCCGCGCTTTCATTGAGGAAAACTTCGATGGCTTCGACCGCGGGGCCCGCCTCGATATCCACTACGCGACGATGACCAATTATCAAAAGGGCCTCTGCCCCAACGTCATCTTCGACAAGCCGCCGAAGATGCCCGACATCCTCGGTGCCTGGGTCGCCGCCAAGGGGATTCGCCAGTTCCGTTGCGCCGAGACGGAGAAATTCCCCCACGTCACCTTTTTCTTCAACGACTACCGCGAAGAACCCTTCGAAGGCGAAGACCGCGAGATGCTCCAAAGCCCCAAAGAGGTCTCCACCTACGATCAAAAACCCGAAATGGCTGCCCTCGGCGTGAAAGAAGCCACAAAACAAGCTATCCTCAGCGGAAAATACGGCCTCATCGTGGTCAACTTCGCCAACGCGGATATGGTCGGGCACACTGGCGTCTTTGAGGCTGCCGTGAAGGCCTGCGAGGTCGTCGATGCCGCCGTGGGCGAACTCCTCGAAGCGGTCGATCGGGTCGGGGGCAGTGCCGTTATTACCGCCGACCACGGCAATAGCGATCAAATGTGGGACCCCGATGGCAACGGCGCACACACCGCCCACACCCTCAATCCCGTGGAACTCGTTGTTTACGGAGAGGGCTTGAAAGGCAGACAGCTCAAGAGCAACGGACGGCTCGCCGATATCGCGCCCACTATCCTTGCGCTCATGGGGCTGGACAAACCCCGGGCAATGACCGGCGATAACCTGCTCCAAGGTTGACCCACCGCAAACTCCTTGCAGCAGCAATCCCCGGGCGCTCACCCTCACTTTCGCCGGACCGCCTCCAACAGGGGGCGGTATCCGGCCTGAAAGTCGGGATACTGCGGCACCCAACCGGTCTCCCGACGAAAACGGCTCGCATCGACGATCCGGTGCGGGGGAAGACCACCCACCAGACGCCGCTGTCGGCGGGCGTCGGGCTGGGCTTCGTCGAAAACCGGCGGGGGACACCCCAGCTCGGAAGCCACCCAGCGAATAACCGCCTCCTTCGTCGACGGCGCGTTGTCTGAGACATTGTAGACATGCCCGCCCGGAGGCAGGTCCGCTTCAGCCGCCGCCCGGATCGCGGCCACCGCGTCATCCCGATGGAGCAAATTCAGAAAAAAGTCAGCCGGAGCCGGAAAGACCAGTTCGCCCCGCATCAAAGCATCCAGCAAATAGTGACGCCCCGGACCATATAGCCCGGAAAACCGCAAAACCACCCTGCGCGCGGCCGACACCTTCAGCGCTGCCGCTTCCGCTTCGAGCAAAATTGCCCGCCGGGGCGGCGGTGTCTCCTCCGCAGGCACGTCATCCTCGAAAACACGCCCCCCATCCGTCTGCGGATAGACCCCTGTGCTGCCCGTGTAGATGAACCCCCGGGGAGAGGCCGCCGCCGCCCATCGCCGGATCGACGCCATGCCCTCGACATAAGAGCGACGATATCCCGCCAAGTCGCCCCCTCCCCCGCTCACGCAATTCACCACGAAATCGACACCGGCAGGCACCCGTTCATGCCAAGCTGACGTCGCCAGATCCGCCACGACCGCCCCGATTCCCGGTGCCAGGCGAGCAAACCGCTCCTCGCTCCGCGAGACCACCGTCACCGCATGGCCTTCCGCGCAAAGCCCCTCAGCCAAGGCCCGTCCTATATAGCCGCACCCAAAAATCAACCAACTTTCTTTCATAGACCCCAAGCTTCCCCACACTCCTGACGGCGTCCAGCCCGGACCCATCAATTACGGAAAGCCGCCCCCATCGCTCATTCCAAAAGTCATCCCCTCTTCGTCTGGAATCTAAACCCGGCGTCAAGCATTTAGACCTGGTTGTTTTATTCAGGGGTTTTGGTTTCGGGCATTGCCAAGGAAGGCGGAGTCTGTTTCTGGTTAGGGTTTTGCTTATGAAAATCTTGGTAGCAGACAAAATCTCCGACAGTGGGCTGGCCTACCTGCGTGCGCAGGATGGCGTTGAGGTGCTGGAAGCCTACGGTTCCTCTCCGGAGAAACTTGCCGAACTCGCGGCCGATGTGGATGGAATCATCGTCCGCAGCGCGTCGACCATTACCGCCGAGGTCATCGCCGCCGCCGGGCAACTCAAGGCGGTCGGGCGCGCTGGTGTGGGGGTGGACAATATTGATGTCGCCGCCGCCACGGAGAAGGGCGTGATTGTGATGAACACCCCCGGGGGCAACACCATTGCCACGGCCGAACTGACTTTCACGCACATGCTCTGCACCGCGCGGCCCATCGCCCAGGCCGATGCTTCCATGAAGGGGGGCAAGTGGGATAAAAAATCCTTCCAGGGGATCGAACTCTACAAGAAGACCCTCGGCATCCTCGGCGTTGGCCGGATAGGCTCGGAAGTGGCCAAGCGGGCCCGCGCCTTTGGCATGAACGTCCTCGCCTACGATCCCTATCTCACGGCGGAGCGCGCGCAGGTCCTCGGCGTGAAAAAGGTGGAGCTGGATGAACTTCTCCCCGAAGCCGATTTCATCACCGTGCACATGCCCAAGACGGAAGCGACGGACCGCATCCTCAACAAAGCCGCCTTCGCCAAAATGAAGGACGGTGTGCGCCTCGTGAATTGCGCGCGGGGCGGCCTCATCGACGAAGCCGATCTCGCCGATGCCCTGGCTTCCGGCAAAGTCGGCGCGGTGGGCCTGGACGTGTTTGAAGAGGAACCCCTCGCCGCCGACAGCCGCCTGCGCGAGTTTGGCAATGTCGTGCTCACGCCCCACCTTGGCGCGTCCACAGCGGAAGCGCAGGAGAATGTTGGCCTGGAAGTAGCCGAATGCGTGGTCGAGGCCGCCCGCGGAGGCATGGCGCGCAACGCCGTGAATGCGCCCTCGGTCGATCCCGAGACCCTCCGGCAGCTGCGGCCCTACCTGGCCCTGGCCTACCGCATGGGCATTTTCGTGCAGCAGATCACGCCCGATGAGATCGTAAAGCTGCGCATCACTTACTCGGGCCGCCTCGTCGATATGGAGACGCGACCGCTCAACCGCGCTATCCAGCGTGGCTACCTGCGCCGCATCACGACGGACGTGAACGACGTGAACGCGCCCCGCGTCATGAAGCGCCTCGGCATCGAGGGCGAGATCGTGAAGTCGAGCCTCGAACGGGATTACACCGAACTCATCCGCATCGAAGCCTTCGACGACAAGGGCGGCAGCTACAGCATCGAGGGCACGCTCATGGGCAAATCGCAGCGGCCCCGCCTGACCTTTGTCAACGGACGCGATGTGGAGGCCCCGCTCGAGGAAAAGTATCTGCTCGTGCTCGAAAACGACGACGTCCCCGGCATCGTGGGCATGCTCGGCACGGTCCTCGCCAAGCACGGGCTGAACATCTCCAACATGTCCCTCAGCCGCAATTCCATCGGCGGTGTGGCCCTCAATATGTGCGGCCTCGACAGCCGCCCATCCAAGGAAGCCCTCGCCGAGGTGCGCGCCCACCCGCACATTCACAAGCTCAGCCTCGTGGACATGGAGGGCTGAGTGCGGCGGGGGAGGGTTTGATGTCATGGCGTGCTTTCCTCTCTCAAGTAAAAATCCGGAAAATGTTGATGTCGAATGTTTTGAGATTTCGTTTTTGTAGTCGGCCTGCTTCAGCGGTCGACACTGGGCGGAAGCGCGCTGTCAGCCATTCGCGCGCCAGCCTCGTCGCCTGCGGCGCGCGAAAATTCGTAGCCGGCTCTCCGTCGCCGTCCGGCGATGAATCATCCGGACTACTTTTTGTGCAATCCGTCGCTGGGCGCGAATTTCCGAAAGCGCTAACCGGGCTTCACCGGTGAATCTTCTTGAGGACGGAAAGACCGTGCATAACGCTTTGTTCGACCGCGATCACCAGGAAAAAGAAAAATGAAAATCAAATACTTTGAGGCTGCCGCCACGGCCCTTGTTGGGTTCGGTGGCGGGACGGGTGTGGAAACACGAGGGTTGTCGGAGGATGTTTACTTGGATTTGGATAATGCGGGTCACGTCGTGTCCCTTCCCCTCTTTCCATCCCATTTGCCATGAGCCTGTCCCTTCTCCTCATCGTTGCCGCCCTCGGGGGGTATATCATCGGGTCGATCTCCTTCGCCGTGCTCATCGCGCGTTCGCGCGGCGTGGATATTTTCCGTGTGGGGAGCGGTAATCCGGGAGCCACGAACGTCCTTCGCAACCTCGGTAAGGGCCCCGGCTACGCCTGCTTCCTGCTCGATGCCTTCAAGGGGATCGTGGCTGCTTTGCTGGGCTACGGGCTCGGGGTGGTTTTCGGCTTTCCCCCGGCCTCGCAGGATTTGCTCGCTATTGTCGCCCTTCTTGGGGCGATTCTCGGGCACAGCTTTTCCGCCTTCCTGCGCTTTCGCGGGGGGAAGGGCGTGGCCACGACGGTGGGCGGCCTCTTTGTTATCATGCCGTGGGTCATGGCCGTGGGGGCAGCGGTCTGGGTGGTGACGTTTGTGCTCACCCGCTACGTTTCCCTCGCCTCCATTCTCCTCGGTTTGAGCCTGCCGCTGGCGGCGATGGTTCTGCCCCGCTACGGCATCGCCCACATCCTGCTTTCGCTCGCCCTCGCGGCGCTCATTCTCATCCGCCACCGCTCCAATATTGAGCGCCTCCGCGCCGGAACGGAACACCGCTCGGGGAGCAAACGGGCCTCCTGAGCCCTCCCGTCCCTCCGCTCTTATCTCTACCATGCCAACAAAACGACTCGCTTTACGCATCGGCATCGCCGGTTTCGGGACCGTCGGCCAAGGCGTCTGGAAGCACCTGCACGATCACCGCAAGCCCCTTGAAGAACGCGTGGGTGCGCGCCTCGAACTCCACTCCGTGGCCATGCGCGACACCACCAAAGCGCGCGATGTGACCGTGCCCGCCGAGAAAATCGGGACCGATCCCATCGCCGTGGCGACCGATCCCGAAGTCGACATCTTTTGCGAACTCATGGGCGGCACCGGTATCGCCCGCGAGGCCACCCTCGCCGCCCTGCGCGCCGGCAAGATGGTCGTCACGGCCAACAAAGCCCTCATTTGCGACCACGGTGCAGAGTTGTTTGCCGCCGCCAAAGAGCGCGGAGCCCGGCTTTATTTCGAGGCCAGCGTGGCCGGCGGCATTCCCATCATCAAGGCCATCCGCGAAGGGCTCGTGGCCAACCGCTTCGGGCTCATCTACGGCATCCTCAACGGCACCTGCAATTACATCCTCACGCGCATGGAGGCCGAGGGGAAGGACTTCGAACCGATCCTCGAAGACGCCCGCCGCCTGGGTTATGTGGAGGCCGATGAGTCGCTCGATCTGGACGGTTGGGACGCCGCCCACAAAGCCGTGATCCTCGCCTATCTCGCCACCGGCCATTGGTTTGATCTCAAGGAAATCCCCGTGCGCGGCATTCGTGAGATCACCTTGCGCGACATGGAGTGGGCGCGCCAGCTTGGCTACCGGGTGAAGCTCCTCGGGGTGATCAAGCGCGACTTCAAGCGCGAAGAGGTTTTCTGCAGCGTGGAGCCTTCCCTCATTCCCGCCGACCGCATCCTTGCCAAGGTGGACGGCGGCTACAACGGCGTCTGCGTGGAGGGCGACATCGTCGGCGAGAGCATCTACATCGGGCGCGGTGCCGGGCGCGATGCCACCGCCAGCGCGGTCATCAGCGACATCGTCGACGCCGCCATCGACCGCCTCCACAACGTGCCGGCCTTCATGCCCACTTACCCGTCGGCGCGCATCGCCTTCGCCGAACTGAGCGCCGTGAAGCGGGCTTTTTATCTGCGGCTCGATGTGAAAGACCAGCCGGGCGTCCTCGCCGAGGTCTCTGCCATCACGGCCCGCCACAAGGTGAGCATCGGAAGTGTCCTGCAAATGCCCGCCGCCAACAACGGCCACGCCCACCTCGTCCTCACCACGCACCGCACCAGCGAACAGCAGATTCGCGATGTCGTTGCCGCTCTCCGCAAGGACCGCTCCGTGCTCGGCAAGCCCCTCGTCCTGCCCATCGCCGACTTTTCCGCAAAATAAACATGGCCCTCATTGTTCAGAAATACGGCGGCACGTCCGTGAAGGATCTCGACCGCATCCGCGCGGTGGCCGACCGCATCGCCGCCTCGCACCGCGCGGGCGACCAGGTGGTGGTCGTGGTCTCGGCGCGCGGCGGGGTGACCAACCGCCTCATCGCCGATGCCAAAGCTCTCCACCCCGAGCCCGACGACCGCGAACTCGATGTGCTCCTCTCCATCGGCGAGCAGGAAACCATCGCCCTCGCCACCATCGCCCTCCACGCCCTCGGCGTCCCGGCGGTTTCGCGGACGGGCGGCCAGGCCGGGATCTTCACCGACAGCGTGCACACCAAAGCCCGCATCACGGAAATCCGCGGCGGCGATGTGCGCGAGCAACTCGAAGCGGGCAAGGTCGTCATCGTGGCCGGTTTCCAGGGAGTGGATGGGCACGGGTTCACCACCACGCTCGGGCGCGGGGGCTCCGATCTCTCCGCCATCGCCCTGGCCGCCGCCCTCAAGGCCGATCTCTGCCAGATCTACACCGATGTCGACGGCGTCTACACGGCCGATCCCCGCATCGTTCCCGACGCCAAAAAGATTCCCGAGATCATCTATGAGGAAATGCTCGAACTCGCCAGCCTCGGCTCCAAAGTCATGCAGTCGCGCGCGGTCGAGTTTGCCAACAAATACAACGTCCCCTTCGAAGTCCGCAGCAGCTTTAACAACAACCCCGGTACCATCGTGAAAGCCGAAACCAGCACCCTTGAAGACGTCCTCGTGCGGGGCGTCGCTTGTGACAAAAACCAGACCAAGGTGGTCGTGAGCGACATCCCCGACCAGCCCGGTGCGGCCGCGAAGGTCTTCCGCTCGCTCGCCGAGGCCAAGGTGAATGTCGACATGATCGTGCAAAACGTGGGCCGCCAGGGCATCGCCAACCTCACCTTCACCGTCCCCGCCGATGATGCCTACCGCGCCGACCGCGCCGTCAACGAGTGTCTCGCCAAACTCGGCGCGGGCTCCGTGAGCCGCACCGACCGCATCGCCAAGGTCTCGATCGTCGGCGTGGGCATGCAGTCGCACTCCGGGGTGGCCTCGCTCATGTTTTCCACCCTCGCCGAGCACGGCATCAACATCCAGATGATCAGCACCAGCGAGATCAAGATCTCCGTGGCCATCAGCCTGGACCAGGCCGATGACGCCGTGCGCGTGCTCCACAGCGCCTTCGAACTGAACAAGTAGGTAAGGGGAGGGCGGCCAACCATGCGTTTTCTATCCACCCGCGGGCAAACGGAACCGATGGGCTTCACCGAAGCCGTGGCCACCGGTCTCGCCCCCGACGGCGGGCTCCTTGTGCCCGAATCCATGCCCCGCCTCACCCAGGCGGACCTCGACGCCTGGAGCCGCCTCGACTACCGCGATCTCACGGCGGCGGTCTTCGGGTGCTTTGCCACCGACCTCAGCCAGGAAGTCATCCGCGGCTGCGTCGAGCGGGCCTACAGCGGCTTCAGCCACCCCGAAGTGGCCCATGTTCGGCGGCTTGCCGACCACCTGCATGTGCTCGAACTCTTCCACGGGCCCACGCTTGCCTTCAAGGACTTCGCCCTCTGCCTCCTCGGCGAATTCTACGAGCTGCAACAGGCCCGCACGGGCGTGCCGGTGAATGTCCTCGGGGCGACCTCCGGCGACACGGGGGCCGCCGCCATCCACGGTCTCCTCGGGCGCAAAGGGGCCAACATCTTCATTCTCTATCCGAACGGCGGCGTCTCCCCCTTGCAGGAGCGCCAGATGACCTGCACGGGCGCGCCCAACGTCTTCCCGCTCTCCATCGACGGCTCCTTCGACGATGCCCAGAAGATCGTGAAAGACATTTTTGGCGATCTTCCTTTCCGCCACCGCCACAACCTCAGCGCCGTCAACTCCATCAACCTCGCCCGCATCCTCGCGCAGGTCGTCTACTACTTCTACGCCTGGTTTCGCCTCGACGATGCCGCGCGCGCGCGGGGAGTGGAGTTTGTTGTGCCCACGGGCAACTTTGGCAACGTCCTCGCGGGCTGGTGGGCGCAGCAAATGGGCCTGCCCGTGGCCGGTTTCACCGTGGCGACCAATCAAAACGATATCCTCCACCGCTTCTTTGAAGAGGGCGTCTACGAAGTCGGGGCCGTCTCGAAGAGCCTCGCGCCCTCCATGGACATTCAGATCGCGAGCAACTTCGAGCGCTACCTCTACTACATGCTCGACGGCGATACGGACCGCGTGCGCCGCCTCATGGCGGATTTCCGCGCCACCGGCCGCCTCGCTTTCCCCGCCGAAAAAGAGCAGGGTATGCGCGCCACCCGCACCGACGACGCCGCCATCATCGACCGCATCCGCACGGTCCATGCCGAGTATGGCTACGCCGTCGATCCGCACACGGCCTGCGGCTTCACCGGGCTCCGCCCTGACCGCACAAGCGTGGTCCTCTCGACGGCCCATCCCGCGAAATTTCCCGATGCCCTGGAGCGCGCCCTCGGCCACATCCCCACGCACCCCTCGCTCGAACGCCTCAAAGCCCTCGACCCCGTAACGCACCGCCTCCCCGCCGACGAAGCCGCCGTGAAAGCCTTCATTGTCGAACACCTGAAGTAACCGGCTGAGCCGGTCGCTATCGAAATCGGGATACCCCTCAATTTCACTGGACCGCACGGGGCTGGACCACGCGTTTACCCCTCGAACACGTCCAAGAGGATTTTGGCGTCGAGAATGCGTTCGCCCCAGCGTTCAAGGTCTTCGACTCCGGCGTGGTTGAGCTTTTCCTGAGCCCAGTAGTCCAGCTCCCCGAACTTACGGGTGAGCAGGCGTTGCAAGAGCAGGCGCTCGCCCTTGAGTTTACCGATCTGTTCGCCTTCCTGGCGTCCCTCCTGGCGTCCCTCCTGTCTGAGTTGATCTGCGATGCTCATGGCTTCATCCTTCAAATAGCTTGATGATACTTCGTTTATGATAGTGGTGAGGGTTTCGCGGTCAAGGGTATTCCCGGCTTCGGTGAGGTAGGTCAGGCAGATGCGCAGGAAGGTCTGCTGGTCGGGGGCGTTGCTGAGGTCGATGAGGGCGCGGAGGCCGCTTCTGAAAGAGTTCGCGGGGTCGGGTTCGAGGATCGCACGGAGGACTTTGACCATGACGCGCAGGGCGAGGTTGTGCTCGATGGGTTCAAGGGGCAGACCGGAGAGGTTGATCGTGGCGTGCTTGAAGTCGGGGAGGTGGTCGAACCAGTCGGGGTGGATGTCCTGAGGAAGTTCGAGGAGGTCCCGGAAGTGGGGCGAGGGGGTCCATTTGCCGCGGTCCTGAAAGAAGACAATGGGGAGGATGGGCGGGAGGCGTTTGGCCTTTGGATGGTCTTTGCGGAAATTCTCCCAGATGCGGACCTGATAGGTGAGCAGGCGCAGGGGCATCCATGCATCGATGGTTCTCTGGTGCTCAAAAAGGAGGTGGAAAAAGAGGGGTTTCCCGTGGAAACGGGCGGTGAAGAGCAGGTCGGCGTGGCGATGGTGGAGTTGCTCGTCGAGGAAGGCGGAAGGCTGGGGTTCGAGGGAGGACCAGTCAACGGCAGCGTTCAAACTGGACGGCAAATAGGCCTTGAGGAAACTGGCCATTTGGCCGGGATCGCCCAAACCGGCCTTTATGAAAGCATCATGGGGATTGTGCAGCGGAGCCTCATCCATGTGGGTAAAAAAACTGGTGGAAGAGGCGGTGGAGGGGAAGGCCGAAATCGCCCGGAGTTGGTTCACTCGGGGAGGTTGGCATGGAAGGCGTCGGGCGGAAACGAATCGAGCGCGACGAAGGTGCCCCCCTTCGCTCTTCGAGCTACGGCGCGGCAGACAGAGGAAATCGAGCGGACGCGCGCGGTCTCATTCCCGCCGTCCCCGGAAAAAAATCGTCCCGGCTTAAAATTTTTCTTGAATGTAGATAATTTTAGTCTACATTGAGATTTCAACAATGAAGATCAGCAAACGAGCAGAGTATGGCCTTCGGGCGGTGATCAACCTGGGGATCGCCGAGGCCCTTGAGCGGGACCGCGTTACGGCGACCGATCTCGCCGCCTGCGACAACCTGCCCCTGAAGTTCATCGAGCAAATTATGGGCGATTTGCGCGGTGCAGGGTATGTCGATACAAAGCGCGGGCGTTTCGGCGGCTACTTCATCGCCAAGCCCATGACCGAGATTCGCATGGGCGATATCGTGCGCCTGCTCGACGGGCCTCTCGCGCCCATCAGTTGCGCGAGCCAGACGGCCTACGAAGCGTGCTCCTGCCCCGATGAGGCCCACTGCGGTCTCCGCATGCTCATGATCGATGTGCGCAACGCTATCGCCAATATTCTCGACCGCTACACGCTCGAAAACGTTGTCGAAGTGACCCTGCGTAAAATTCGTCGCGACAACGCCTCCCACTTCTTCCTGAACGACCGGGCTGCCAAGCCCGCCACCCGGCCGCCAAGCGATCCGGCCGATCCCTCGGACGGCTTTCTCGCCGGTCTGGCCGGTATCACCAAAAACTAAATCTCCACCCATGAGCGCAATTTTGGAAAAGAATCCAACCGAGGCCGAATGGCTTCGCATCGTTGCCGAAAAGGTGCAAATGCTGCGCTTCGGCGTCGTGCAGATCATTGTCCACGAGGGCAAGGTCACGCAGATCGAAAGCACGGAGAAAACCCGCCTCGCCCCGGACGGGCCTTCGTGGCGGGAACGCTCCTGAAAACTTACCCTCATTTAGTCGGCCCACCGTAAAAGCGGAGGTCGCGTTCACAAACCAACTGAAATCAATTCGCGCCGAAAAAAGGCGCACCCACAACGGCTGACCGGACCACCGGAGGCAGGTTTTCCATGAAAGCACAGCCGTTATGTATCGCAAAAAAACCACCCGCCGACTCGGCGGGGTTCTCCTCTTGAGCCTGGCGCTCGGGACCGCTCCCCTGGGGGCGGAGTCCGCCGCTGAAATCCAACGCCTCCGCGCGCAAATCGCGGAACTCGGCCAGCGTCTCGATACGCTCGAAACCTCGCGCCCGGCCGAACCGCCAGCGGCCGCCGCAGCGAATCAGCCCACCGTCGCGCTCGGCGCTTCCGGTCTGCGCGTATCCACGCCCGACCGCAAATTCGACCTGCGGGTGAACGCGACGGTTCATGTCGACGGGCGCTTCTACTTCGACGGGGCACCGGGCACCGGGCCGGACGACTTCCTTTTGCGCCGGGTGCGCCCGCGCCTGCGCGGCACCTTCTATGACGACTTCAGTTTCGACATCCAACCGGAACTGGCGGGAAACAGTGCGACGCTCCTCGACGCGAATATCAACTGGCGGATTACACCCGCCTTTCAGATCCGCGCTGGTCAAGGAAAGGCCCCCGTGGGTCTCGAGCGCCTCAAAGCCGCCCCGGCGCTCGGCTTCATTGAACGCGCCTACGCCACTTCCCTTCTGCCCAACCGCGACGTCGGCGTGATGCTCCATGGCAACCTGCCGGACAGCGTGGGCACCTACGCCGTGAGCCTCTCCAACGGCACGGCCGATGGGAGCAACGCCAACCGCGCCACTTCTGCGGACAACCGCACTGTCTCCGCGCGCCTCTTCCTCACGCCCTTTGCCGGCGATCGCGACCACGCGCTGAGCGGATTGGGCCTCGGTATCGCCGGAACCCATGGCAAGCAGAACCGTGCGCCCTCCGTCTATCGCACGATCGGCCAGCAGACCTTCTTTTCCTGGGCCGGGGGAACCACCGCCGACGGTGAGGTCACCCGCTTTTCTCCGCAGGCCTACTTCTACAGCGGTCCGCTTGGAATTGTTGCCGAGTATGCCCACTCCGCGCAGGAAGTCTCCCGCGTGGTCGACGGCACCCGGCGAGAGGCGAAGATTAAAAATGACGCCTGGAATGTTCTCGCATCGTATTTCTTCACCGGGGAAGCGAACTCATTCGGATTCGTCAACCCGTCCAACCCGTGGGGCGGTGACGGCATCGGTGCCTTTGAAGGCGTGATCCTCATCTCGCAACTGAATATCGACGGGGACGCGTTTCCCCGCTTTGCCAATGCCGCCACCAGCGCACGGCGCGCCACGACCTATGGCGCGGGCATCAACTGGCACCTCAGCGGCAACGTCAAAGCCTCCGTCAACTACACGCTCACGGAATTCTCCGGGGGCCAAAACGGGAACATCACGGCCAAAGACGAAAAGGCCCTCTTCACCCGTCTCCAGTTCGCCTTCTAGGCGTTCTGCTCACCAACGCTTATCAATATCACTAACTCACGATCATGAAACTAAAGAAAAAATGGATCCAACGCGGGGCCCTTGCCGCCACCGCCGCGCTCGCCACGCTCGTCGCCACCGGTTGCGGAAAGAGCGACGAAGAACGCGCACAGGGAGGGCAGCGCATTGAGTTCCTCAACGTCTCCTACGACCCAACGCGCGAATTCTACCGGGAGTTCAACCGCGAGTTCGCCCGCCACTGGGAAGAGCAAACCGACCAGCGCCTCAACATGGACATGTCGCACGGGGGCTCCGGTCGGCAGGCCCGCTCCGTGATCGATGGAATCCCGGCGGACGTCGTCACCCTTGCCCTCGCCGCCGATGTCGATGCCCTCGCCGAACGCGGCCTCCTTCCCGTCGACTGGCAGAGGCGGCTTCCCGACAACAGCGCCCCCTACCAGTCCACCCTCGCCTTCCTCGTGCGCAGGGGCAATCCGCACAACATCCGGGACTGGCATGACCTCGTCCGCCCCGGCATCCGCGTGATCACGCCAAACCCTAAGACCTCCGGCGTGGCCCGTTGGAACTACCTGGCCGCCTGGGGTTGGGCTCTGCGCCACTTCGAGGGCGATGAAGCCCGCGTGCTTGACTACATGACCCGGCTCTTCCGCAACGTCCCCGTGCTCGATACGGGGGCGCGCGGTTCCTCCACCACCTTCATGGATCGGCGGATCGGCGATGTCCTCATCAACTGGGAGAATGAACTCCTCCTCGCCCTGGCCGACCGCGGGGATGAATTCGAGATTGTCGTGCCCTCGGTGAGCATCCTTGCCGAGCCCACGGTGGCCTGGGTGGACCGTAACATCGACCGCCGGGCGACACGTGAAATCGCCGAGGCGTATTTGCGATTCCTCTACAGCGACTTCGGTCAGGATCTGGCCGGCCGGCATTTCTACCGCCCGGCAAACCCGGTCTTCCTGGAAAAGTACCAACACCAGTATCCGAACCTGGAACTCTTCACTATCGACGAAATCTTTGGCGGCTGGGCACCCGCGACCGACCGCCACTTTCGGGACGGGGGTGTCTTCGATCAAATCTTTCAGCGATAGCCCATTCTCTGCCGGTTCATCCATACAACACGAAAGAAACCATCACATGAAACGCATCCTTGAACGCCACCACCGCGAAACCCTTCGCGATCTTCTCCTCGGGTACATCGAACACTGTGAGATCGCCCCCAATCTCACCGGAACCCTCGAACGCACCCTTTACCACGCAGGTTCTAAGTATGCCGTGCCCGCCTTCAGCTTCCGGGGTCCGATTCCCCCGGACGGCCCCACCCGCTTCATCGGCCTTGTTGCCGGGCGGCACGGGGGCGACCGCCTGAGCGCCGAAGTCACCCTTCAGTTGATCGAGCGGCTGGTCCTCCAGCCCAATCTCGGGGAGGGACTTTGGCTGCGCATTCTTCCGGTTCTTGATCCCGTCGGGCTGGAACGCGGTGGCGATGTTTCTCCTCCTGGCGGGATCGAGGAAATAGACGAAGCCGTTCGCCGGCGGTGCGGCCATGGCGTGATCGAAATTGCCGCCTCCGACCGCGCCTTTCCCGCCATCGGCCTGCGGGCCGGTCCCGAATGGAAGGAAGCCGCCTTTACTGCCATTGAGAGCACTGACCGCCTCGCCAGCGAGGGAGACGGCTCCCCGGACCCCAGCTATCGCTTCCAAATCAGCGAGTTGCCCCGGTCGGCGCGGGTTCCGTGGAACCTCTACATCGCCATTCCGGATTCCTGGAATCCCTCCGAAGCAACGCACTTCGCCAGCCAGTGGCTCCTTGTCTTTTTCCGCCATTTGCAATCCCAGGCCAACCTCCATCCCCAGCCCGCCTACAGGAAGGAGTTTGTGACCGTTTGAGGCAAACTCCGTGTATTCAGATATCCATGACCGCCACCCTTTCAAATTCCTCCCTCCGCCCTCAAGCGATGTCCGCCATCACTCCACAAATGAGCCTACAGATCTCCGCCGGGTCGACCGCCGTCATCGCCATTCTCCAACAATACCGCCCGTTCCTTGCCCACAGTTGGGGCATCTGAATCCGCACCAAAAGATAAACCCATAAGTCACCGGTCAACCGACACTTGAACATGCAATCTCCCAAAAGGTCACTTCAACCCAACCGCCGCGTATTGCCCGGCTTTGGGCTCTCGCTCGGCTTTGCCGTGGCCTACCTCAGCCTCATCGTCCTCATCCCCCTGGCCGGTGTCTTTATCCGCGCCTCGGGCATGAGCTGGGACGAGTTCTGGAGCATTGTCACCTCCCGGCAGGTCGTGGCCACCTACAAGATCACCTTCGGGGTCTCCCTCGCCGCCGCCGCCACCAACGCCGTCTTCGGGCTCATCGCCGCGTGGGTCCTCGTGCGCTACAGCTTTCCCGGTAAAAAAATCTTTGACGGGATCGTTGATCTGCCCTTCGCCCTGCCGACGGCGGTCGCGGGCATTGCCCTCACCACCATCTATGCGCAAACCGGCTTTCTGGGACAATTTTTCTATGCGTGGGGAATCGAAACGGCCTATTCCCGTATCGGCATCTACATCGCGCTCACCTTCATCGGGCTACCCTTTGTCATCCGCTGTCTCCAACCGGTTTTGGAAGACCTTGACAAAGAGGTGGAGGAGGCCTCCGCCACCCTTGGCGCAGGACGCTGGCGCACCTTTTGGCGCATCATTTTTCCGGCCATCCTGCCCGCCTGGCTGACGGGGTTCTCCCTCGCCTATGCCCGCGCCATCGGGGAATACGGCTCGGTCATCTTCATCTCCGGCAACATGCCCTTTCGCACCGAGATCACGCCGCTCGTTATCGTGAAATTCCTTGAGCAATTTCAAATGGCCGAAGCCACCGCCGTGGCCGCTGTCATGCTCGTGGCCTCTTTCTTCATTTTGTTCTTCATCAATATCCTCCAGCGCTGGAGCGAGTCCATCGGGAAAGCGAGGGGGTAGGGAGGAGGCTATAGACTGGAGGCTATAGACTATAGGCTGGAGACTGGAGGCAGGAGGACTTTTTTGGGGGTAGGTTTATCGGAACGCATGGAACGCATCAGACCAGTCAGCACCTTTTCACACTCGGAGCACATCCCACTCAAACCATCAAAATCGGCCTCAAACACCATACCTAAACGGTGTGAAAGCGACAATTGATAATGCAATTCCCGCAACGATCCAAAAGCAATCTCAAGAAAGCGCACATACTCACTCTGAGTCGAACGGGCGCATCCCTCAACGATGTTCGAGGGCACCGATACGGCCGCCCTGCGCATCTGCGAGGTGAGCCCATACATCTCCTCTTTCGGAAAGCTCCTGGTGACTTCATAGACACGAAGCGCAATGGCATCCGCCAATGCATACGCCCGCAATTTCCGGTGGTCGCGCATTCCGAAAGATTCATCCCGCAAAAATAGAATCCTCAAGCCAATTCCATCCCCCCCTAACCCTACAGCCCACAGCCTACAGCCTACAGCCTACAACCTACAGCCTAAAAACCTACAGCCTAAGCCACATGCATACGCCCAAACTTCACCGCTTTCGCGCCGCCGCCCTTCCGCGCACCCCGTCCGCCACGACGGAGAGCCCGGCGGTGCGCTGGTTGCTCACTGCCATCACCGTTACCTTCCTCACCGTCTTCCTGCTCCTGCCCCTCTTCACCGTCTTCCAACAAGCCTTCGCCCGCGGAGTGGAGATGTACTTCGCGTCCTTTGATGACCGCTTTGTGCGGCACTCCATCCGGCTCACGCTCATGACGGCGGCCATCGCTGTGCCCCTTAACCTCATCTTTGGCGTTGCCGCCGCCTGGGCTGTGACGAAGTTCGACTTCCGCGGAAAGAGCCTCCTCGTGACGATCATCGACCTCCCTTTTTCGGTCTCACCCGTCATCGCGGGCTTTGTCTTCATCCTCATTTTCGGGGCGCACGGTTACCTCGGTCCGTGGGTGGAGCAGATGGGCATCCGAGTCGTCTTCGCTTTTCCCGGTATCGTCCTCGCCACTACATTCGGAACCGTTCCCTTCATCGCACGCGAGTTGATTCCGCTCATGGAGGCGCAGGGGCGGGACGAAGAATACGCCGCCATGACCCTCGGGGCCTCCGGTTGGCGAACCTTTTTCAAGGTCACCCTGCCCAACGTGAAATGGGGCCTCTTCTACGGAGTCATCCTTTGCAACGCCCGCGCCATGGGCGAGTTCGGCGGGGTCGAGGTGGTCTCCGGAAGCATCAGCGGACGCACCAACACAATGACCCTGCAAATCCAGCAACTCTACTTCGACTACGCCACCGTGCCCGCCTTCGCCCTCGCCTCCATCCTCGCCTTCCTCGCCCTCCTCACCCTCATCCTCAAAAACGCCCTCGAATGGTGGGCCCACCGATAATCCCCCCTCCAACCTCCAGCCTACAGCCTCCAGCCTACCACCTCCAGCCTCCAGCCTACAGCCTACCACCTCCAGCCTACCACCTTCCAAATGAGTATCCAAGCCATCCACATTCAAAAGACCTTCGGCACCTACCGGGCTCTCGACAACGTCTCCCTCGAAGTCCCCGACGGCAAACTCGTCTCCCTGCTTGGGCCCTCGGGCTCCGGTAAGACCACGCTCCTGCGCATACTCGCCGGGCTGGAGTTTCCCGACTCGGTCGAGACCAGCCGCGTGCTTTTTCACGGCCAGGACGTCACCGCGACCCCGGCAGGCAAGCGGGGCGTGGGTTTCGTTTTTCAGCACTATGCCTTGTTCAAGCACATGACGGTGGCCGCCAACATTGCCTTTGGCCTGAACGCCCTTCCGCGCCGGGAGCGGCCCTCGCGCGACGCAATCCAAGCGCGGGTGGCCGAACTGCTCAGTCTCGTGCACCTCGACGGCCTGGGTAAACGCTACCCCAGCGAGCTATCCGGCGGACAGCGCCAACGCGTTGCCCTCGCCCGCGCCCTCGCCATGAAACCAAAAGTCCTCCTCCTCGACGAGCCCTTTGGTGCCCTCGACGCCAAGGTGCGCAAAGACCTGCGCCGCTGGCTGCGCACCTTTCAGGAGGAAATACAGGTCACGACGATCTTCGTCACCCACGACCAGGAGGAAGCCCTCGAACTGGCCGATGAAGTCGTCATTATGAACAACGCCCGGATCGAGCAAGTGGGCGATCCGCAGGCCGTCTATGACCGGCCTGTCTCGCCCTTTGTCATCGAGTTTCTCGGGAATGTGAACCGCTTTGTCGCGGGCATGAGGTCGAACCAACCGACCGACCAAAGCAAAGACGTGCTCTACGTGCGCCCGCACGATGTGGAGCTCGAACCGGAAGAAAGCGAGACGCACCAGTATGCCCTCAAAGCAAAAGTGCAGCACATCTTATCTGCGGGCAACTACGGACGCGTCACCCTCGAACGCCTCGGAACGCACGAGCCCTTCGAAGCCGAAGTGCCGCGCGAGCGTCTGCGCGAACTCGATCTTCAGCCGGGCAAAGTCGTTTCCGTCGTCTTCCGCCACGTCCGCCTCTTCCCCAAAGGCGAGTTCCTCGAATCCGCGGTCAAAGACGGCCAACTGGAAGCGGTGGCCGGTTGAATCCGCCTGGCCCCCCCCAGTCCCTTGATCAAATGCCGAAGCGGTTCCGGATCGCGGCACAGCGCTCGCCGAGTGGGCGCGAAACCCAAATTCCACGGACGGTGAACTCCCTTGAGGACTCCCGTGCCGCAACCGCTATAACGATGGTTTTTTGCTCAGCCGTTCAGTATCCGTTCCGCCGAGCCGCAGGGCTCGGCAAACGGACTCTCCATGTGGCAACATGCATGTTGCGCAACCAAGCTACGGAGAACCCCCCACCACCCTCCGGCCTGCGGATGTTGAGATTGTGCACCTGTAACCGCTCCACCCCCTCGGCAACCAGCAAACGGTCACAAAGGTGCGCGACGGAACCACGACCACACCGCCACCCGTCCTCTTGACCGCATCAAAAGCAGCCGATTGCTCGGGTGTTCACCGTCCGGGCGTCGGCAACCGCCCCAAAATCGAGGACGTTAACACGCGGTAGAACGGCAGAAAAAGATTTCGATGACATGAGTATCTCAAACGGGAAAGCCCTCGGTCGAGAGGCTGGGTGAATCGAGTCTCAGAAAGCTGAAAACCAAGAGACCATAAATTTTCACCCATAAATACTACCCAGATGCGACCCTTCATTTACCCAAATCCGAGACACCTTCGACCGCTCTTGCCGGCTCAATCACGTCGGTCTGCAAATCGCGCAAGGCATAGAGGTCCTCCCAGTCCCCCCCGCGCAATGGCGGCG
>JAFIGE010000084.1 GCA_020831585.1 Opitutales bacterium | reverse complement strand
AAGGCCGCATCGGTCTCTTCCAGATGATCGGGATGCCAATAGGGGTAGGGGGGGGTGCGTCCAAGCAACTCCTCCCGGCTGAAGCCGGTGAGCGCGCACATGGAGGGATTCACCTCGGTCTGCACCCCGGAGGCATCGACCATGGAAAAACCCGCCGAGAGATTTTGCAGGAGGGCTTGGTTAAAGTCGCGTTCCCTCTGAAGCTGATGGCGTAGAGAGACTTCGACAGTGATATCCTGGAAAGCCCCGCTGACGCGCACCGTTTCATCACCCTCCCGCTCAGGGTGGGCCACCGTGCGAACCCAGCGAATCCGACCCTTGGCCGTGCGAATGCGCAACTCCAGATCATAGGGTATGCCTTCCTCGACAGCACGGGTGAACTCGCGGGTGATGATTTCGCGATCCTTGCCGGGAAGGTAGTAGTCGATGCCGCCCCCAAGCTTGGGCTCGAATCCCGGTGGCTCGTCGTGGATTTCGCGGGTCACGTCGCTCCACCAGAGACTTTTGGTCCTACAGTCGACCTCCCACCCCCCCACCCGGGCGACTTCTCCCGTGCGACGAAACATGTGCATCAGTCTCTCGTGAGAGCGCATGCGCCGGGCGTCCACGCGCGGAACCGAACCTGAAGAATCAGCCGATGGCGGTGGTGGCAAATCTTCTCTCATCGCAGTGGGGGGGTAATCTACTGGATCTCGTTGGGACAAGGACAAAAGGAGGCCCCGCCAAACGAGGCCCAATCGTTAGCGAAGCGAATGTGATGTCTTTGGAAGGCAGTGGATCGGCAGGCGGGCGGTTTCGGGGGTAGTTTGACGGGGCCAACTGCGGTCAACGGGGCCACCATGAGCGCTGGTTCGCTGGCTGGGCCGGAACCCGATGAGCACTTTCCTGTCTTTCTACGATAATGACGGACCATGCTCACCGCTTAATTTCTTGGAACGCCCGACAAACTTCGCGATTCGCCCCCCCGACTAATCCGCGCAGCCCGGGCATTTACCATAAAAGATGGTTTCCTGACCGGTCACGGAAAAGCCTGGGGGAGCTTGCACGGGGACATCGGGCACCTTGCCCGGTAGATCGAAAACTTTCTGGCAAGTATTGCAGATGAAGTGGGCGTGATGGTGCCCGCCCGCTGCTTCATAGCGGCGGGGTTGACCGGGGTAGTCGACGCCCACGGCTTCGCCATTTTCGCAAAGCTCGCGGATGTGGCGGTAGACTGTCCGCACGCCCAAGCCGCCACAGAGCTGGCTGGCCGCCTCAAAGATTTCCGAGGGGGTGAGCGGACGACCCGCCCCCGCGAGCGCGGTCACGACCGCATCGCGCTGGCGGGTCCGCCGGGTCGGCTTGTCGCGGGGAGTGGCTTCAGTCCTCGACGAGGTGGTCGCGAATGTAGCGGAAACTTTGGGCGAGGGAGTCAAAGGGGCTGCCGGGGCAAACGTCTTGCTCGACGATGAACCACTTGCATCCGGAAGCTTCGGCCGCCTGGATGATGGCTTTGAAATCGAGCACGCCTGCACCGATCTCGCTGAACTGGTGATTGTTTTCGGCGTTGGTGGCGTAGTCCTTCAGGTGGAGGAGGGGCAAACGGTTTTTCAGGCGGCGGCAATAAGCCTCGGGGTTACCGCCTCCATACTGCACCCAGTAGGTGTCCGGCTCAGCCTGAAGGTAGGCGGGATCGGTCTTGCGGAAAATGCGATCAAGGATGACCTCGTTGCCGAGTTTTCTGAACTCGTGGTTGTGGTTGTGGTAGCAAAGCACGAAGCCGGCATCCGCCAACACCTTGCCCGCGCGGTTGAGGCCTTCAATCAGGGCGTCGACCGATTCGCGACTCGCAAAATCAACGCCCCGCGGATACGGGTAGGCAGTGAATGTGCAGCCGAAATCGCGAAGATTCGCCACGACTTGTTGAGGATCTTCGAGGATTTCGTCGCTCGATTCGTGCGTCGAATTGATCGAAAGCTCGTATTTGCGGCAAAGGTTGGCGATCTCCGCCGGGCTAATGGGGCGGGGACCGGAGATTTGCACGGATTTGTAGCCGATTTCCGCCACACGGGCGAGTGTGGCATCATAATCTTCCGGGGTCTTGAGGTGGTCGCGCAGCGTGTACATCTGCACGGCGACTTGTTCGATTTTCATGTGTGTTTGGTCAGGTTAAACGTTTGAGGAGAGAGAAGTTCGAAGGGCTTAGGAGGGTGCCCCGAAGCTTTCTTCGGTTGCCCGTTTTAGGCGCTTCAAGCGGGGTTCGAGCATCCGGCGGGCACGGTTTTCCATAAGGTCGATGAAGAGGACCCCCTCCGTGTGGTCGAATTCGTGTTGCAAGACGCGGGCAAACCACCCGTCGGTCTCCAACTCATGGGCGTGGCCGTCGAGGTCCTGATAGGTCACGCGCACGGCCGGGGCGCGGGGCACATCACCCCGAATGCCGGGGAAGGAAAGGCAGCCCTCTTCGGCGACCAGCGCCCGCCCCGGAAGCGGGGTGAGCACGGCGTTCACAAAGACGTGGGGCATGATGAGATCAAGCGGCGGCTTTTTTCCGTCCAGGCGATAGTCAAAGTCGATCTCGCTCAACACGCTCAGGTCCACCACAAAGAGCTGTAGGGCACGGTCAATCTGCTGCGCTGCCAAGCCGATTCCTTCCTCGGCGTGCATCGTCTCGATCATATTTTGAGCCAATTCCCGCAACGCGGTGTCAAAATGCTCAACCGGTTTCCCCGGCTCACGGAGAATGGATTCTCCAAAATGCGTTACCCGCAAAATCATAAAGAAGTGAAGAGGATCAAAATCTTGCGACGAACGTGTCGAGCTAAAAACCCTTCCCGCGTCGCGGTTGCCTTAAAGCGCCGGATATGATGCGTTAGGTTAATGGAGATCAAATAAGGTCTATGCGTTGGCGCGTCATCATTGATTGTTTCCTTCTTTTCTGGGTCGCGGCATTGGCCGCAGGGCTGGGAATGTCCTTACCCGTGCACTTTCGCGCAGTTTCGCCGCTGGTATTGGAGGAGGCGGGAAGGAACTCGGACCGCCCTTCCGACTTGCAGAGCGACCTTTTGGCGGGCGGGCGGGTGGGTGCCGCCGCCGTGGTCGGCGAAATTGGTTTGGACGGGCCTTTCCAGGAAAATTTTCGCCATCGGCGGGAGCGTCTTTTGGAAAATCATCCGGCTTACCGCTTGTCGGGAGGACCGGCCCCTTTCTTTGAGCAGTTTCTTCGTCTTCTCGACTTCGAGGAGGATTTCCCGGCGAGCGCGGTCATCCCCTTTCTGGTCCCGCGTTCGCGGCGGGCGGAGTTGGAGGGTTTTCTAGCTCTCTCCTCGAACGAGGGAGTGCAGGCATTACTGAGATCGCGCGAGATCACCGCCTACACCCGCTTTCTCCCTGTTTTTTCTGAGGCTGGCCACCCGTTGGACGCGACGATTCTGACCTCAGCCTTGTTGGAACAGAGTGGTCGCTGGTCGCCGCCTGTTTCCCGACGTTTGCGCTCGGTGGCGGACGGTGCCTTGCGCGGGGAGCCGGATGCGTTGGAAGATCTGGAGCGTTTCTTTCTCGGTGTCTTCACGCTGGGGAAGCGGTTGGATTGGGGGGCGCTCTCTGAACTGACGCCGCGTTTCCAGGATGTGAGTGAGATCTATAGCTTCGGTGCCCTTATGCACGGCGATGAGGGCGGCACCCATTTGCCCGCGCTTTACACGGCCGCACTCCTGGCGGGGAGTCCGGCGGAATGGGTCGAGTATCTGCGCGCTCAGGGGGCAGCGGGATGGCGCGCGCTGGTGTATGCATTGCCGAAGGGAGCCGGTGCGTTGGAGGCGCTGCTTGCCCTGGATAAGCCGCTCTATACGCCATCACCTCTCTTTCGGGTCGTGGAGCCCTACACGCTGGCGGGAGCCGAGCGCTTTCAGGGGATCGCGCAGCGACAACCTCGCCTCACTTTCGGGCTGAAACTCCTGGCCTTCTTTACTGCGGGCTTTTCCCTTGCTCTTATCATCAATCGGGTAGGGGAGGCCTTGCACCGTCGCCCCCCCGCCTCCTACCGCAACCCGCTCTTTCTTGCCGCCAACACGGCCGCAGCCTTTCTCTTCGCCCTCTTGCTCTGGGTGGTCATCGAACCGGAGTTGCTTCAGTTTGAAGAAAACCGTGAGTCCATCCTTCGTATTGACCTCGCCAGTATCGCCGCTCCCCTTACGCAAACACCCACTTCCTCATCTGATATGATTGATCAAGTCACCATCCTCATCCTTCTGCTCTTTTTCGTTTTGCAGTTGGCCGTTTTTGTTTTCTGCCTCATCCGCATCGGCGAGGTGAAAAAGCAGAATGCCGCGCCGGAAACGAAGATCCGGCTCCTCGAAAATGAGGAGCATCTCTTTGATCTGGGGCTGTATGTCGGGCTTGGGGGAACGGTTTCGGCCCTCATCCTTGTTGTTCTCAACGTCGTTGAAGCCAGCCTCATGGCGGCATACGCCTCGACGCTCTTTGGGATCATTTTTGTCGCCCTTCTCAAGGTGATGGTCCTTCGACCGTATCGGCGGCAGCTGATTCTCCAGGCGAGCGGTCCCGCACCGCGCGGTCCCACATCGTTGTTATCTTGAGTGTGGTTGTCCAACCTTTGACCGGCCCGTGAACAAAACGCTTCTTCTCCTCATTTGCGATTTTCTTCTCATCAGCATTCTGGCGCTGGTGGAGTTTAAGCCGTTGGACGCGCCCGAACGGGTCGTCGACGAGGTGGCCGAGTCGGGCATGGAGCGCGATCTTGTGGAGGTTTTGCGTCTATCCCTGGAGGATGAAGCGGAGAACCGGCGGCGACTGGCTGAAGAGGCTGCGGCCCGCGCGCGCGCGCTGGAGGCAACGGAACGCACCCTGGCCGAGACGGATCGCACACTCGAAGAACGCACGCGGGAGTTGAGCCTCACCCGCGATGAGCGTGAAGCGCTCGCGGCCGAACGCGAACGCCTCGCCGCCGAGCGGGAAAGCCTCGCGAGCGAAGTCCAGCTCACCCAAGCCGACCTTGCCCGGCAGGAAGCGGAGCGCCGGGCTTTGGATGAGACCCTCCGTGAGGAACGCGACCGCGCGCGGCAGGTGCAGGAGGAGTTGCGTCGCCGACAGGAGGAACTCGCTGCCCGCGAGAACGCACTGCGGGAGCTGGAGGCCGCCAGGACGGCCTTGGAGCGCGAGCGTGAGCGCATCGCCACGGATCTGCGTATCTCCCAAACCGAGCGTGCCCTGCTCTCGGAGAACCTCGTGGCCGCCCAAGCCGAAGTGGAACGTTCACGAGTCGAGGCCGAGCGCGCCCGCGTGCAGGCGGAACGGCTCACCGAGGGCGTCGTTGAGTTGGCCGACCGCTCGACAGCCATTCAAGAGGAAATCCGGCAATCCCGACCGCTGAGCCAGAATGTGATCTTCCGGAACTTTGAGCAAAACCGCATTCCCATCCGCTTTGATGTAACTGTGCCCACGCTTTTCGGTTCGCGGGAAAGTTCCCACAGCATGGAGACGCTCCTCGTGGATCACGATGGGCAAATCTACGCGCTCTTTGAAGCCTCCCGTTCGCCCTTCCGACCGGAGGATTTGGGTCGCCTGCAAGCTGTGCGGGGTCAGATGACGCTCGGCACGCGTGCCTTCGATATTCTCGAAGTGAGTTTCCTTAGAGGGGATCCGCGTGTGCTCGCTGTGGCCGTTCCGAGGGAGGCGGTGGAGGGTGCAGGCCTGATGCCGTTCCGCCTCGCAGAAGATCCCCTGCGATTTCCGGCGGCGGTGGTGGTGAGCGATGAACGCGGCTTCTTCGGAGAGTCCCGTTTTCGGCTTCAGCCGGGAACCCAGCGCTATCTGAACATGGACGCCCGCCTCTTCAACCGCCTCTTCGGCGAGTTTTCTCCCCGCCGGGGGGACGTCGTCTTCGCCCAGAGCGGTGAGCTTCTCGGCTTCATGATCACCGATAACGTGAGCGTCGTGCTGCCCGACATGCGCAGCATGGAAAACCTCGCCATCGGCCAGCGCTTTGATGCACGCGAAGCCCGCCGCGTGCAAGAGCGTTTACAGCGCCTGCTTCAATCGAATTAAGGAATCAATCCCCCTTCAAAGAGATTTGCCAGAGAAGGCTTTGGGCGGCAAAAGTCGTCTCATGAACAGTTCGGCTAAAGCAACGGAACTTCTGGGGAATTTGGTCGATGTTGTCTCCGGAGATATTCGCCCCTCACGGGTGGTCGTGCGCGACGGCCGCATAGCGGAGATTGCCGCAGCTGACCCGGCGCAGTGCAAACATTTCCTCGTGCCCGGCTTCATCGACGCGCATGTGCATATCGAAAGCTCCATGCTCGCTCCCTCGGCTTTTGCCCGTGCGGCGGTTTGCAGTGGGGTCGTGGGCTCTGTGAGCGATCCGCATGAGATCGCCAATGTGCTGGGCAAAGAGGGCGTCCTCTGGATGGTTGAGGATGGTCGGCGCACGCCCTTCAAGTTTCACTTCGGAGCCCCTTCCTGTGTGCCCGCCACCCCCTTTGAGACAGCCGGGGCGAGCTTTGGACCGGAGGATGTGGCCGAATTGCTGGACTGCGAGGGAGTCCACTATCTCGCCGAGGTCATGAACTTCCCGGCCGTCATCCACGGCGATGAGCGCATGGGCCGGATAATCGCTGCGGCACGGGCGCGCGGCCGGCGCATCGATGGGCACGCGCCCGGTGTCATGGGGGCAGACCTCGAGCGCTATGCGGCAGCCGGTATTGAAACCGACCATGAATGCTTCACCCTCGAACAAGGCCGCGCCCGATGCCAGCTCGGCATGAAGGTGGCCATTCGGGAAGGTTCGGCCGCACGCAATTTCGAAGCCCTCTGGCCCCTCCTCAACGAGTTTCCCGAAAGCTGCTTTCTTTGCTCAGACGATAAACACCCCGACGATCTCGTTGAAGGCTACCTCGATGGTATCTTGCGCCGCGCCGTTGCGCACGGTGTGCCTGCCCTCTGTGCGCTCCGCGCCGCCACGCTCAACCCCATTCGCCACTACGGGCTTCAGGCGGGCTTGTTGCAACCAGGCGATCCGGCGGACATTGTCGAAATCGAAGACCTCATCCGCTTCCGTGTCCGGCGCACCTGGATCGATGGCCAACTCGTGGCGGAAAACGGACACACTTGCCTCCCTTCCCTAACTGTGGAGCCGCGCAACCGTTTTCACGCCGAACCCGTCAACGTGACTGACCTGCGCCTGTCTTGGCCGGATGCGCGGAAACCCTTCCCCGTGATCGTCGCGGAGGACGGTCAGCTTGTGACCGGGCGCGAGGACATCCCGCCCACTTGTGTCGATGGCTATGCCGTGAATGATCCGGGCCGCGACCTCCTCAAAATCGTTGTTGTCAACCGCTACAACCCGGCCCCGCCAGTGATCGGACTCATCCGCAACTTCGGTCTGCGCCATGCCGCCCTTGCCGGGAGCGTAGCGCACGACTCGCACAACATTGTTGCCGTGGGCGCTAATGACGAAGCCCTGGTCCGTGCTATCAACGCCGTGATCGCCGACCAAGGCGGCCTGAGCTATGCCGATGCCGACACGGTGGAATCGATTCCGCTGCCCATTGCCGGCCTCATCGCACTCGATGACGCTTGGACGGTGGGCGCGGCCTTTCGCCGGCTCACGGAAAGAGTGCGCGCCGACGGTTGTCCACTGCAATCTCCCTACATGACCCTATCTTTCATGGCCCTCCTGGTCATTCCGCGCCTTAAAATCGGCGACCGCGGCCTTTTCGACGTGGACCGTTTCTCCCTCCTTTGAGGCAAGCCCGCAAGCAGCCTTCGCGGAGACATCGGCAGCCAATTCCGCAACCCTGGCTCAGCCGTAAAGCGGCCCGTAGGCGGAGCAGGCGCGAAAATCGGCCGACTCCGGCTCGGCCGTGCCAAAGGTGCGCCAGGAGGCCGGGCGGAAAATGCGGTCAGCGGGCACGTTGTGCATGTAGACCGGAATGCGGAGCATCGACGCGAGCGTGATATAGAGGTGCCCCACATGACCGGCCGTGAGCACGCAATGGTTCGCGCCCCAGTTGTTCATCACTTCGTAGGTGCTGCGGAACACGCCCTCGCCGGTCAGACGGGGAGCAAACCAGGTTGTCGGCCAAGTGGGGTTCGTCCGCTGGTCGAGGGCATCGTGCACCTCATCCGGCAGTTCCACGGTCGTGCCTTCGGCAATTTGCAGGCAGGGTCCAAGGTGCGCCGAAAGGTTCAGGCGGATCATCGTCGAGGCCATCCCTCCACGAGTCTTGAAGCGTGTGCTCCAACCGCCGCCGGGGAAGTATTCCGTCATGCTGGCGTGCCAGGTCGTCGCTTCCAGGCAAGCCTTGGCTTCATCATCGGAGATTTCCCAGAAAGGCTTCATTGTCGGGCACCCCTTGGCATCGCTTTGGCGCCCGCTGCCGTCAAGCGCCGCAGGACCGGAGTTGATGAGGTGGAGGAGGCCGTCAGCCGCCGGATCTTGGAGGGTGTGACCCGTGACCCGCTCCACCGCCGCCGGGCTCCAGTAGGTGCGGAGGTCGGCGAAAATCTGTGCGGTGTTGGTGAGGAGATAGCCGAAAAGCATACCGGCTCCGTTCATGGCATCGTTTTCCGTGGCCAGGATGTAGGGAGCCCGGCGTCCGTTCCAGTCGAAGGAGCTGTTGAGAATCGCTTCCGGGAAATCGCCGTTGGGGAAATGATCCGTCCACTGGCGCTGGCCCTGGAATCCGGCGGCGATGGCTTGGTGGCCGTGGGCCTGTTCGCCCAGACCCATCTCCGCGAGGCGCGGATTACCCACCATGAGATCGCGGATGATCAGACTCATCTTCACCGAGGTTTCCCAATCCTCATCGAGTTCAGCGCGGGAGCGCTGCTTTTCGGGCTCGTTGTAATTCTTTCCTTCGGGGCAATGCTCTTTCACCCAAGCGAGGGCTTTTTCGTATTCGGCTTCGTCGTAGGACCCCTTGCGGAGGCGACCGGCGACCTCTGTCATGTCCACTGCTTCCACACGCATGCCCAGCCAGCGCTCCCAGAACGACGGATCGACCACGCTCCCGGCAATGCCCATGCTCGTGCCGCCTATGCTCAGGTAGGCCTTGCCGCGCATGATGCTCACGGCGAGGCCGCATTGAACGAAAGAGAGAATCTTTTCCGCCACGTCAGCGGGAATCTCCCGGTCGCCCGCTTCCTGCACATCCTTGCCATAAATGCCGAAGGCCGGCAGGCCCTTTTGCGTGTGCCCCGCAAGGACAGCGGCGAGATAGACCGCGCCGGGGCGCTCGGTGCCATTGAAGCCCCAAACGGCCTTGGGGATAAGCGGGTCCATGTCCATTGTCTCGGAACCGTAGCACCAGCAGGGCGTCACCGTGAGCGACACGCCCACGTTCTCGCGGCGGAACTTTTCCGCGCAGGCGGACGCCTCGGCCACGCCCCCGATGCACGTATCGGCGATGACGGCGACCACCGGTTCGCCATTCGGGTAGCGAAGGTGTTTTGCAATCAGCTCCGCCACGGCGCGGGCCTGGCCCATCGTCTGGTCTTCCAGAGACTCGCGCACGCCGCCGAGACGACCGTCAATCGTTGGGCGAATGCCCACTTTTGGGAGGTTCTTCGAAATCATGGGGTTCATCATGGGAAGATTCTATCACCCGCCATCCTATCCGTGAATAGGAAATCTTGTGTGGGGATGTCGAAAATTGATATTCATTCTGACTCTAAACCTTCCTTCACTGAGCACCGCTCTGGATCGGATGGCAAACAGGCGAACCATTACCGAACGAAAATTTCGGCTTTCACCCATATTAGACAAAGTGACGGTTATGGACTCGACGAAAGCAAAATGCGCGGTCTCCCGACCTATGGGTTCAGCGCTGTTGCCCGAAAAATCGAAAAACGCCACTGAGTTGGGGCGGATATAATTGACCCCATCCTTCAGCGAAGTCGAAACAGAACCGGCCGGCCATCCGATCCGAAGAAAGGCTTGGGTCTCTTCGGACGCTTTGGAAAGTAAGTCGCTTTATTTCGGACTGCCCAATCCTCAATGAAGGCTTTCGAACCGATGATGGCTCCTTGTGTCATGTAGCGGAGCCGACTGTAAAGCGACTCGGCCAGCGTGAGTGTACCGTCCTGACGAAGCGTCCGCTCCAAGCCCGCCTTCGAGACCGTGCCCCCCTTCCCCGGGTCACTTCCGGAGACAAACAAGCGCCGACGATACAGCGCCGCAATCTCCTCGATCGACTCCGCATGCTCCGCCGCCAGGCGCACAAACAGCGGAAAGCGGCTGAATCCCCTCCGCGTGCCCGCCGCTTCCCCGTAGCCGCTGAAGCGATAGTCCTTGGGATCCTTCACGATCCCCGCCCGCACCGCATTCAAATCGATATACGCCGCCACCGCTGTCAGCGCCGCCGCCGAATCCTCCACCAGGACACTGTGAAAACGCTCCTCCCAGAGCGTCCCCAGGCGGTCGTGCTTGCGGTTGTAGATGATCGAAAAGCGCTGTTTGAGGATCTTCACAAACATCGGCAGCGAGCCCATGCGCCCGATCAGCAGCGCCCGCATGCGTTCGCGAATGTCGCCGCCGGCGGCCAAAGCCCGGTCGATGCGGAAGAAGGAGAGCGGTTGTCCCTTCCGCTCATCCCCGTAGAGCAAGCGCGCCCGTCGGCGAAGCTCTTCATCATCCGGCTCCCCCGGCGAAGCCGGCACCTCCACCAGAAGATGAAAGTGGTTGTCCAAAATCGCATACGTGAGCACCCGCACCCCGCAAAACGCCTCCACCCGCCGCAGCAAGCCGCGAAAGACCTCCTTGTCCACATCCGTCAGACGAAAGGACCGGTCAACCACCCGGCTGACCACATGATAATACGCCCGGGCACCCCTGGTCAGAATCCGGGGTGCGCGGCGGGACTTGGGTGGAATCAGTTGGATCATGATGAGAATTCAGCCTGCACAAAACCTCAATTAAATCAACAAAAATATACCGGGAATATTTATTTTCCGTCACCGCAGCTCTTCGGGGGGGGGATGGGCAGACTTAAATGCCCCTTCGGATGAAGGCGAGGTTCTCGTCGTTTTCGCGTATGCGGACGGTGACTTTGCCTTCGGTTTGTTCGCCGATGAAGGGGTAGGCACCTGCGGCAAGGTGGGGGAGGGCGGCTCGGAGATCGTTGCTGTCGTCTACTTTGGCCACACGGATGGTCCAGAGTTCAGCCCCGCGTTCGCCGCTGCGGGCTTCGAAAGCGCTCAGGGAAAGGGCTTTTTCAAAGACGGTGATTCTTCGCTCGCGATCAACCCATCCAGCCAACTCCGTGCGCGGAGGTTCGATAATGCGCGTGTAGGTGAACCCGGTCACTTGCCCCCTCTCATTGACAATCGGCACCCGGAGGACGCGGGAATAGCCCCAGCGGCGAACGTAAATGGGCTCGGAGAAATTCTGTGTCTGGCTCTGGGGATCCGATAGTGTGGCATCCATTTCGATGATGACTTGAGCGCGCATTCGATCCTGCGTACGCGCATACCCGCGCGCGGCGAGTGCGGTTTCAACGAACCCCGCCGCCTCCCGGAAGCGCAGCGTCTCCCGCTGTTCCATGGAGTCCGCGCTTGTGAGATAGTAGAGCGTCGGTTCGCTGGAACGGGGGGGGATGTAGCGGTCGTCTCGCAGCGCATCCACCGTGAGGATGTGAGAGGTGGCGCAGCCCATCAGGAAAAGGGTCAGCGCGAGAAGGCCGCTTGCGCGGAGAATGGCGAGGGGAGAGGAAATCATGAGAAAAGAACGAATCAGCCGCCTGGTTTTCCAGAGGCCGAGTTGGCTTCCAGTTCGCGAATGCGGGCAAGCGCTTCCTGTTCGCGGCGCGCGGCTTCCTCAAGCGTGCGCTGACGGGCAAGGGCGGCTTGGCGCTCGGCTTCAAGTTGGCGGAGGCGCTCTTCCGCCTGCCGCGCACGTTGTTCGGCCTCAAAGACTTCGCGATCACTCACGTTCATCCCGCGGGCGATGGCCAACTGGCGCTCGCGCTCGGCCTCGGCTTCTTCGCGCTCGCGCTGCATGCGCGCCATCTCTATGTTGAAATGCCG
This sequence comes from Opitutales bacterium, assembly GCA_020831585.1. Taxonomy (GTDB): domain Bacteria; phylum Verrucomicrobiota; class Verrucomicrobiia; order Opitutales; family Oceanipulchritudinaceae; genus JAFIGE01. Next base: position 8,821 of record JAFIGE010000084.1, on the reverse strand, counting down.
CTGCTGCGCCATTTCTTCCTGACGGCGGCGCTCGTCGGCGTCGCGCCCTGCTCCAATCGCGCCGCCCAAAACAGCCCCGGCCCCCGCTCCGATGAGCGCGCCTTCGCCTTGCCGACCGCTTTGGTGGCCAACAATGGCTCCAAGAATTGCTCCGGATGCAGCCCCGATGGCAGCCCCTTGGGAGGCTTGGGGATTATCGGTGGCTGTTTGGCAACCGGTGGAGCCAAGGAGAATGGCTGCACCCGCCAAAATAAGCGTTAGGATTTTGTAGGACTTTTTCATCGGCGGAAAGATGGTTGAGTTCTTGGTGAAACGCCACTGCAAAACGAGAGTTTCCGGCGACTCTTCCATGAAGCGCTGTGAAGGCTTTTGATCGCCTGGGGTGCGCAAGTGTTCAAGGAAAAGGAGACTTGAGTGCAAGGGATGATTCCACACGGGACGGGTTTTCCTCGAATTCCCGGGGATTCTCCCCATGATTGGAGAGACTAGGAAGCATCATGCCGTCTCCCGTAACCATTCTCGTAATCGATGACACGCGGCACAACCTTGTGCTCATGAACGACTTGCTTGCTCCGCAAGGCTGGCGTATCCTCGCCGCTTCGAATGGAGAGCAAGGCTTGGAAATCGCCAGAAAAGTGGTACCCGAACTCATACTTCTTGATGTGATGATGCCGGGAATGGACGGTTTTGAGGTTTGTGAGCGACTCAAGGCAGACCCTTGCACAGCGGAGGTCCCGGTTATTTTCATGACGGCTCTTGAGGATACGGGGAGCAAAGTGCGGGCGTTTGGCGGGGGCGCGGTGGATTATATCACGAAACCGGTGCAGCGCGACGAAACGCTTTCGCGCATCCGTGTGCACCTCGAGATTCGCCGTCTCCAAGCTTCCCTTCGTGAGGAAATCGCCGCCAAGGATGAGGCGATCCGCGACCTTGACGGCTACGCGCACACAGTCGCGCACGACCTGAAGAATCCCCTTTCCGGCATCATTGGCCTCACTCAAACGCTCCTGCAGGAGGGTGAGACGATCGACGATGAGGAGCGGCGTGAATGGTATGGGATGATTTTTGAGTCAGCCAATCGTCTCAACCGCATTGTGCAGGATCTTCTGTTGTTTGCCAGCGTGCGCCACGAGAGTGTGGAAGTTGAGCCCGTCAATATGTCGGAGACCGCGGATGCTATGCGCTTCCGGCTGGAGCATCTCATCCGCACGTCGGATGCCACGGTAAAGATCGATCGGTCCATGCCTCCAGCGCTCGCGCAGGCGGGCTGGGTGGAGGAGATCTGGGCAAATCTCATCAGCAATGCCATCAAATACGGGGGCCGACCGCCGGTCGTGGAAGTGGGCGCGGAGGGACCGGATCCGGCCGGACGGGTCACTTATTGGGTGGCCGACAACGGACCGGGCATTCCGGAGGAGAACCGCAAGTTGATCTTCGATGCCTTCACCCGACTGGAGCGTCAGCGGGCAGAGGGCACGGGGTTGGGGCTGAACATTGTCCTGCGTATCCTGCGCAAACTTGATGGCAGCATCAACGTGACGGACCATCCCGGCGGCGGAGCCTGCTTTCGCTTCCAGTTACCCTTTGCGGAAATAGAATAGGGGAGAAGCTTTTCGCAATCGACGCTTACCTATGGAGAAACGGATACTTCGGTTGGCAGGCATCGGCTGCGGAGCGCGAACGCGCACGTATTGCGCCTTGGCCGCGCGGATGCCGGATAAGTATCTCGTCGTGGCGGGGGCTGATCCGGTCGCGGAGCGCGTCGAGCGGGTGCGGGAGACGTCCACCAGACCAAATTCCTTCCGCACCTTCCCCGGTGCGGCGGAACTTCTCGCTGAAGAGCAACTCGCCGACGTGGCCATCATTGGAACGCAGGATCGCGATCACCTCGCCTGTGCCCTGGGTGCCATGGAACGCGGGTATGACCTGCTTTTGGAGAAACCGGCGGCCACCTCCCCGGGAGACGTGCGCATGCTTCAAGAGCGGGCGCGCGAGCTCGGCCGCCGCGTTTTGGTCTGCCATGTTTTGCGCTACACCCCCCTTTATCGCTCCGTCAAAAATCTGATCGAAGACGGCTCCCTGGGCCGGATCCTTTCCGCACAGGCGACCGAAGGGGTGGGGACGTGGCACCATGCGCATTCCTTCGTGCGGGGGCACTGGGCGTTGACCGCCGAAAGCTCTCCCATGATTCTGGCCAAAGCCTGCCACGATCTCGATATCCTCGCCTGGCTCTTTGGAGAGCCGTGTTGCGCCGTGCGGAGTTTTGGCGGGCTTGCATTTTTTCAACATGCCAACGCGCCTGTTGGGGCTCCGGAGCGCTGTTCGCCCGACTGCCCGGTTGAGACTTCCTGCGCCTACAGTGCTTTGCGTTATCTTGACGAACGCCGCAGTTGGCTGCCGCTCATCTACGATCGGGCGGACTCCGCTACCCATGAAGAGATTCGCGAATGGATCACGCGCAGCCCGTGGGGACGGTGTGTCTACCGCTGCGATAACACCGCGGTGGATCATCAGATTCTCGCCATGGAATTTGTCTCCGGGGCGACGGCCACCTTCACGATGACTGCTTTTGACAAGGGTCGCCGGCTGGCCCTCTTCGGCACCCGCGCCTCCCTCCGCGCGGAGTATGGCACGGGTGCGGAGCCCCTCATCACCGTGTGCGATCACGAAACCGGTGCGATCACGAAGCATCCCGTCGAACGCGGTCCGGAAAAAGACGCATACGGTCATGGCGATGGCGATCGCGGTCTCATGGAAGCTCTTTACGAAGAGATGAGCCATCCGGATCCGGCCGCCATGACCACATCTCTTGATACCAGCGTACACAGCCACCTCATCGCCTTCGCTGCCGAGCGCAGCCGTCTTGAGCAACAGACTGTCGATCCGCGCGACTTCACCAACGGGGCCTGAGTCCGGCGGAGGCGATCTGAGCGCTTCAATTCAGCCCGAAACCGCCTTTCCAGCTCCTGCTTCCGCCCGGGCATAGGCAAAGAGAAACTGCTGCGCAAGGCCCGCCGCCTCGCCGAAATGAATCTCTCCGAAACGCCGCAGCGCGTCAGTGGACCAATCCGGCAACCGGTAGGCCTCGCGGAGGATTTTGGCGATCCAGGTATCCACGGGAAAGGCCTCCAACCGCCCCGCCCCGAACAGGAGGACACAGTCGGCGATCTTTTCGCCCACGCCCGGAAGGGCGAGAAGCCGCGCTTTAGCCTCGGTGAAGGGCAGATCCGCCAGCCCATCCAAGTAATCCGGTGCTCCGGCAAGGATTTCGGCTGTTTCGCAAATGAAGCGCGCGCGGTAGCCCATCTTCTCTTCCCGCAGATCGCCCTCATTGATCGCTGCCAAATCAGCCCAAGTGGGCACCGCATGGAAACCGTCGGCCAAGGGTCGCCCGAAACGCCGGGCCAGGCGGCGCAGAATATCTTTGATCTGCACGATCTGTTTCGTGGAGCTGCAAATGAAACCGAGGAGGGTTTCGCCCGCCTCCTGCCGGAGGATACGCAGCCCGGGAAAGGCCGCGAAGGCAGAGCGGAGAACCGGATCACTGCGCCACGGAAGGGCATCCGTGAGGGCCGCGAAATCCTTCTCCGCGCCAAAATAGCGCTGAATCCAGAGCGCCTCACCACCCGTTGGGCTGTGGGCCTCGATCTGACCGGAATCGCTTAGCCGTATTTGCCAAGCGTGACCTCCCGCCACCCCGGCATAAGCCCTTTCTCCCACCGCATCCCACGAGAAGGACTGACCCCCGTCGAGTAGCTCTTGAAAAACGCGCGGGCTCAGGCGCAGGTTGGAGTCGACCACCGTCCAGTCCCTCGCCATCAGGGGCCATCCCATAAAAAACTTGGCCACTCCGCGATCACCGCTTCGCCATCCAAAAAACGCACGCGCCAGGCGACCGGACGCAGGCTGGCCTCCGGCCAATCCGATCCGGTGAGTCCCAGATAAATCTCCCGTGCGGACGCCGGATCGCGCGGGATCGCAAAATCGTGCAGGCGCACTTCGGTGCTATCTGAGCGGATGATCTCTAGACGAGCGTGCGCTCCCGGAGGCAACTGTGCGGCCCTTTCGCTTAAACTGACCACAAAATACTGGCCAGTGCGCTCCTCCGGCTGGCTGCGCGCGAGGATGCGGTTGTCGGCAACTTCCCGACCGGTGAAAAACTCTCCCACATACTGGAACTGCGCCGTCTCCATGTGCCGGGGAACGACGCTGGCTATCACCCCGCCTCCTGCCGAAGAGGCGCTTTGGCAACCGGCACTCCAAGCAAGGATTCCGCACAGCAGAAAAATGCGACCATACATATTCCGTCAACTGAAGCATCCCCGTCGGCCAAGTCGAACCAATTCCCATACCGATAAATAATCTTCAACGAAAAATATTATTGACGGATCGGGATATTTTAAGGCTGGAAGTTGTATGGTGAGGTACAAACGAAATTGAGTGGCGATGCACTTCAAATGAAAAGGCGAGGGTGGGTCTCATGTGGTTTTTAAATGAGCTTTGGCGGTGCATGGCTGCATCGCTTCGAAAGCTTGCCTTGCTCAAAGAGAGGTTCCGGTTTGATTTAGTGAGGACTCTTTGGTTGTGTTTTCAAAGAAAGTGGAAGTTTCCTCTCCGCCCCATGCGATTTTCGGGATTTTTGCGTTTTGCCTGTGTGCTGCTCCTTGCCGTCTTGGTTGCCGGGGGGCTGGTTGTCTTTGTCTCGCTGCCGAAAAACGGAAATGAAGCTCAAGCCCTTGAGCAAAATACCGGGCAAAAAATCACCCCGTCTGTAGCGGGTGCCAATTCTGGCGACGGGGAGCCCGAAGCGGAACGAAGTTTTGATCCAGCGTCCTCCTCTGAAGTTCCCGAAATTCCTTTGGATGATCTAAATGCTTCGCCAAAAGTTGCTTTGAAAGAAACGGTAGCCGACATCCTTGCCGCCGTGGGACCGCTTGCCGATCCGGCAAACCGGCTTCGGGCGGTGGAGGCCGTGGCCGCTCTGGAAGCCCGGCGACGGGTGCAGGTGAAAAGGATCGCGCGCGCCCATGGCTGGCCACTGCGGGAGGATTTGCCCGGCGGCCAAATTCGGGAGCTGATTGATGTGCAAGACGAGAGGCCGGTTTACCGTGTGACCCACAATCTCAACGCGGCCATTTCCATCGCTGTAACGCCCCTGCAGAATCGCCCGTCACCCCTCCAGGCAGCGGGAGTGGCCGTCGGCATGTGGGACGCGGGCACCCCTCGCCTGAGCCATGCGGAGTTTTCCGGCCGCGCTTTTAATCTGGATGGCAGCGGTGTGATTAACCACGCCACGCATGTGGGAGCCACGGCTATTGGCGTCGGAGCGAACCCGGCTGCACGGGGGATGGCCGTTGCGGCGACGCTCGACGCCTATGACTGGAACAATGCTCCCGCCGAAATCCTCTCCCGGGCGGCCACCAGTCCGGGAGAGCCGGGAATGTTGCGCCTTTCCAACCACAGCTACGGGATACTTTCCGGTTGGGCACGCCAGTCCGGCTCCAGTCCGGCTTTTCGCTGGTTCGGCTCGGGAAGCACTCAAAATGCTCTTGAACCGCGCTTTGGCCGCTACGACAGCTTTGCCCGCGATGCGGATGCCATCGCTTTCAATGCGCCCTATTACCTTCAGGTTTGGAGTGCGGGCAATGATCGTAATGAGAACCCCGCTGCTGGCCAGTTGGTTGGGCTTTCTCCCAACACGTCGACCTTTGTTGCCTATGATCCGGCGGTCCATCCGCCGGGAGACGGGGTCTATCGAGGGGGCTTTGATACCATTTCCGGTGATGCTGTGGGAAAAAATGTGCTGACTGTAGGGGCCGTCGACGATGCGGTGAACGATAGCCAGCGAAGCCTCAGCGCCGCCACCATGAGTGTCTTTTCGTCATGGGGACCCACTGATGACGGGCGGATCAAGCCGGATCTGGTGACAAATGGTGTGACGGTTTTTTCCGCAAGCTCCTCCGGTGACAATCTTTACGCGATACTCAGCGGCACCAGTATGTCGGCCCCGGGAGCGACGGGAGCCGCCGCCTTGCTACTCGCTTACTACGAGGGTAAGTTTCCCGGTGAATCCATCCGGGCGAGCACGCTCAAGGGCTTGCTCGTTCATACGGCGGATGATTTGGGCACCCCCGGGCCGGACTATCGCTTCGGCTGGGGCCTGCTCAACGCGGAGGCGGCTGCCGACCTTATCGATGCCCACCACAGAGCTCCGGGAATCGGTCGAATTCGCGAGGCAACCATCACTACCGGCGAGACAACGCAAACATTTCAGTTTGTCTGGGACGGGCTTTCTCCCATTCGCGTTACCCTCGCGTGGACGGATCCTCCCGGTGTCCTCACTTCGATCGGCGATTCCCGCGCTTCCCGCTTGATTAACGATCTGGATCTGGAAGTGCACGATCCGCTCGGCGGCATACACCAACCGTGGGTCATGCCCTTTGTCGGCACCTGGACGGTAGATTCCGCCGCCCTGCCGGCCACAACGGGGCGAAACTCCACGGACAATGTGGAGCAGGTGTTTGTCGGCGCGCCGCAAGTTCCGGGGGTGTATCAAATCGTGGTCAGCTATACCGGTTCGCTCACAAACAACGAGCAGACCTATTCCCTCTTCGTTTCCGGAGCGGCTGACACCCCCCCGCCGCCTCCGCCGCTTTTGCTGAGCGGCGTTTCGCCGACGGAAGGCGTGGTTGGGCAAGTTGTCGTCCTGAACATCGCGGGCAGCGGTTTTTCCATGGATACCAGCTTTGCTCTGGTGCGGGAAGGTTTTGAGGAGATTCCCGGCGAGTCCCTGGGAGCTTTCGGCCCGGATTGGCGCGTGCGTTTTGATCTCGGCCAAGCGGGCGCGGGCGAATGGTCCATCGTCGCACGGCGTGGAAGTGAGGAGGAAGTTTTGCTTGCCGACAGTTTCCGGGTCTTCGAGGCCATTTGGGCAGAGAGCTTTGATGAAGCCGTTAACGGGTGGACCGTCCAGCCGGAAATCGGGTCAAACGCGTGGCTGCTCACGGAATCTTTTGTCCACAGCCCGCCCACCGCCTACACCGCGCCGGGAATCAGCTCCCGCTCAGTCGTGAATCTCGTCTCTCCCTTAATCGCCATTCCCCCCGAAGCCACGGATCTACAACTGCGTTTTTGGAACCGCTATGCGCTCGCCTCCACGCGTCACGGGGGAAGGCTCGAGATTCAGGTCAACGAGGGGCCATGGCGGGATATTGAGGATCCGGCGGCACACACGGCCGTTTTGAATAATGGATACACGGGGACGATCCGGACGTCTTTCTGGTCTCAACTCGAAAATCCCTTTGCCGGTCAGCGGGCGTGGACAGGAAACAGCGGTGGCTTTGTCGAGGCGGTCATTGGTCTCATGGCCGAAGGGAGTTTTGCCGGCAGCGCGATACGCCTGCGGTGGCGTATGTCCACGGATTTCGGAACAACAAGCAGCGGCTGGTGGATCGATACCATCGCGCTCGTTGGAAATCTTGGCGAAGAAGTTGCGCCGCCTGTCATCACGGGAGTTGGGGCGGTCACCAGCGAGACATCTCCGGAAGGCCTGCCGCTGATTTCCGCTGGCTCCGTGACACTTTTTGCCCAAGCGGATTCTCCGGTCGGCGAAGAGAACCTCACCTATCTTTGGACGGTTGATGAATCACCCGACGCCCAGGTCCTCTTCTCCGAGAACGAAACCAATGCGGCGAAGTCTACCGAAGCTACGTTCAGCGCTGCCGGGGAATACATCCTTACACTCCGCGTCAGCGATCCCGCGGGGCGGAGTGCCTCGGCGGTCTTGCCGCTTGCCGTAGGGCAAACGGTGGCTGGTTTGGGCGTGGACCCGGCTGCGGCAAGTCTTCCGGTGTTTACATCACTCACCTTCAGCGCCCGCCTCCTTGATCAGTTCGGCGCGCCAATCGTCCACCTGGACGACGCGGATGTTGAGTGGTCCATCGCCGATGGCGGAACAGTTGATGCCGGTGGTGTCTTCTCGGCCACGTTGGCCGGAGGGCCATACGCGCTCATGGCTTCTTTCGGTGATCTTTCCGCCAATTCGGAAGTCACAGTCACGCCACTCCCCGCCATCGTTCTGCTTCACGATCTCGAACAAGTCGCTGACGGCGAGCCCAGGCAGGTCAACGTGACGACGGAACCTGCGGGCTTGCCGGTCTTGGTTACGTATGACGGCAACCTGGAGCCTCCCGCGTTGCCCGGCGAGTATCTCGTTGAAGCCTCGGTCACCGATCCGAATTTCAACGGCATGGGAATGGCCATGTTCATCATCTTGCCGCCGCCCCCGCGGATCGAAGTGGATTCGCTGGAAGAGTGGCTGGCCCTCTTTTTCGGTCCAGCGCCTCCGGATGGGATCGATCTATCTGCCGACGCCAATTCCAGTGGCTGGGCGAATTTGGCGGATCTCGTCTTCGGCAACAACCCGGCCATTCGCGAAGCGGACCGGTTTGTCCCGAAACTAGAAGAAGACGACGGGTTTCTCGTCTTATCGTATCCGCTGGATGAACGCTCGGCCGGGTTGGTGGACGCTCAACTCGAGTGGAGTTTCGATCTTGTCACATGGTCCACTGAGACCATGGACCTTCCCGGGTTTATCCGTATAGTGGAGACCGGAGCCTACCGTAACGCCGACCTCACCCCCCAGCCCCCCAAAAGCCGTGTCGATCGCATCACCCTCCGCTTCCAGCACACCCACCCGATCTTCCTCCGTTTGTCCTTCAATCCATAGTCCACCTCTTTCATCTATCAACAAATACCAGGTTTTTGCTTGTGTATTGGTTGGGGTGTGTCAGGGTGGGGGGATGTCGAAGATGCACTTGAT
>JAFIGE010000083.1 GCA_020831585.1 Opitutales bacterium | reverse complement strand
CCCTTTTCGCCAACGACCTTCGCCGCCACGGTGCCCTGCACGAGTATTACCAACCCGAAAATGGCGAACCCGTCCTCAACCGCGGTTTCCAAAACTGGAACTACCTCGTCCTCATCATGGCCGCCTGGCGCGAAGAGCGACCGCACGTGACGGAGTTTTGACACCGCAGCGGGCTGCGGCTTTCCGCGATGGCAGCCTTGCTGCCGAGCAACGGAGCAAGGGTCAGTGGCCTGCGGCCGGGCCGATGACGCCGCAGCAGGCTGCGGCTGGAGAAAGCGGCAGCAGGGCTACCGCAGTCCAAGGCGCCTGTGGCACGGAGGGGGGATCTACCGTGGTTCCGGTGGCGACAGCGACAGCCGTCCAAGGCCGGCTGTGCCGTCGACCCCCGGGAATCAATACCCCTCCGCCGACGGGCCCGCGGACGAAGGCGAGCCTTCCGCCCGTGCGCGGGCTTCGGCGAGGATCTTGGCGGTGGAACCGACGCCGATGCGGGTGCAGCCGAGATCGCGGAAGCGGAGGAGGTCGTCGAGGGAGCGGATGCCGGCGGAGGCTTTCACGCCGCAGCGCCCGGCGGCGGTTTCGAGCATGCACTTGACCACCGCGACGGTGGCCCCCTCGTAGTTGAAATCGCCGTTCGCCTGTTTGACGTAGCCAAAGCCCGTCGAGGTCTTCACAAAGTCGGCCCCGGCCTGGCAGCAGAGATCGGTCATCTTGGCAATCTGCCCGAGGTTCAGGTAATCGGTTTCAAAGATGACTTTAAGGAGGGCATTGCGGCTATGGGTGACTTCGACCAGTGCCTGAATCTCGCCGAGAAAGGCATCCCAGTTGCCGTCCTGCACAAGGCCGTTGTTGACCACGGTGTCGATTTCGGTCGCCCCGTCTTCGAGGGCGGCGGAGGTTTCCGCGACCTTGATCCGGGTGGCGGCGTTGCCGTGCGGAAAAGCGGTCACGGCGCAGACGGCAACGGTGGAACCGGCGAGCCCTTCGGCAGCCGCCCGGACATCACAGGGCTTCACGCAGAGGGCCGCGATCTGGTGTTCACGGGCGAGGGAAATGGCGGCTTCGAGTTCGGCGCGTCCGGTCGTTGGATGGAGGACGGCGTGGTCGATCAGGCGGGCGAGGTTAGCGATTTCGTTTGGTTTCATGAATTGTTGGAAAGGTTGGGCGGAGGGGTGCCGGATGATTCGGAAAAGGTCTCGATTTCCCCGCGCGTGGGGGAGGAGATCATGGCGCCCGCGCGGGTCACCGAGAGCGCTGCCGCTCGGTTGGCAAAACGGGCCGCCGCAAAGGCATCCGCGCCCTCCGCGAGGGCAACGGCCAAGGTGCCGCAAAAGGTGTCGCCGGCGGCGGTGGTGTCGATGGCCTTGACGGGGAGCGAGGGGATTGTTTCCACGCGATCGTCGGTTGCGACCACGGCTCCACGGGCTCCCACGGTGAGGACGACACACTCGACACCGAGCTCGCGGAGGAGGCCTGTGGCGGCGGTCGGATCCCTTTCGGCGAGGGGCTGGTGGCCCTGCGCGGCGAGGAGATTATCGGCTTCGTTTTCATTGACGATGAGGTAGTCCAATCCGCGCAAATCCTCCAGGGGAAAGGGCAGGGCGGGGGCGAAGTTGAAGAGGCAGGCAAAGCGGCGGCGGCGGGCGGCGGCGAGGACGACCCGGTTCACCTCCGCCGGGATTTCATTCTGCAAAAGGACCCTGGCACCGGGTTCGATCCGGTCCGTGAGCGACCGCACCCACTCCGCCTCCACGCGGTGATTGGCCCCGGGGGCGACACTCAGGTAGTTGCCCCCCGCTTCGCCGACCATGACGAGGGCCTGGCCGGTGGCCACTCCGGGGACGACGCGGAGGTGCGGGGTCTGGACATGAAACTTTTCCAACTCAGCCCGCAGAGCGGTCCCGCCAACATCATCCCCGACGCAGCCAACGAAAGAAACGCGCCCGCCGGCTTTGGCCGCGGCGACGGCACTGTTCGCGCCTTTACCCCCGAAGGTGGGCAGGTAGACGCCGTTGGTGACGGTTTCGCCCCTCTCCGGAAGCCGGGGAATGCGCATGATGTGGTCAACGTTTCCGCTGCCAATGACGTAGATGGGGTGCGATGCGGATGGGGTCATGAGGATGTGAAGCGGGTTTGGGAAAGCTCTTTGCGATCGGGGTTCTCCATGCGGGCGATGCCCGAGAGCCAGCCGCCCGCGTGCGTGATCCAGTCTTCGTCGGTGAACGAGGTCGGGCCGTCGGCGGCCAGCCGGACTTCCGTATCCCAGACAAACTGATCGCCCGTGGAAAAGCCATTGCAAATCGCGCCGCGGAGATTGAGCCAGGATCCTGCCGTGCGTTGGCCGATACCGTGGATCATGCTGACCGGGACAAACCCGACTTCAGGGGCCTCGGGGGTGGAGAGGTGACAGGCGGTTGTCTGATCCCGTCGGAGGCCCGCGTTCAAGCCGGCGATCCATTGCAGGTTGCCCTCGGCGACGGCCTCGAAGGCGGGATCGTTGAAGAAATCGGCAAAGTCGAGCGCCTGCGCGGCCATGCGCCCGTAAAGCCCATTGCAACCGTGCCAGAGCCCGGCAAAGTGGAGCAATCCCTCCCCTTCGAACCAACCGAGGGGCGCAAGCTGAAAGGGATTCCGGTGGCATGCGGGGAGGAAGTAGCCGTAGGCAAAGTGCTCCAGGGCCCTCCGCCACCGGCCCGCCTGCGGGTGGTCCGGGTGTCGCCCGAGCAAACCGACCAGGGGCGTGAGGTGGTGCCCCACGGTCTGCCCGCAATTGAACCCATGGCCGTCGGGATCGAAACCGTGCGTCCACGCTTTCTCCGTCAGCGGCCCGGTCGCGAACAAACGGAAATTCCCGTACAGGCCGTCCTGTTCGTCCGCCGCCGCGGGTGCCAATTGACGGTCCAACCACTGGTCGGCGAGCGAGAAAACCCGCTTATCCTGCAAAAGAAAGGCGGCCTCGACGCACTGAGCCAGGTCGGAGGTGGTGAACTCCGGCGGTCGCGCCCACGCGCATTGTATTCCGTGGGGAATGCCACACCCCGGCTGGTCGGCCTGGCGGGGCTTTTGCAGGAACCAATCAAGGGCCCGGCGCGCGCGTTGGCGAAAATCCTCCGCCTCCCCGGCATGGGCCGGCGGAAGGAGGTCGGCGACCCGCGCCCAGGCGACGGCGGCGCGGGGGGCATCCGCCGGGAGGAGGATATGGTCGATCTTGAAACTCTGGTGCACGAGCGGACCGCCCTCGCCCGAACGTTCCTTGCCCAGGTCCTGCAGGAGGGCCAGATAGCGCGCCCCGTTGAGGAGTTGCCGGAGCAGACGCCCGGCCTCTGCGGCGTCCATCGCCGGATGCCGCAGTTCAAGCACATCACAGAGGCCGACAAGGTAGGCGGCGTGGGCGTTGGCTTCCTGCCAGTGCATACCGGCATCAAACCACCCCAGTGGTTTGCCGCGGTGCTTCTCCGAAAAACGTTCGCGCCGCTCGGCCTGCTCATAGGAAACCGCCTGCCAGGTGCGGTCCCAAAGAAGATCCGGGGCAACCTCAAACTCCGCTGAGAGCGCTGCCGAATGATCCCCCGTCGTCACTTCCAGGCGATAGTGCCCGCAGCCAAGGTTGGGCGGCAGCTTCAGGACCCTCCAGGTATCGCCCCAGAGAAGATCGCCGTGTGGAAGGTCGCCGTGCAGGACAGTCCCCTCGCCGCCGAGCGTCCACTTTCCGACCGCAGCCGTAGCCGCTCCCCGGAGGACGAGCACAGGCGGTCGCCCCTGCCCGTAGCCAATACGGGAATACAGCAGGGACAGGGGCGGTTCGCTGTCCGCTTCCGGAGTCATCTTCGGGTTGGGCGTTGGTTCAGGCATGTATTGGTCGGCAGAATTCTCCGCTGGGCGTTTCTGGAAAATCGGGTGGATGAAAAATGGAGATCAGATCCTTGCACGGGTGACGGACTTGCTCAGAAAGCCGCCGCCCAAATCTGATCTTCAAATGTTTTCATATTACTGAGAGCGACCGGCAAGCAGACCCGAGGGGAATTTGCGTATCCTGTTCCTGTTACGCGATTGTCATGTTGATGGTCAGCTCCCCGAGAGGCGTAGCGACCAATCTAATGGGAGCCGCACTCCTTCTGGCGATAGCAAAAAATGTCTCAGCTGAGACATTTTTTGCTATTCCCTCGTCCTGTTCGGATGGATGGGTTCCGTATGGGGGAGGAGGTTTCGGGCCCTGCTTTCCATACCCTTGAGCACGCGCTTTCGCTGTTCCCAGGCTTTCCGGCCGAGGTAATCTTTGGGGAGGAGCTCTGCGGGCAGCAGGGGGTCGTCGCCAATCGCTTCGAGCCAGGCATTGTTCTCGCGGGTGCTCCATTCCAGTAAAGCCTCGGCATCCCGCTCGCGCGGCGGCCCTTCGCGGAGGAGGGCGATATGCTCGCGATACAACTCATTGATCCGGCTAAACGGATAAGCCGAGCGCACCATCTGGCGATCCACTTTTTGGCCGCGCGACTCCGCTTCGAGAAGGATAAGATGGGAACAGTCGGATCCCGGATGCTCAAAAATGCGAGTGTCCTCGGGGACCGGCCGCGGGGAAATCCAGAGGCTGCCCTGGAGGCACCCGCATCCATTCGATCGCAGGGCTCGGTGAAGCTCCTTGCGCAAACGGTGTTCCCTTTCCGGCAGATCGAAAAGGACGAGTCGCCATTTGCGATCCCATTGCCCGGACCACAGGGCTTCGGGATCGCGACCGCCGAGGGCCGCGCGGCGGCCGGCTTCGGTCAGCCGCACCACCCGCTTTCGCTTGAAGGCCCTCCCCTCGGATTCCAGAAAGCCCTCGGCCTCCAGACGGTGGATCTGCCAGAGGAGGCCCTTGCGGTAGGCCCAGCCCTCAAAGCTGTCGAAGATGTTTCGATAGGTCGGTTGGGCAAAAGTATCCGCCGTCCACAACAACTGGTAAAGGAACAATTTCGTTTTCGCTTTCATGGACGGATGATAACCCGTTCCCGATTTTTTAGACGAGCAAAAAATGTCTCAGCTGAGACATTTTTTGCTCACTTTGAGGGCGGGGTTGGGCGGGAGGGGCAGTGGGGAGGATTTCCCGTGCTGGTTGGGAGTCAGAGGGTCGTCCTGATCCCGTGCCGGTGGCGGATGTGGTCGCGGATGAAGGCTTCGGCGGCTTCGCGGGTCTTGGCCGTGTAGCTGCAATGGGTGCAGTAATACTCGCCGCCGTCCTCCGGGTCGAAGTTGAGCATGACGGGATCAATCTCGCGGGCGAAGCAGGCGGGGCAGATCAGGGGTTTTTGAGGGGGCGGGTTGTCAGGCATGTGATGATGTCTTCTCCGGGTTTGGGTGCATAGGTGAGGGCGAGCTGAAAGCAGGGTTTGAAGAGCCAGCCATCGCCGAGAAGGCCTTCGGTGGCGGGGGTCAGGGCTTCGAGGGCGACGTGGAGGCCGAGGCTGGGGATGTCCGCCCCGACCGCGTGCGGGTCCGGTATCTTCTTCGCCTCGCTGCTGTAGGTGAAGGGCAGGCGGGTCCCGGGGGCGGCGTGGAGGGTGATTTCGCGGAGATCGCCGGGGTATTCGTGCAGGCCGGGGCGACCAAGAAAGGTCTCGGTGAGACGGAGCGCCGCGGGATCGCCGTCGTATTCGAGGACGGTGCGCCGGATGCGGATGCCGGCCCCGGCCGACACCTCCCAGGTGGACTGGAGGACCAGTGTGTGCTCGCCGAGTTTTATGCGGAGCGTTTCGGTGCGGAAGGTCCAGGCGTTTTCACCGGTCTGCTCGACTGTGGCGCGGGTGCGGCGGTCGGTTGTCGTGAAACTGTGGATACCGTTGGAAAGGGAAGCATACTGCGCTGTGTTCCAATGCCCGCCGCAGTGTTCGGTGCTGATGAGGAAGGGGTAGTTGCCATTCCAGAGGGCGGGGCATTCGGGGCCGAGGTTGCCGTCGAGGCGGCCTGCGTAGGGGCGGAAGTCGACAAGAGCCCCACCCCGGTTCATATCGAAGGCACAGCGGTGGTGGCTGTTGACGACCCACACGACCTCGCGTTTCGATTGCTTGATCTCATCCTTCCAGTGACAGAGGGTGGCGTCGCCGGGTCGGACGCGGTTGCGAAAGACGGTCCCAAAGGCGTCCATCGTTGTGTTGGCATTGGTGCCGCGCTCTTCGCGCGCTTTGAGGTCCTCCAGCATGCGGGTGTAGAGCGTGCGCGCATCGTCGATGTTGCCAATGGCCCAGTGGTTGGCCGACATCCATGGGCTGCTCACGAAAATGTTGAGGTAGCTCCAGCCGTTGAGGGCGGCCTGGCGCTCCCAGGCTTCGATGAAGCGGAAGAGATAGGGGCACTCGGCTCCTTCGTTGATGCGCGCGCGGAAGAGGTTGCCGGGGTGGCTTGCGAAGAGATCATCGCGGCTGTTCAGGGCCATGATCATATCGCGGTTGAGGTGTGGCATGGCCACGATATCGATGGCTTCCTCCGCATCGGCCGCAGGGACGAGGGCGTTGGCGCGTGAGGGGAAATAGGGGTTCCACGGGCCGCCGTCGGAGAAGAGAAACCAGTTGCGGTTGTTCCCGTAAAACATCTTCACGCCCTCTTCGAAGCAGCTCGTGATGGCGGTTTCGACGGTCGGGTAGGTTTTCTTGATATGGGCGAGGGTCCAGGCGTCGATGATGTAGCCACCGACGCTTTTCGGAAGGTGACCGAAGCGGCGCTCGAAGGCCGTCATCATTTCATCTAGGAGGGCGATGCGGATTTTCTGCGGGAGCAACCAGAAGGCCGACTCGCGCGTGCCAAAACGCTCCAGAAAACGGGGGCTCTGGAGATTGTGAAAATGCAGCCCGAGCTCGTCCGCTTCCCCGCGCAGTTTCTCCACGTCGGCGATAGCCTCGTCCATGAAGAGAGCGGGGTAGGTGAGGAGGGTCGTCGTGGGGATGCTCAGGCGGCGGGCTGCTTGCCATTGAAAGGTCATGGCCTCGCGGCTGTCGGCGCGCGCATCGACCCGGTGGATGATGTTGGTGTAGAGCATGGAAAAGGGGGAAGATCAGAGGCTGAACCATCCGGCGTCTTCCGGATCGAAGTTGAAGAACTGGCGCTCCTCCGGTTGCCCGCCGGGGAGGTAGTAGAGCCAGTTGTCATGGGAATGCCGATACAAAAAGGGGTAGACCCCGGCATTCGTCCAGAACCAGCCGAGGGCCTCCTGCCAGAGCCAGAGGCTCCCGGTATCGGTGCCGGTGGTATGGAGAAAACCGTGCTCGAAGTGGTAGATGAAGGGGCCTTGAAGGGCCTGGAAAGTGCCGAACCAGGGGAGGCGGAAACGGTTGCTGCGCAAGTCCTCGGCGTCGGTCCACGGGGCGGGGGGCGGGGGCCGGGTGTATTCGCTGAAGGGCACAAAGGCCGGATCACCCCGCAAATAAAGGATGGGGCGGTGGGCCGAGGGCACGACGACGTCCGCACGATCATCCGCCGCATCCTGAAGGGGGAACCAGGTGTGGAGGTTTGCATGGATCCAGCGGTCGAAGGCCCCCCCGATCCAGCGGCTCTCGCCCTCATTGATGGTGTCGCCGATTCCGCCAATGAGAAAGTCTTCGCAATTAGCGAAGCGAAAGAGGTAGGGCGGGTTGTAATCCGGATCCGGTGAGGTGAGCCCGCCGTTGCCGAAAATGCGTACGTTCGTGCAGTCCTCGAAGTAGGTGAGCGAGCCCTTGATCTCGGCCTTCGTTCCGTAGATGGAAATGTTGTGTGCGCCGATGAACTCACCGTGGTTGCGGCTGTCCTGCTGCTGCATGTGCAGGTGGTAGAAGTGGAGGGGCTCGGTCGTGCCCTCGACGAGGAGGAAGGGCACGTGCTCGCGCAGCGCCTGCCGTCCGTGGAACCAGAAGTTGTACCAGCGCCCGCCCCCGTTGCCGCGGATGACCACATTCGGGTGGTCGCAGGGCCAGGCCCACATGCCGTCGGGGAAGCTCTGTTGCGGGTGGTTGGGATCGATGGGGTTTTCGATGATATTGATCCCCCAGAAATTGGCGGCGGCGAAATCCGGACGGTAATTGCCTGTTGTGCGGGATTCCACCTCGACCATGCGCACGATGGATTCGCCCCCGCTGCGCCATTCGAGGGCGAAGTTGCCCACGGGGGAGGCATTGTGGCTGGCGAGCGGGTAGGTTCGCTTGATCTGGAAGAAGCCCAGCCAAGTCTGTGCGCCCGCAACGTCGGCGCTGCGGATGATGGGGGCGTCGGGATCATTGTCGGTCGTCCCGGCAAAGCGGCGGGCAAGCGAGGCGATGGCCTGGATGGTGGTGCGGGTGTGGTAGCTGCCGACGAGTTTGGAGTCCGGGCGGAGGTCCAGTGTATTGGAAACCATGAAGGTTCCCTTGGGGAAGAAGAGCATTTCGTAGGTGTCGATGGCGGCCTGGAGAACGGCCCAGTTATCGGTCACTCCATCGCCCACCGCCCCAAGAGTGGTGACATCGACGATGCCCGGCGTCTCCCAGGTCGGAAAGTCGGCGGGGATGCGGTGCACGGCGTCGAAACCGGGGGGCGGGGCTTTGTCCGCGGTGGCGTCGACGAAGAGATCGCCAAAGACCTCGCCCTCGACATAGACCGGCTCGGCGGGTTGCCCCCATGGGCGGGCGCTCGGCAGGATGTGCACGGCGGCGCGCCGGAAATGCATCCACCCGTTGGCATTGGCTTCCAGGCCCGGCCAGACGCGCGCGGCGTTTTTCACGTAGGTGTTTTCGAAAAGAAAGCTTCGCCCGACCGGGGCGACCATGTCGACCACGGTGGTGGCCGGGGCGGGTAAGGTGTATTCGATGAGGCAATCAACGAGCTGCAGTGAGGAGTCGAAGGGCTGGGCTTCCCAGTGCCGCCAGAGGCGGATGGCCGGTCCCGGCACGTCGCGCACAATCCGGCTGCCCACGAGGACAAAGGCGCCCCGCGAGGAGGCGAAGAGGGCCACGTCACTCTGCCCGATGAGGGTGGCACCGCTGACAACGGGGGTGGGCTGGCTGCCGCCGGGGGCGAGGCCGGGCGGGCTGCGGGTGTCGATGCCGATGCGGCCGCCGAGAACGGTCACGCCGTGGGTCGAGCCGCCGGAGCCGGGCACCCCGAGAATCCCCGTATGGCCGCCCTCGGTGAGGTCGATGTGCACATCCTGGATGGTGCAGCCCTCCGCTCCCTGGAGGCGCAGGGCCGCCGCTCCATCGTTGCCCGGACCGACCTTGAAGTTCACCCCGACAATTCCCTGATTGAACTGACCGGGGGTGTTCGACTCGCGGTCCACCGTGCCCTCATTGTAGAAATGGAGCATGACGCGCGGGCGCGCCGGGTTGTTGAACCCCGGTGAATTCGGGGCAAGGTAGAGCGTGGCGCGGTTGCTGGGATCGACCGTCGATCCCATGATGATGTTGCCTCGGCCGGAATCCCGCTTTGCCTCCAGCCGGTCGGAAATGCGGTAAGTGCCCGGCGGCAGCCACACGACCCTGTCCGTGTCGCGCGCCTGCAGGATGGCCGCCTGGAGGGCTTGGGTGGAATCGGTTTCTCCACTCGGGTCGGCCCCCAGAGTGGTCACGTCGAGGTAGCCGTAGGGCAGGGCCGAAAGCGTCTCAGAGGAAACGAGGAGGACGGCCACGGCGGCGAGGAGGGCGGCCATCCGGCGGAAGGGTTGCCGAAGGGTGGAAGGGGGTATGGGGGGCAGGTCTGTCATCTGAGGTATCGACGTCGACCCGAGCATCGGACCGTTTACCGTGAAACCGAAACGAACCGGTGCGGAACGTGTTTCGTTCGGCCGGCCCGGTGACGCCGCAGGGGGGCTGTAGACGTCCAAGATGCCTGCGGCACGGAAGGGGGGCGGTGGGGTTTCGGTGGCGACGGCGACAGGGGTCTTTGGACGGTTCCGTCTCAACGGGACTGCCGAGCCACAGAGCGATGAGTCAGCGGCCTGCGGCCGGGCCGGTGACGCCGCAGCAGGCGGCGGCTGGAGAAAGCGGCAGCAGGGCTGCCGCAGTCCAAGGTGCCTGCGGCACGGAGGGGGGGCGGTGGGGATGGCGACAGGGGTCTTTGGACGGTCCCGTCTCAACGGGACTGCCGAGCCGAGCCACGGAGGGATGAGTCAGCGGCCTGTGGCCGGGCCGGTGAGGCCGCAGCGGGCTGCGGCTGGAGAGAGCGGCAGCAGGGCTGCCGCAGTCCAGGGTGCCTGCGGCACGGGAAATCCTCCCCTCCTCTCAAACCCCGACAACCAGTTCACCCGGTCCCCGCAGAGAAAAACGGATTTCGCTCCGGTCCGCGTGGTCGAAACGTGTGAAGGGGACCGGCAGGCCGTCGTCGTTTCGGAGGAGCACCCGCTCGGGCATGTCCGCGAGGATCATCTCGGCGGGTCCGTAGGCTCGGATTCGATACACGACATTACCCCCTGGATTGCTTTGCACCGAATGCAACTCCACCGTCGAGCGCAGGAGGAGGGGCCCGCCGGGCCGGGGAGCTTCGATCAGCCGTACCGTTTGTTCGCCGGGGCGGAGCGCATTGGTCGGAACTTGCAGGGTGTGCAGGATCGGCCGGCCCTCCACTTCAAGTGCCAGCGCTCGCGTCGACGGACCAAAGACAAAGTGGAGCACACTCCCGCGCCAGGGATAGTTTTCGAGGCGCTCGAAGGCTGTGGTTGGGCGCAGGGCGAGCCCGTAGGGCAACCGCCGCAGACCAAGCGAGGCCCAGGCCCCGAGCCACGCGGCCATGGCGAAGCCCTGGGGCCGGATATCGTGGTAAAGATTGCCTTCGGGTGCGCCGAGCTTTTCGGGCATGGCCCCACCCATGGGGAGGCATTTTCCCGGGGTCATGGCCTCCGCGCGCACCCTCTCCAGTACCGCCAGGAGCCGCGCCTCCCCGTGCACCCATGGATCGGCGGCGGCCACGGCGGCGCAGATGCCGTTGATCCAGTGCATTTCGGGCTTTTCGAGAATGGCATCGAGGAGCGCTTTGTGGAGGGCATCGCGGTCTTCGAGGGGAAGGAAGTTGGGCATGGCCAGCGCCCAGATGTAGGTCGAGCTGGCCGGGCCCCAGGGGCGTGCGCGCCGCCGTTCCCCGTCCTCGCAGAGAAGATCGCCGTAGGGCGGGAGGCCCTTTGAGCGGTCGGCGTAGAGGGGTTGGAGATGTTCCCAAAGGCGCGCCGCCTTCGCCGAATACCCCTCCGCTTTTGCCACCTCCGCGCTCATGGCCGCGAGCATGGAGTAAGCCGTGTGCAGGAGGGTGTTGAGGTAAAGGTCGTAGCTCCGCACCACCCTGTGGCCCTCGTGGCGGATGTGTTCGTCGCCCGCCGGTTGGCCAATGGCATAATCCCAGCCGTAGTCGCGCGACCGATACGCCGGGGTTTCGTCGGCAAAGTAGCCGCCGAAGAGCCCCGCTTTGGCATCGAAGCAGCGGCGTTCCACCCAGGCGATAGCTTCTTCCAGAAGCGCGCGGTCCGCGCCTTCGAGGAAGGTCCGTTCGCCGGTCTGCGTCCAATGGGTGAAGAGGGTCCAGAGCACGTAGTAGATGCCGTCTTCCTCGTATTTCCCGTAGTCCGGATGGATGAGCTGCGCGAACATGCGCCCTTCCGGAATACCCGCGCCCCGTGCCACGGTGGGGTTGTCGAGAAGGAGCCGGCAGAGTTCGCGCAGCTTGTGGGGCCAGCCCGCCGCCGCCTGGTAGGCGAAGGCGAAGCCTGCGTCGCGCACCCAGATGAGGTAGTAAATGGCTTTGAGGGAGGCGCGGAAGGCCCCCGATTCGTCGATCATGGAATGAAGCCCGCGCGCGATGGAGGTGCGAAAGGCATGGGCTTCCCCGCCGGTTCCCCCGCTTGTCCGGCCCATCGCTTCGACCGGTGCAAGGGCGGCTTCGATGGCCGCGAGGTGCGCTTGCGGGGTCACGGTGGCGAGTTCGCGCATGTGCCCGGCCGCGCCTTCGCCCTCCAGCCCGACGCCGAGCGCGAAAACCTGCCCCGGCGCAAGGACCGCCTGCGTGTAGTGACGCGTCCACTTCCCGCGAAAGGGCGAATGCCGCATCGTCCCCCCACCCGGACCCAACGCGGCGACAAACTCGAAGATATGGGCGGGCTCGTTGTGCCGAAGCACAAGGCACCGGTCATCCGCTTGGAAGACTTCATCGTAGCGATCCGACTTGAGGTCGACGATCAGGCGGGGCGGATCCTGCGGACGAACTGTTGGAGTCCCGCCTTCAGGTGGTCTCGCGACGGTACCGGGACCGCCTAAAGGCGGGACTCCAACCTTTGCTTTCGACGCCTCCGACCACAGGATGAGCGCGGGCGCATCCGGGCGCACGAGGAGATGAAGGGCGCGATCCCCGAAGTGGAGCACGCTGTGATACGGGTCGTAATCACAGCGCGCAAAGGCCTCCAATCCGCAACCGGGGAGGGTGATGGAGGCGAAGACCTCCAGGTGATCATCGCGATTGGAGAAATTGCGGTCGTGGGCGGCGGTTGATTGCCCGGCAAGGGGCGACCACCAGAGCAGCAACTGCTCGTCGTCCAAAAGGTATTCCACCCGCAGGCCCTGCGGATTGTGCATGAAAATTTGCGTGGGATGGGAGCTCATCGCCATGGATTTGAAAAATTGGCGCGGAAAAGGGAAGATAGATGTACGAGAAAAAGCTCCGCCGAAGCGGAGCTTCCCCCTATAAACCCCAGGGGAATGAATGCTGCATTCCCCACTCTCAAAAGTCCGATTCGCCGGGACCTCAAGCCTTCCGTCGGCGCCAGGCGGCGAGACCCAGAACCATCAGGCCAAAGATGGCCGCGTAGGTGGAGGGCTCGGGGATGACCGCGAGGGTGTTACCGGTGACCGTGAAGTGATCCGAGAAGGCCCCCACATTGCCACCGTCAAAGCGAAGGCGCTCGCTGTTCCAGAGGGCCTCGTAGTCGACCAGCCCCAGATTGGTCGCGGTGAGCGTGCCCCCGCTGCTGGAGACGAAGTTGATGACCGTCGTTGCACTCGTCACCAGCTCCGTATTGGCGACGATGGAGGCGTCCCCGGCGAGGAAAGTGAGCTGCACCCCCTGGAAGATGGCCCGGTCCACCGTGATGGTGCCCCCGGAGAGGTTCAGCACCGTTCCGTCGTAGGCATTCATGCGGTGCGCGGTGAAGGTGCCCCCGCTCATGTTGAAGGTATAACCGTTGTTGGCCGTGGTGTTCCACTGGGCGGTCGCCCCGCTCACAATGATGGCACCGCCCTGAAGGTTCCAGGTGGTTTGCTCATTGATCTGGCGGTTCCCCGGCAGGGTCACCGTGCCAGCCGTCTGCACGACGTTCCAGCCGGAAACGGGGTTCAGGTCGAGGGTCGCATTGGTCGCGATTGTTCCCTGGCGGTTCTGTGCCGTGAGCGGCAGACCCGCCGACCAGTTGGCCACGTCGCCGAGGTTGCTGTTGTCGCCCGGATTGAAGGCCGTAATGGTCTGGGCCTGGGCCGCAAAGCCCAGCAGGAGCGCCGGAAGCGCGATAAACAGGGTCTTTTTCATGATCTTGGAATGGGTTTGTTGTTTGTGAATCCACTAAGGAAAGGTATGGAAAGCGGGAGCCTTGGCTCAGCGTGTGAGGCGTCGGCGCCAGGCGGCGAGACCGAGGACCATCAGCCCAAAGATGGCCGCGTAGGTGGAGGGCTCGGGGATGATACTGAGGGTCGAGCCGGAGACCTGGAAGATTTCGGCAAACTGCGTGGCATTCAGGTTTTCCCCATCATACTGGAATCGACCGGTGCTGAAAAGTTCCTCGAACTCGGTTTGTCCCCATCCCGAAACAGTCAAAGTGGCACCGGTGGCCGTGGGGAGCCAATTGTTCGCAAAGTTGAACCGGTCCACCCCTATTCCGCTCGCCGCTGTTACCGTCATGGTCACGTTTCCGGAGACTGTCCAGAGGCGAATGCGGTCACTATTGGCAGAGGTATTTAATGCTGTTAAGGTAAGAGATCCTCCGGATAGGTTAAAGACAGTAGA
Organism: Opitutales bacterium; assembly: GCA_020831585.1. Taxonomy (GTDB): domain Bacteria; phylum Verrucomicrobiota; class Verrucomicrobiia; order Opitutales; family Oceanipulchritudinaceae; genus JAFIGE01. The sequence continues at coordinate 7,479 of JAFIGE010000083.1, read as the reverse complement.
ATTATAATTGATGCTGGTTGTCTGAAACGAACCACCCGAGAGATTGTAGGCCGCGCCTGCCAGTCCACCGACAAACCCGTTTGTCGCAATGACTGAACCGCCGCTTTGATTAAAGCTGGACTCAGCTCCAGTAACCCTGAGCGCATGCACTGATACCGATCCCGAAGAGAGATTAAAAGTAGCTTCATTTTCGACGCGGAGATCATGATTAGTGCTCGCAGCGAATGAACCCCCACTCATTGACCATATAGTCCCTCCCTGAAGCACCGCGTTTGTTCCATTAAGATTTATGGCACCCTCAGTATGGTTAACTCCCCAATTATTTACCAGATTATTCATCCGCCAGTTCCAGAGAGCATCCTTGTCAATGTTACCAGGATTTGCTAATGATGGGAACGTATTATCCCAGTTTGCCTCCCAGCCAAGTGAATCGCTTTGTGCGCCGCCAATGAAGACGACCTGCCCCTGTGCCGCAGCGGCGAGCAGAAGGAGAGGGGTGAAGAAGAGTAAGGTTTGTTTTTTCATGTTCGCGTTTTGGATATTAGGTGAAGTGTAATGAAGCAGCGAAGGGAAGCACTCCCCATCGTTTGGGAAGGATCGCGGAGGATGAGAGCCGCGTGCAAAACAACCGCCGGGTAACCTGTTCCACTTCAGGGTGCGGGGGGAGGCACGCCCCTTCTTTCCATGCGCTCCACTCCTTCGAGTTCGGTGCTTTCGCGGGTTTCGCCGGGAGCGGGCACGACGACGACATTGTCCAGGACCAAGCCGTCGATATGGCGAAAGTGAAAGCCGCAGGCGGGTGTCGCTTCTTTGCCGGCCACGGAGACGGCACACGGATAACCCGTGGGGCTCCAGTCGGGGGTTGTGGTGGCGGCCCCGGGAGCGGGCGTATTTTCTAGATGGATACGCACATCGCGGAGGGTCACATCTTCGATCCGGTGATCCATGGAGCCAAAGATCATGCTGGCGACCGGACCGGCGTTGCGGACCTGGAGGCCACTGAAGAAGAGGCTCCGCAGGGTTCCCTTGCCAAGGGTGGAGGGGGCGGATTTGGCATCCCCGGACCGGCGGTTTTGGGGGATCGTGCCGGTGGAGTAGCGCTGGCCCAGCTTGACGAAGATCGGGTTGAGCACGCCGTCCATCGAAATATCGCGAAAGGTGAGCCCTTCAACCGGCCCGCCATCGACACAGGCCACATCGATCCCCGTCATTCCTTTGGGGAGGTTGAAGGGGTGGTGCATGGTTTCGGCGCGGGAGGGGAGGATGGCGCACTGGGCGATGGTCACGTTGGCAAACCCGCCGATGGACGCGGTGCCGAACTTGATTGCCGAGGCGTGGCTCGAGAGAAGGCAGTTGCTCACGATGACATTCCGGCAAGCCTCCGTGGTTTCCGACTTCAGGCAGAGGGCATCGTCGGAGCTGTCGATGCGGCAATCGCTCACGAGGACACCGTCGCAACTGTCGATGTCGAGGCCATCGTTGTTAAGGTTGGCATGGTTGAAGATGTCGAGTCCGCGCAGGGTGACATCGCGACACCGGAGGAGGCGGAGCATCCAATGGGCGGCGTTGCGCAATCGCAGACCTTCGAGGCGCACATTGCGGCAGGCGACCAGGTGGATGCCGTAGGGCCGGTCGGGGCTGTCGGCCACACCATCGTGGAAAACCCCGTATTCCCCCCCGCACTCGATCGTGCCCTCACCGGTGAGGGTGATGTCTTCGAGCCCGTGACCAAAGAGAAAAGCGCGCCAGGGAAAGAGGTCCATGCGCGACAGAGTCGGGTGTTCGATGTGGGGAAAGCGTGCCGGATCGTCGATCGCGCGCAGCGTGGCGCCCCGTTCCAAATGCAGGGTGATGCCGGACCGGAGGGTCAGGGTACCGCTCAACCATACCCCGGGCGGCAGGCGGACTTCCCGCCTTGCGGCAGATCCGGCCGCCGCCTCATCGAGCGCGCGCTGGAGAGCCGCGGTGCAATCCTGGCGGCCGTCGCCGAGGGCACCGTATTCAACAATGGAAAGGCTGGCTGGATTCATGAGAAATCGGTCGACAGTAACGCGGCCCTACGCGGAGGCAGGGACGCTTCCGGCAAACCTGTTCCACAGGGCCGCCATCTCCATGCAACTGGTTCCGCCACGCACCCCCTTGCGCGCTCATACCGGAAGCGGCGAAGCTTGGACCGGTCTGAAGGGCAGCGGCTCCGTCAAGCAGGGCAGCTGTCTTCTCCTACGATCCACGTAGTTCACACCTCACCAACCGTTTCGAACCCCAACTGACTCCTTCTTATGAAAGCCTCTTCATTCATCTCCCTTGCCATTATCGGTGTGCTGCCGCTTTCCCTCCCCGCAGCCCTGACAACCATCTTTGCACCTGATTTCCTGGGATCTTATCAGGGCGTTGAAGACAACCAGTTTAACTTCATTGGCAGTGCCGAAGGCGGGGCTTACGCCTCCTTTTCCGTTGTCGACGGCTGGTTCCGCATGGTCACCAACCACCAGGTGGACTCGCTCATTAACCAATCGGCCACGCGGCTCTCACGGCACGGGGGAAGCACCTCCGCCAACGCGCTTCCTTTCGAGGACAACTTTGCCCTCATCAGCCTGGCCTATCGCTTTGCCCCGATCGCCTGGACAGGCACCGACCGGAGCATCCTCAATGTGGTGGTCGGCCAGAATTTCCGCTCCGGAGCCTTCAATCCGGCGCGCGGCGGAGCGCAGGCCGACGGTCCCGCCTTTGCCAATCTCAATGTGCAGGCGCGGGCGACCGAGGGGCTCTTCCGTGTGATCGCGGGGGGCGGACCGGGATCGTCCAATTTCAGCATCACTGCCGGAGGAGACGGGGCCTACGCGCTCAACCTGACCGTGGCCTTAAACAACGGCCCGTCCGCGCGCACCTTCAACTCGCCCACGGGCAGCCACACGCTGGAAGCCGGGCGGGTGTCGGTCTGGGCGAACGGGGAGCTGGTGTGGGATAACTACGACCACACCAACCTCAACAAGTCGGCCCAGTTCCACCATGTCTCCTTTGGTTTCGGCAACGGCACCTTTGCCGATTTCACAACCGCCCAAGCCCTCGGCGGCACCTATGAACTGCGCGATATCGTCGTGCGGACGGGTGAAGACGATCTGCCGCCGCCCTCCGGTTTTGCCGCCTGGGCTGCCGGGGCCGGTTGGACGGGGGCCGATGCCGCTCCCGGGGCCGATCCGCGCAAGGATGGGCGCACCAATCTCTTTGTTTATTCGCAGGGCGGTGAGCCGCTTGCCGCCAATGCGGTGGACTTTCCCTTGCTGGAATCGGTCGGGGGTGAACTGCGCCTGGCCTTCCGGCGCATGGCCGATGCCACCCTCATCTATGAGGTTTGGGCCAGCGCCGACCTCTCCGATTGGGGGGACACGCCCGTTTGGTCCTCAACCGGTGCGGACAATGTCGAAGGACCGGTGACCGTGGTCGTACCGGCTGCGCCCGGAGACGGCACGGCGCGCTTCCTGCGCCTCGGTGTTCGTCTACCCTGACCGCGCTTCAACTGCGTCGCGCTCTCCCCTCCGGCTGATATCCCCCCGCCCCCCCCCATTCCATGATCTCAAAACGAGTCCTCTCCGGGGCCGCCCTGGCCTTTCTTTCTATTCCGCTTTCAGCGAATCTCGCCACGATCTTCGCTCCGGACTTCATGGACGCTTACGAAGGAACGGGAGCCCATCAATTCAACTATATCGGTAGCGCTGAAGAGGGTGCCTTCGCCACCCGATCGGTTGTCGACGGTTGGTTCCGCATGGTAACAAACCACCGGGAGGACTCGCCCATCAACCACTCGGCCACGCGGCTCTCGCGGCACGGATCGAGCACGTCCGCCCATGCCCTCCCCTTCGAGGATAATTTTGCCGTCGTAAGGGCGCTTTTCCGGTTTACCCCGGAGATCGCTTGGTCTGCGGAGGAACAGAGCATCCTCAATATCGTGATCGGCCAGCACTTCCGCTCCGGGGCCTTTAATCCGGCACGCGGGGGCAGCCAGAACGACGGTCCCGCTTTCGCAAACCTGAACCTGCGGGCTCGCGATGCCGCGAACACCTTCCGCTTCATTGCCGGCGGGGGGCCAGGATCGTCCAACTTTAACGCCATCCCCGACGACAGCGGCTCCTACACTGTCGCCGTTTACGCGGCTTTCAATAATGGTGCGACCGCGCGCACCTTCGATTCCCCCACGGGCAGCCACACTCTTGGGACGGGGCAGATCTCGGTCTGGGCCAACGGAGAGCTCGTTTGGGATAACTACGACCACACCAATCTCAACAAGTCGGCCCAGTTTCAGCATATCTCTTTCGGCTTCGGCAATGGCTCGAACGCCGATTTTAACACGGCCCGGCCCTTCGCGGGGACCTACGAGATTCGCGACATTCTCGTGCAAACACTCGTCGAGGGGGAGCCGGCACCGCCCCTGCCAGCGGTCCCGTCCGGCTTTACCGCCGGCGCAGTCGGTTCCGACCGGATCGATCTCGCCTGGAGCGATCCCACCGGCCACGCCGCCACCTTCCGGATGGAGCGGAGAACGGGCGCGGAAGGCACTTTTGCCCTCTTGACCCATCTTTCCGCGCCCGCCGCGAGTTTCTCCGATACAGGTCTATCGCCTGCAACTGTCTACCAGTACCGAATTCGCGCGGAAAACAGCGCGGGCGCATCCGCTTGGTCCACGATCGCCTCGGCCACCACAGGTGCCGCGCCGGTTGATCCCGATCCGGACCCCGATCCGGATCCCGATCCCGATCCCGATCCCGATCCCGATCCGGACCCCGATCCGGATCCCGATCCGGATCCCGATCCGCAAATCCTGCCGCACGGGTATATCAGTGTGCTGGCTTTCGGGGCTGATCGGACCGGCGCGGTTGATTCGACCGCTGCCCTGCAAACCGCCATCAATCACGCCCGCGACAACAACCTCGTCCTCTGGTTCCCCGGCGGCACCTACCTTGTCTCCGACCGCCTGGAGGTGAATCAGCCGGACAACGACGCCAGCTTCCCCGGCGTCCTCATGGGCTCGACAATTGATCCGAACAACCGCGCGACCATTCGCCTCGCCCCGAACTCGCCCGGCTTCAACAACCCGAACAACCGCCGCGTCGTCCTCCACTTCTTCAACACTGGCACGGCCGACAACGAGGGGGGCAATACCGACCTCTACAGCCAGGCCATCATCGGCATCGATTTTTCGATTGGCGCGGGCAACGACGGAGCGGTCGCTCTGCGCATGCAGGGAGCTGAAGGTTGCACCATTGAGGATGTCCGCATCGATCTTACCGAAGGCGGCCACACCGGGATCTGGGGAATTCCCGGCTCAGGCGGGGCCACCCACAGCGTGACTATCATCGGCGGGGTCATCGGCATTGATACCCGCACGACTTCACTCGGCGGCGGTGGGTCGCAGCCCTCGCCGGTGGTGACGGGCTCACGCTTTATCAACCAGAGCGACCGCGCTGTCTTTGCGACCGCGCGCGGGTCCCTCGTTATGGTCGGGTGCCACTTCGAACGCACGGCCACCGGTCCCATCATCCGCATTCAGGGGCACTGGGCCGGGCAGCCCTTCGACGGCTCCCTCCAGCTCATTGATTGCGTCATCGAATACGCTACGTTCGCCGCGAACAACACCGTCATCGACTTCGCCGGAGCGACACCGCGCAGCTTCTACTTCGACAACACCTACGTGCGCAACGCCCGGCGGGTCTCCATCCCTGCGGCGGATGCCGGAGCGGGCTGGACACACTTTTATCGCCTCGCCGTGCACAACCAACCGCAGGCACGCGGCTGGGGACAACCGGCCGAGCCGGTTTACATAGACGGACAGTTGCACGGAGATGTCTACATCGTCGCGGAGAACGGGGTCGAACCGCCCGCCGATCTCCTCGCAGCGCACCGGCTTCCGGAACATTTCCCCACATGGGAAACGCCCGGGGTCGTGAATGTCCGCGATCTGGGAGCTGCCGGCGACGGTGTGGCCGACGACTGGGCGATTCTCCAGGAAGCCATCGATGCCCATGAAATCATCTTCCTGCCCGCCGGCATGTATGCGGTCTCGCGCACGCTCAATCTCCATCCCGACACCAAGATCATCGGTAGCCACCCGACCTTCACCGGCATCACTGCGATCTCCACCCTCGCCAACCGTTTCAACGGAATTGCCGACGGTGAGCCCGATGCGCCCATCATCCGCTCCGCTGATGTGGCGGGTGCGGAGACCTGGCTGGCGCACTTCCAGATCCGCCGCGTGTATCCACTCGGTCAGCACAACCCCACGCCGCCGGGCAATTTTGCCCTCGAATGGCGCAGCGGAGGTGCTTCGCTTGTGCGGCAGCTCAAAGTCGAGTCCCGCACCGCCGCAAATATCCGCCCCGACTTTGTCGCGGCGAACTTCTACGGCATAGATATCATCGCCAACCCCATCGACCCCAACCACCCGCAGCAGAGTTTTCCCGACGGCATGTGGGCGTGGCCAAACGATCACCCCAACGTTCTCATCACCGGCAACGGCGGTGGGCGCTGGTACACCTTCTGGGTTCATGGTCGGCAGGGCTTGCGTGAGAACACCCCCTTCCTGCTCGTGCACGACACCCACGAACCGCTCCACATTTACCACCTGCACTTGCAGCAGCAGGACAGCCGCAACCACGCCGAGTTCATCGATGCGCGCAATGTCTCCGTCTACAACACCAAGGGGGAAATTTCCGGAGCCCTTCTCTATTTCGAGAACTGCGACAACGTGCGTGTCTTCGGCAACGGCGGTCTCACCAGCCCCAACCCGGACTATTTTGAGCCCTACCTTTTCCGCTTCATCAACACGACCAACTTCCTCATCGCCGGCCAGAGCGACACCATCAACGAGGGGGCTTCCCGTTGGATTGGCGGTGCCTTCGACCGCTGGATCCACGCCAACATCCTCACCTGGTTTCCGGTGCAGGACGCCGCCGACGGGCGACCCGACGTGATCGTGCCCTCGCAACACCGGCCGATTCTCTATTTGCGGGGCGATCCGGGTGTGGTGCCCTTCACTCCGGTGGAACCCGGGCACCTGGGGCCCTGGCAGGGGGCCAGGCCCGTGGGCGGGGGGTTCTACTCTCTGAGTTGGTGGGGTGTATTCTATCCCATGGATGCCGGCTGGCTCGATCATGTGGAACACGGGTGGCTCTACACGCCCTCCGACTCGGCGGAAGCCCTCTGGATCTGGCACCCCCCCCTTGGTTGGATCTACACGAGCGACGCGATTTATCCGTTCGTCTTCAGTGTGGAGGCGGATAGCTGGCTCTACTACCAGCGTGGTGGAGAACCCGGGGCCCTCTGGTTCTACGACTTCTCCGTGTCGGAGTGGATGTTGATTGACTAAGGGGTAGGCGTTGGCGTCCCGCGTTCACGCGGTCCCGCTACCCGCCGCCCCCGCCCGCCCGTCGCGCCGGGACCGCCCAAAACCGAAACTCCAACCGAAGGCTCCCCTGTAAAGGTTGG
>JAFIGE010000253.1 GCA_020831585.1 Opitutales bacterium | reverse complement strand
TGATCGCGGTGGCTGACGATGAGGTGCTGTTGGGCTAGAAAATCGTCGGTTTGCCCGCACGATGGGCGCATCCCCGGCTAAAGCGCGGGGCTCCTTGGTGCGGGGAGCGGCGCGTTCTTGGGAGCGGCGTGCTTTCAGCCGCCGGTTGCGGTGTTTGCGTGGCTCGATGAGCGGGAGTACCGGTTGGCCGTCGGCGAAGAGGACGTCTTGGATGGGGAGGAGGCCAAGCGCCGTCTGCGGGAGGAAGTCCATGAAGGTGCGGATTCTTGAGGCCGCCCTTAGGAAACTTGCCTTGCCTGCCAACGAGAGAACCATCCACAATGCTTTCCCAGACAGAAGATACAAACCATGAAAATCGAATACTTTCCGGAAACCGACAGCCTCTATATTGACCTTGCCGACCGTCCCGGCGTGGAAGCGCGGGAGATCGGCGAGGGCATTGTCTTGGATGTGGATGAGCAGGGACGGGCGGTCGGCTTGGATATCGACCAGGCGTCGAAGCATGTGAGCCTGCAAAAGTTGAATTTGAGCCGCCTGCCTTTCGAGGTCGAGCAGACGGCTTGAGCGAGGGCTAACGGTCGGCCAATGCCGGGGGGCGAGGTCTTTTTCATGGACGTGGACATCCACCGCAAAGATGATCGCTCCGGTGCTGGTGGATTAGCGGAGCGCGCAAGCGCTCGTGGGCGTGAGCACCTTCACGGAAGGCTACGGCGGGCGCTTTGGGGATATTGGCGGGGGTGTGGTGCTGGAACCGTATTGGGCGTGGATCGCGGAGACCACGGGGCTGGCTTTGATTCCGGAGCCTTCCACGGTAGCTTTGTGGATGGCAGTTGCGGCGCTGTTCGTCGCCGGCGCAGCCCGCCTCCGTCAATCCGACCGCACGACAAAGACCGCCTCCCAGCCGCCGTCTTCCTTGCGGTAGCGGAAAGGTTCGCCGGGAACGAAAGAGACGATCATCACGTTTTTCGCCCGCAGAAGGATTGATCATCAAAACCGGATCCACAAAACTTCGGCACAACTCGATGAACCCTTCGCGTCCATTCAAATACAGGCTGACTCCAGGTATCGAAGGAGAATACGAGCCGGGCTCGCGCGGTCGGGTTCTCCGGAACAAGTTGGGGATCAATCGCAAAGCCGAAATCGATCTCGCGGAGGTGGAGGCTCTTTCCTCAGCCCAGTTCCGGTATTTGAACACGGTCACGGATCAAACCGTTTTCACTGCTGATTTTCTGCGTGCGATGCATCGTGACTGGCTGGGCGGCATCTACGAATGGGCGGGTTGCTATCGTACGGTCGAGATGTCCAAGAGCGGATTCACCTGGCCCCCGGCATCCCGTATCGCGGACAACATGAGGCGGTGAAGCTTGGCTACGATCGCGACTACCTCGCCTTGGAGGCCTTTTTCCGCGAGGCCTTGGAGAGAAGTACGGCCGGGTGATCCTTGGGCAGGCGAATGCCTTCAAAGACCGACGACTCGTAAGCGCGGCGGCTCACATCAGCCTGAATCTCCTCAGAGGACATTCGCGCCAGATAGGGATTGGACTCTCGCAATGCGGGCACTTTTCAACTATCAGTCTTCACGGGATTGCCCGGGCCGTCAATGGAGAAGCCTATGCGGATGCGCGGCCCCCGTTATCCCGGTCAATCCGCCCGCACGACAAAGACCGCCTCCCATCCGCCGTCTTCCTTGCGGTAGCGGAAGGGTTCGCCGGGGAGGTCGAAGAAGGCTCGGAGGCTGCGGGCGAGGCGCTCCTTGCGCTTTTTATTGCGGTCGTTCGCGCCCTTGCTGCTCCAGGTGAAGAGGCCGGATTCTTCGGCAAAGTGACGGAGCAGTTCCCATTGGGCGTCGGGGGCCTTGGTCCGTTTGTCTTCCATCCCCATTTCGGCGTAGGAAAAGCGCCCCTGAAAGCCGCCGCCCTTCACGGAGAGGGTGTGCCCGTCGAGGAAACGGAGGACAAGATCCGGCCACTGCAGGCCGGGTTGTTTGGGGAATCGGCCCGCTGCCGGAGTCGGCTCACCCTGCGCCACCCTGAAGGCCTCCCACCGCGCCTGCGCCCCTTCCGCCCAGCGGAGGCCGCGCGGGAGCAGGTCGAACTGCGCCTCAATGGTGTAGTCGAGCCAGCCGCAGCGCTCGATGAGGCCCTTGAGCCGGTCCTTCGGCTCCACTTCGCTGAGAATGAGGAACAGCTGCTTTTGGCGCGTCTTCCGCCAGAGCATCTGCACCACCCGTTCAACCAGATGGGCGTCCATTCCGCCGATGATCTTCACGCCGACGACCTCCTCGCCCAGCCGCAGTTCGCCCACGGGTTGGAGGCTCGGGTGGTCGGGGGTCGAAAGATCGGGCGAGATCCCGAGCAAGCGGGCGACTTCCCGCCGAAAGAGCGGCATGTTCGGCGTGTAGCGGACCAGCTCGGCCTCCGCAAACAGACGCCGGGCGCAGTTCCCCTCGTCGCAGACCCCCGCATAGGTGCCATCCGGGTGCGCCACGATGCGGTAGCCGTCGCAACCGGAGAGCCCCACCTGGTGGCAGGGCACACGCGTGGCCATGGCCTCAATCGGCACCAGCCACGGTTTGATCACGGGGAAATCGTTCTTCAGGGCCTTTTCCCATGCCACCCGGCGATAGCCCGTGCCGAGGCACTTATCGAGCGCCTCGTAGACGCATTTCCTGTTGTTCACTTCCACAAATC
>JAFIGE010000257.1 GCA_020831585.1 Opitutales bacterium | reverse complement strand
AGCGCCCCTCCCAGAATCTACCCTTGCAACGGTCCTCCTCATTCGCCCGGCGCGCGATCACCTCGCTCAAACCGCGCATGAACCAGCTCAGGTTCCCCAACCGCTCGCGGCACACCTTCACCTTGTCCGCGTCCTTCGCCAACAGCGCCACCCGATCCTCCTCCACAGTCGCCCCCACCTGATCCCGACGCCCCGGACACAACCGCAACCAACGCCGCGCCACTTCCTCATCGCTCCAGCCCGAAACCACATCCGGGCGTGTCCGCACAACCAAATGGACATGATTGCTCATGACCGCGTAGGCGCACACATCCAGCGCAAAGATCCCGCACAGCTCCTTCACCCGCTCCCGCACCCACTCCCGCCGGTGCTCGAAAGATTTGCCCGAGTAGTCATCCCAGCCGCACAGGAAAGCCCGCCGCACACAGCGGTTGATGCAGTGAAAAACACCCGCCTCGCCGGGGCGGTAAACAAATTTTCGGGCCATGGTCATTTCTCTTCCTGGGTATTCATTGGGAACATTCCTAATTTGAAGGCCATCAGGCCGGATATCGGGACTTCGGTCAAGTATATATTATGGGTGTCTTGTAATTTTTGGTCCCGACGACCCGGACACAGCCGCAACCAACGACGCGCCACCTCCTCATCGCTCCAAGCCGAAGCCACCTCCGGACGCGTCCGCACAACCAAATGGACATAATTCGCCATGACGGCATAGGCGCAGACCTCCAGCGCAAAGATCCCGCACAGCTCCTTCACCCGTTCGCGCACCCACTCCCGCCGGTGCTCGAAAGACCTGCCGGAGTAGCCATCCCAACCGCACAGAAAGGCACGGCGCACACAGCGGTTGATGCAGTGAAAAACACCCGCTTCACCGGGGCGGTAAACGAATTTGCGGGCCATGGTCATACTTACTCCTGAGTATTCGGCGGGAACATTCTTAAATCAACCACCATCAGCTCGGAAATCCCTGATCGGGTCAATTAAATTTTATGGGTGTCCTTTTAAGATCCTGCCACCGCATCCGGCGGCTGAAGCGCGCCGCTCCGTGGAGCTGCGGGCAAAGGAGCCCCGCGCTTTAGCCGGGGTAGCGGCGCCCGGGCAATGCGCAGCGCTGCCACCGCATCCGGCGGCTGAAGCGCGCCGCTCCAGGAGGCGGCGAACGATCGAAAGAAAACCCGACGCACAGAGGGCGGGGAGCGAGCGGTAGGCAGGCAGGTGCATGGCTGTTGGACTTATGAAGTGAGAGCGGCAAAAGGTGTGGGCAAGAGAAGCATCATCTTCAGGGTATTGCCGTGAGCGTGCGGAATCTTACGCTTGCTTGCGCGGAAAACCCACCGTTGTCGAAAACGCGCGGCGGCGGAGTGGGCACAAAATGGACGGGCCAAAGGCATGGTCGAAGAGAGCTGCCTTCGGAAAATCGTTTCGCGCGCAAACCGGCAAGGCAAAACAAGGGAAATTTGGTGGGAATGAGAAAAAAGTTTTAGCAGCCTTTGATTTTTACAAATAAAATATCTTTTCGAAAAAGATGACGCTCCTCCGTTCTTTTTGCTCGCGCATTTGGCGGAACGCCGCTCCCCAGCGCAACCGGCGGCTAAAGCCCGCCGCTCCCGGAGCCCCGCGCAGAGGAGCCCCGCGCTTCAGCCGGGGTGGCGGTGGCCGGACGGTGAGCGACGCTGGCACCGCATCCGGCGGCTAAAGCGCGCCGCTCCTTTGAGCTGCGAGCAAAGAAGCCCCGCTGATCAGCTTGGGACACGCCAAGCCGTGATTTCCGCATAGGCGACCATGATCGCCGGCGAATATCCAAAAATTCTTGAAGCCATCCCCTTGGGTGATCAGTGTTCGGCCAATGAACCTTCGTGAGCAAATCGCGCGCGATTCGGCGGAACTCTGTGAGCGCTTCGGTGTGAAACGCCTTGGCGTGTTTGGGTCCGTGGCTCGGGGGGGATGAATCCGAACAGAGCGATATCGATTTGTTCGCCGAGTTTGCCGATCCTCGACCTGAAACGATGCCCGACCGGTATTTCGGCTTCATCCATGAGGCCAGCCACCGATACAACCGGAAGGTTCAAATCCTCACGCCGCGAATGGTGCGCAACCCGTTTCTCAAGCGGTCCATAAATCGCGATATGATCATTCTGCACAAATGTGGATTTGAGGGATGAAAAGCAGAAGCGGCATCTTGGCGCTGTCTCATCTAGAAAGCGGCTGGATGCCGCTGATACCTTCCCCGCGATTCGAATCACACCCAATCGCCAGGCTCAGAGGCTCAGGGATGCGCATGAAACAATGTCAAAAGCCCAGTTCCTCGCTTCGGTGGTGATGCCCGTGTCGGCTTCGATCCCGGCTTTCATGCCGGATCAAAGGGTGTCAACAGCTTCCTTGATTTTCTACCGAAACATGCGATTAGTAAGGAATGCCGACGCTCCAATCGAAGGTCACCTCAAAGGGCCAGATTACCCTGCCGAAACAGATCCGGTCGAAACTGGCCATCCGCACCGGCGACCGGCTGGAGTTTTCCCTGGAGACCTCGAACCGGATCTCGGTGCGGAAAATGGGGGCACCTGGCTCATCTGCCGGTTGCGGGAAGCCGTTCCTTCCATCCGGTCACAAGCCTTCCTCGGTGGAAGAAATGGATGACGGCATCCGCAAGGCGGTGTCGGCCAAGTATGGTCGCCTCAAGACACCCCGCAA
>JAFIGE010000082.1 GCA_020831585.1 Opitutales bacterium | reverse complement strand
GCCGCATCGCCTTCATCGCCTCCTCATCCATCAGCCGCCTTTTCTGCACCACCCTTGAAATAAGGTGGTGGCAAGCCAATCGCGGATACTTCAATCTTCGGCAAAAATTCCTGCTCATGCCAACACTCAAACACTCGATTTGCATCTTGCAACTAAGAAATATTCAGAACATAAAAAAACCCCGGTATCCATCCGGTTGTGGACGCCCTTAAGAGGCGGGAGCACCTGACATTTTTGCCTTCTTCCAAGGCCGCGTCTTCTCAGCCCTCCATGGCCCGGAAAAGCGAGTTACAGCGTATTTCGGTGCGCGCCCGCGCGGCGTCGAGACCGGTGCCTTTGACTTCTAGGACCACGGGATGGCGGGGGCCGATATGGACGAAATTATCGCTCCACTGCACGCTCTGCCCAAGCCATTCGAGACGCGTCCAGGGTGCGCAGACATCGCTTTGCAAATGGAGGCGGACCTCCCCGGGCTTGATGTCTTCGGCGTCCACGGAGAAATGTGGTTGCTGGAGAGCCCAGTGCTTTGGGCGGGCGAAGGCGGCGAGGTTGCGCGGGATTTCTTTGCCGTCTTCCTCGCAGACCGCCCACACAAGCGTGTCGCGGTCGCCGCTGAGGGGTATGTGGGGGAAATGGGCCGGTTCCAGGGGGAGGCCCTCCGGTCCATAGCGCTCCCGCCAGGATTGCAACTCGATGGTGCCCAGGTTTTGATTGCTCTGCGAGGGCATGGCGGCGGCGAGGCCCCCGTCTTCGAGGACCGCACCGCGCATATCGGTGACCTCCCAACGCACATGGCCGGAGAAATCAGTCGGGCGGTGGTTCGAAACATGCACTTCGACCCGTCCGGTGGCCGGATCTTCGAGGAGCGAGACCAGCACCGGAGCAAAGAAGCGCTTGGCCAGATAGTGCAGAGCCTTCCACTTGCCGTGAACATCGAGGGACGACCAGGTTGCTCCCGGCCAGACGTCATTAAGTTGCCAATAAAGAACGCCGTCCATTCGCCCTTGGATGCGCCGTCCGTGTTCCACCGCGACCTGCACACAGAGGGCCTGGATCAGTTGCGTCATCCAGAGGGTTTCCCCGAAGTCGCCCGGCGGGCGGAACCAATCGAGGAGGTATTGGAAGATCTTGCGGTTGCCGTTGGGTGAACGCTGATGGAAATCGAGCACCCAGCTTCCGAAGGCGCGGTCCTCGGGTGCGGTGAAGGCGTTCACGGTGGAGGGTTCGGGGAAACTCTGAAAGCCAAACTCCGACATGAACCGGTAGGTCCATTTGCGCTGTGCCTCAATCGGTTCCCCGCCAAACCACACGCTCCAGGAGTGGGCGTCGCCCCGGGTCGGGTCGTCACTATCGGCGCGGTTTTCGCCGGGCGTGTGGGCGCTGGAGGGAATATAGGGGGTGGTTCCATCTTCCTCGCGCACCACTTGCGGTAAGCACTCGTCGAAAATCTTCGCGTAGGCCGCCAAGGGCATTTTGATCTGTGTCCACGTGTCCTCCTTCCAGTTGATGAATCCCTGCTCGATCTCGTTGTTGCCGCACCACAGAGCGAGGCAGGCATGGTCGCGCAGTCGGCGAACCTGCTCCCGTGCTTCCGCTTCGACATTGGTGACAAAGGCGGCATCGCCCCCTGGGTAGGTGCCGCAGGCAAACATGAAATCCTGCCACACAAGCAGACCCTTCTCGTCGCAAAGATCGTAGAAAGCCTCTTGCTCATAAATGCCCCCGCCCCACACACGGATCATGTTCATGTGGGCGGCCACAGCGGCTTCGAGGAGGCGGTCGTAAGTGGCGCGATTGACCCGGTGCGGCCACAGATCGGCGGGCACCCAATTGGCCCCCTTGGCGAAAATCGTGCGCCCGTTGACGACAAAACGGAAGCTCTCGCCGAAGGCATCCGTCGCCTGCTCAATCTTGATCGTCCGCAAGCCCAGGCGCCGTTCCCGCGTGTCCACAACCACGCCGTCGGCATCCAGTAACTCTGCCCGTAAGCAATAGAGCGGTTGATCGCCCATGCCGTGCGGCCACCAGAGGGCGGGGTCTTCGATTTGGAAGACAGCGCGGCCATCAGCAGTGTCCTCGACCGTCTCCCTGCCATCCGGAGCGATCAGCCGGAAGCGGGCCCGGTTGTCCCTACCCCCTGTCCAATCGCCCCGCAGGGAAAGCTCCACCCTGTCCGGGCCATGGTTTTGGTCCACCCGCACGTTCTCCCAACGCGCACCGGAGATAATCCGCACGGACTTCCAGGGGCCGATACCGGGAGCCATGAAGCCCCAGTCCCAGCCAAAGCCACAGGCCATTTTGCGCAAATGCCCGCGTCCGCGGAACTCCTCCCGAAACTCGCACCACGCGGGTAACGGCCGGTGCGCCCGCGCCTCCCGCAGAAAGGGTAGGACGGAGGCGAAGCACAGTTCCAGATGGTTTTCGCCCGCGCGCAGCCACTCCCCGATCTCCACCGACCAAGAGCGGAACATGTTGTCGGTGGAGAGGAGGCTCTTTCCATTGAGCCGCACTTCGCAGAGCGTATCCAAGCCTTCCATCACGAGCAGGGGTTCGCCGACCCCCTCCGCCGGATCCCAGCTGAATATCCGGTCATAGATCCACCCGCGCGCGCAGACCCAGTGCAGGTCCTTTTCCCCATCGCGAAACCACGGATCGGGCAGAATCCCCGTTGCCCGCAAAGCCGTGTGCACACAACCGGGCACAGCGGCCTCCAGCGAAAACTCCCGCGCTTCGTCGCGCAGGGTCCAGATACCATCGAGGTTTTTTTGGGTCATTTCTTGTCCGTTTTCTGTTCGCGGAGAAAGATTACCCGCAGGAAAATTGGCGGGGATTTCCTTTCCCTTTGAAAGGTCGTTGGACATGGGCAAAAAAGGGTTAAACCCGGAAGGGTTCTTTATCTGAACGTTGAGTAAAATAGGTTTTGTCCAAGCGTGGAGAGTGCTGCTCCGTGTTTTCCTGGGCTGCCCGTTCCCAGCTACCCTTCCCTCGCTCATTCAACCGTCAATTGCCATCCATTATGAATCGCCTGAACTGCCTTCTTGCCCTCACCCTCTGTTTTTCCCTGTTTTCCGCGCAGAGCGCGTCCGCAGCCGCCCGGTTGGCCTCTGGCGGTCCCCTCGACAACGGAATTCTCCTCCTTCACATTGAGGAAGGGATCGTGGAGCATCTCGACGATGCCTCCGGACCCTCCGCTTTCGGCGGGCCGGTGCATGAGCCGCGCCTCAACCAGGCCATTCACTTCGGCCAGCTTGCGGTGGGGCCCGCGACCACGCCGGGCAATTGGACGCTGAGTTCCCCCACAGATGCCAACTACGGCGCGGGCGGTGCCGCCCCCGTGCAAGTCCACCGCAAGTCCAAGATGAACGGCATGGCCGAACTCGGCTGGAGCGAACCCTGGGACTACGACTACGAGTTCACCCTTGAACACTTCCTTTACCTGCGCTTGCCCCATCCCCTGCAACAGGGGGCAACCTACACCCTCACGATCCCCGCCGCCGCCAATGTAGACACGGCCAGCGTCACTTTCACCTACGATATCTTCGAGCAAGTCTCCGAGGCCATCAAAGTCAACCTGGTCGGCTACCGCGACGACGACAGCATCAAAGCCGTCGACATCTTCGCATGGATGGGCGACGGGGGAGCGCGCGACTACAGCGGCCACCAAGGCAACCAAGTCTACATCCGCAACGTCGCCACCGGCCAGACTTACCCGGTGGGGACAGTGCAATTTTGGAAGGCAAGCGCAACCGAGGCCGATGGTAACAACTTCGCCCTGAGCGATGTCTGGAAGGCCGACTTCACGGGATTCCAGACTCCCGGCACTTACCGCGTGGCGGTGGAGGGCATCGGGAGCAGCCAGGACTTTGAGATCGGTCCCGGCATCTACCGCGCTCCTTTCAAGGTCAGCACCCGCGGCTTCTTTTATATGCGCATCGGGCAGGACAGTTTGGACATGACGCCCGTCCCGCGCCGCCCCCTTTTCATGCCCGGTCAGGACGGCTTCAAGGTCTATGAAACGACCCTCCACCCCTTCCATCCGGACTGGGAAATCCGTCGGCCCGTGAAGGACGATCCATGGGATGATTTCGAGCACTTTTCCAACTACTCCACCGGCGTCGAGCACACCAACGCCTGGGGCGGCCACAGCGACGCCCTCGATTGGGACCGCCACCTCGCCCACGTGTCCATCATCTACGATTTGCTGCTTCCCTATTTCCTCAGCGGGGGTGCCATCGACGACGATGATCTCGGCATCGCCGAAAGCGGCAACGGCATCCCCGACGTGATCGACGAAGCGCGCTACGAGGTCGACTTCTTTCTCCGCATCCGCACCAGCGACGGGGGCTACTCCCATGGCCTCAGCGACATTTCCAAGCGCGGGGACTTCTTCGTCCCCTCTTCCCAACCCCGCGCCTACCTCGCCGCCGCCACCCCCATGGCCGCTTGGGCCAACGCCGCCAACGCCGCCATGCTCGCCGACGCCTTCCGCATCGCCGGGGAGACGGCCCTCATGGAGCACTACCGCGATGAGGCCATCGCCGCCTTCAATCATGTCCACTCCATGCCCTTGGGCGGGCAGATGCTCGACCTCCACCAGGAAATCGGCGAAGGCATCATGCGCGGCCGCGATTTCAAACAATTGGCCGCCGCCCACCTCTACAACGTCACCGGCGACACCCAATGGGAAGCCATTATCGAGGCCGAAAGCGTCGTGCGCGACAACAACAGCGCCCGCATCATCATCGAATACCAGAGCCCCCAGGCGCGCAACCAGCTCTACGCCACCGCCGCCTACCTCACCACCGAGCGCCCGGTCAACTTCCCCCAACTGCGCGAAAACATGCGCACCGCCATCATCAACCAGGCCTTCGCCGAGGAGGCTGGCCTGCGCCACCAGCGCCCCTCCCGCCGCTCCATCGACAACAATTCCGGCTACTTCATCACCGTGCAAAACGTACACCGCACGATCCTTGCCCACGCCGTCGCCACCGATCCCCAGCAGCGGGCCGACCTCCTCGACGCCCTCACCCTCGAAGCCGACTGGGGGCTCGGGCGCAACCCGCTCAACATGATCAAGATGACCACGGCCTCCACTTCATTGGCGACCAAGCGCAGCGTCGTCGATGCCTACACCAGCGGTCGCAACGATGGCACACCCGGCCTCCACCCCGGCCACACCCCCTACATGAACATGCACAACTGGGACTCCAGCATGATCATGGGCACCCCCTCCATTCTCTACGATCTTGGCTACCCCAGCGACGGTGGCTGGTGGAACAGTTGGCCCCGCGGTGAACTCTTCTACAACACCCGCTTTTCCTGGCCCCATGGGGAGCACACCCCGCAACAAACCATGCGCGGCAAGCAAGCCCTCTACGGCTACCTCTACGCGCTCGACGCGGAGGCCTTCGAGGGAGAACGTTTCTCCCTCACCCTTGTCGCCGAAAACGGCACGGTCGAACGCTCCCCGCAACGCTCCCTCTACAACGAAGGAACCAGCGTCACCCTCACTGCCCAAGGCAACAATGGGTTCGCCTTCGGCGAATGGCAGGGCGACGCCTCTGGCTCGGCTAATCCGCTCACCCTCACGATGGATGCCGACAAAATCATCACCGCCGTCTTTGTCCCCGTGCCGCAATACACCCTCACAGTCAACAACGGCAGTGGCGGCGGGCAATTCTCGGAAGGCTTCGCCACCCATATCGTCGCCAACGCGCCGCCCGCCGGCCAGATCTTCGCCGGTTGGACCGGCGACACTGCCCACCTCGCCGATGCTGCCGCCGCCACCACCACCGTGACCATGCCCGGCTTCGCCATCACCGTCACCGCCACCTTCGATGACCTGCCCCCTCCGCCCGACGACATTGTCATCTACCGCAGCGGCCAAAGCGAAATTGATGGCATTTGGGGCGATGGACTGGAAGAACTCTCCACCGGCGGTTTCGGGGGCGGCACACATTACCGCTGGGCCTACGCCATCTCCGGGTGGTGGTCCAGCGTTGGGCTCACCCTCGACGGCTGGGGCGGCCAGCCCGCCTTCGACGTCAGCCGCCACGAGTCGCTCAGCCTCGCCGTCAACGGACCTTCCAACGCCGCCCACCAGTTCCGCATCCGCCTCATCAGTCGCAGCGATGGCGAAGGTCCCTGGGTCCAGATCCCGCAGACCCAGCCCTACGGTATCGTGCTTTTGCCCATCGCCGAATTGATCGGCGGCAACCTTGACGCCACCCAAATCCGCGAGATCCAGTTCAGCATGGTCGGCGTCGAAATCGGTGCCGGTGAAGTCTTTTTCGACGACATCGTCTTCGTCGCGGCCGCCTCCGGCAATCCGGACCCCGAGCCCGAACCGGAACCGGAGCCCAATCCCGACCCCACCTCCACCCACACCGACAAGATCCGCGTCGATCAATTCGGCTACCTCCCCGACGCCACCAAGGTGGCTGTTATCGCCGATCCGCAGGTTGGCTGGAACAGCGCCGAAAGCTTCACGCCCGGGGCCACCCTCGAACTGCGCCGGGTGGGCGATGGCAGCCTCGTCTTCTCCGGTGCCCCCACCCCCTGGAACGGCGGCGCGACCCATGCCCAGTCGGGTGACCGCGTCTGGTGGTTCGACTTCACCAGCGTCAGCGAGCCCGGTCTCTACCGCATTCACGATCCCGCCAACAATGCCCACTCCGACAGCTTCGCCATCGGCGCGGACATTTATGACGAGGTCCTCCGCCAGGCCGTGCGCATGTTCTTCTACCAGCGGTCCGGGTTCGCCAAGGAGGTTCCCTATGCCCACCCCAACTGGGCCGATGCCGCCTCCCACCCGCAGGACGCCAACAGCCGCCCCATCTGGGACCCCAACAATGCCGCCCTCGAACGCGATCTCAGCGGCGGCTGGTTTGATGCCGGCGATTACAACAAATACAGCGAATGGACCGGGCGCGCCATCATGGAACTCCTCCTCGCCTATCTCCAGCGCCCCGACGTCTTCACGGATGATTTTGGCATCCCGGAATCAGGAAACGGCATTCCCGATCTTCTCGACGAAGTGAAATGGGGTATGGACTGGCTTCTGCGCATGCAGGAGAGCAATGGCGCGGTGCTTGGCAAAGTTTCCGTGACCCAACACCAGAGCGCCTCTCCGCCCAGCACCGACAACCACCCGCGCTACTACGGTCCCGTCTCGACCGAGGCCACCGCCATGGCCGCCGCCGCCTTCGCCCTTGGAGCCACCGCTTTTGATAGCGTGGGCATGAACACCTACGCCGCCACCCTGGAAGCCGCCGCCATCGCCGCGTGGAATTGGACGGTGGCCAATCCCAATGTGCCCTTCGACAACACCGGCTTTGCCTCCGTGAGCCCATCGCGCAACGCCCACGATACCCTCGGCAACCGGGTGATGGCCGCAACGATGCTCTTCGAACGCACCGGCGACCCGGTCTACCGCGATTTCTTTGACGCGCACTACCTCGATATGGAGCCCGTGCAGTGGTGGTTTTTCTACCCCTTCCAGGGCGAGCTGCAAAAGGCCCTTGCCCATTACACGACGCTTCCGGGGGCCACGCCCGCCGTCGCCAACGACCTGCGAACCCGCATGGCTTCCTCGATCAACGGTCCCGAGTTTCTCGGTGCCTGGAACGATCAACTCGACGCTTACCGTGCCTTCCTGAAGGACGTGGACTACGTTTGGGGCTCCAACAAAGCCAAGGCCCAGGCGGGGCTTCTCTTCACGAATGTCCGGATGCTCGGGCTCAACCCTGCCGATGCCACAGCGCACCGCGACGCCGCCATGGGCTACCTGCACTACCTCCACGGGGTCAACCCCATGGCCATGGTCTACCTGAGCAACATGTATGCCTTCGGGGCCTATCGCTCCGCCAACGAAATGTACCACCACTGGTTCCGCGGCGGCAGCGACTGGAGCCACGCCCTCACCTCTCTCTACGGCCCCGCTCCCGGTTTTCTCGTTGGCGGCCCCAGCGCTGAATACACCGGATCCATCCAGGCCATCCGCGACCAACCACCGCAGAAAGCCTACCTCGACTGGAATGGGCTGTATCCGGAGAATTCCTGGGAAATCACCGAGCCCGACATCAACTACCAGACGAGCTACATCCACCTCCTTTCCGCCCTCATGCCAGTGCGCGATGAGGCGGGCTCCGGCCTCGTCGAAACCTGGCCCACCGCCGCCTCCATCACCTTCGGCCAGACCCTCGCCGCTGCCTCCCTCAGCGGCGGTAGCGCAACCGTGGCCGGTGAGTTCGCTTTTGCCAACCCCAGCCTGGCCCCTGCTGCCGGCACCCAGTTCCACACCATTGTCTTCACACCCGAAGACACCACCAGCCACGATCCGGTGCCATCCAGCATCCCTGTGACCGTGCTCAAGGCCCCGGCCACCATCACCCTCTCCAACCTCGAACACGTCTTCGATGGCACACCAAAAAGTGCCCTAGCCGAAACGGTGCCCGCCGGACTGGCCGTCGCCCTTACCTACAACGGGTCCTCCCAAGCACCCGTCAACGTCGGCACCTACACCGTCGCCGCCAACATCACCGACCCCAACCACACGGGCAGCGCCACCGCCACCCTCACCATTGCCGAGGGTGACCTGCCGCCCCCGCCCGACACCGAGCTGGTCGTCTATCGCGACGCCACCACCCTCATCACCGGCACCTGGGGCGACGGCTTGCAGGAGCTCACCACCGGCGGTTTCGAAGGCAACCGCCACTACCGCTGGAATTACACCATCGCCGGGTGGTGGGGAGGCATCGGGCTCAACCTCGACAACTGGGGCGGCGGGCCGACCCACGACGTCAGCTCCCACGAGTTCCTGTCCTTCGCTCTCGACGGCCCCTCCAATGCCGCGCATCCGCTCACCGTGCAGCTCGTCAGCGCGGGCGACGTCAATGGCCCCGCCGTCTCCGTGCCCCGCACCCAACCCTATGGCCGCTTGCAAATCCCCCTTGCGGATCTCGTGGGTGAATCCTCTCTCGATCTCACGCAAATCCGCGAAATCGTCTTCGGTCTCGGAGGCGTCGAAAGCGGCACCGGCACGCTCTATCTCGACGATATCGTCTTCCTCACTCCCGCCGCCGAACCCGAGCCCGCCGACCTCTACGCCACCTGGGCCGCCGCCAACGACATCGTGGGCGGTATGACGGATGAAACCGGCGGCGTCTCCAACCTCCTGCGCTACGCCCTCGGTGGCCATGCCGACACGCCCCTGTCCACGCTCATCCCGCAGATGCAAACGAATGTCGATCCCCTTGGCCTGACTTTGCGCCTGACCTTCTACCGCATCGACGACCCGCTGGTGAACTACGCCGTCTGGTATAGCGAAGACCTCTCGGATTGGGGGAGCGCCCCTCTCTGGGAAGACGTCGGAGCCCCCGACGGCACCCCGGGCTTCTTTCACTTCGAAGTGCCCACCACCAGCGCCCGCGGCTTCCTTCGGCTGGAGGTGAGCCGGTAAAGTGCGTCGATGGATGGAGGGCGGCGGTTCCGCCTGAGCCTCGCCGCGCTAGCCCGCTTATTCGGAAGTTTTTTTAATGTTCTGAACATTTCAGCATTGACAGAGAATGGACATGTGTTTGAGTCGGCACATGAGCAGGAGGTTTTGCCGAAGATTGAAGTATCCGCGGTTGGCGTGCCACCACCTTATTTCAAGGGTGGTGCAGAAAAGGCGGCTGATGGATGAGGAGGCGATGGAGGCCATGCGCCATATTATGCGCTCGCAGGCGGCGTTTGCGGGGATGGAGGTGCTGACGTATTGCTTTATGGCGAATCACTTTCACATCTTCGTGCGACTGGATCCGAAGGAGACGGAGGATTTGGACGATGCGGGTCTGGTGGGGCGGTTTCGGGCGCTGTATGGGGGGACGCGGTGCGCTTCGCTGGGCTTGGATGCGGATGATCTGGAGGTCATTCTGAAGAAAAACGGAAGCTCGGCAGAGGGCATCCGTCGACGGCTGAAGGCGCGGATGGGGGATGTGTCGGTCTTCATGCGGGAGGTGAAGACGCGCTTTACTTTGTGGTATAACGGGGAGCGCGGGACGGTGGGGACTTTCTGGGCGGAGCGTTTCCGCAGTGTAATCGTGGAGGCGGATACGGCGGCGCAAAGAATGGTGGCGGCTTACATCGATTTGAACCCGGTGCGGGCGGGGCTGGCGGAGGACGCGGGCGACTATGGATTCAGCGGTTTCGGGGAGGCTTGCGCGGGTGGCTCGGCGGCGCGGCGGGGGATCGCCCGGATTGAGGGACAGGCGGTCTGGTCGACAAGATCCCGTGAGCGCTACCGGGCACGGTTGTGCAGCCGGATGGGTCCGGGAATGCGGTCTCTCCGCCGAGACCAGAAGACTGCGGAAGAAGGTGCAATAGAGGAAAAGATGCCAGAAGCCGTTGGGACCAAAGTATCCGGGCTTCTCTCGAAAATCCGCGCCTTCAGTGAGGGCTGGGTTGTGGGGTCGGTTGCTTGGGTGGAAAGCTTCTGCGCGGCCAATGGCTGGCTGGGGTATAAGAAGGGAAGAAAGGCCCAACCGGTTACGCAGGACGGCGGTGCTGGCTTCGCGAAGGTCGCGACCGTGGCGAAACGCCTCTGAGAAATGTGACAACCTTCGGGATCACACCCCCAAAAAAACAGGGTGATTTATCCGCTTGACTGATATTTGCTAATATCAAAGTATCTGGAAGAATTTAATTCTCCCCTCTCCTCTTCACCCCTCCCAGAAAGGTTTCGGATGTCTGTTGTTGCCCTCAAAGATATCGCCCGGCAAGTCGGCTGCAGCCGTTCGGCTGTTTCCTACGCCTTGCGGAACAGCCGCATGATTTCAGATACATTGCGTGCGCGCATTCAGGCGACGGCGCGGGAGTTGGGCTGGCGTCCGGACGCGGAGCTGGCGCGGCGCATGGCCCTTGTGCGGCAGACCTTGCTCGACGGGGAGCGTCCACACCTTGCCCTGGTCATCAACAAGCGTTTCTCGGAGCTGACAAGCGAACACGCCCCGCGCAAGCACTTGGCGGGGGCGCGCGACTACGCGGAGGAGAAGGGGTATCACGCGGACATCTTCAACCTCGCGGAGCAGCCCCTCAAGCCCGCGCGCTTGCGCAACATCCTCCACGCGCGGGGCATTCAGGGGATCGTCTTTCTGATGACGCTGAAGCCGCGCCTCGAAGATGAGTATCTCGCTCTTGGGGATGAGTTTGCCTGCGTGGTCGCGGGAGCGCGTCCGCCCTCAGCGGGTTTTCATACGATTTTGAACGACTATCATGGCGCGGGGCATCTGGGGGTGACCCGCCTTCTGGAAAAGGGCTATCGCCGCATCGGGGCGGTCCTGCCACGGGGCGTCGATGCCCCCTTGACTTTCGCTTTCACGGGAGGCCTCACGAGTGTCCCGAGGCAGCGTTCGGAACCAGCCTCTCTGCCCATCCTCCACACCGGAGGCCGGGAAACGCACATCGCGGAAAACACCTTCGCGGAAGTGCGTAGCTGGTATGCCGAGCATGAGCCCGAAGCGATTCTCACCACCGATCCGGACAACCTCACACGGGCGCTTGCAGACGTTTCCCCGCGCGCGGAAGCGGTGCCGATTTACTCGCTCGATTTTGATGAGGGCCAAAGGTGCCGGGGTGGCGCGGACCTGCGGCAATATCAGGTGGGCCGGGCCGCCGTGGATGTGGTTGTGGCCCAACTGCACCGGGGAGAGTCCGGTTCTCCGGAATATCGCCGGATTGTGCAAATCGAGCCCTGCTGGGCCGAGAAGGCAAGCGGAGCAGGCCAGCTTCCGGTGAAGCGGAGACGGACATCAGTGGTCGCGGAGCGGTGCCTCGTGTCGGCCTGAGGAAGACCTTTCCGCCGATGCATTCCGCGTTGTTCCTGGTGGAATGATGCCCAAGAACCGCCTTTTCGTTGACGCAACGGTCTCTCAACACATCGACTGAACGCCGAACCCGTTCCATGCCCCTGCCACCGTCTTCAAAAAATTCTCCGAGCAAACCGCTTCCACCGAAAGTGTTTGCCACGCAAAAAGACGTGGCTGCGCGAGCCAAGGTCACCCAAGCCGTGGTCAGTGCGGTCCTCCGTGACGACACCTCGAAGGTGCGCTGTTCAGAGGCCATCCGCAAAAAGATTCTGCGCGTCGCCAGAGAACTGAACTACCGCCCCAACCCCGGTGCCTCGATTATGCGCAAGCGGCGCACCCGCATCCTCGGGCTGCTCTTCTCCAACCCGCACAGTTTTCCTTTCATCCCCACGCGGCTTTACACCGGAGTGGTGCGGAGCGCCGCCCGCCGGGGCTACTACGTGAGCCTCATCCACGATCCCCACGCCGCCGCCGGGGGCGGGGATTATGCCCTCCCCATGAGCTTTCGCGAGCTGCATGTGGACGGCTACCTCATGATGCACACGGGTGCCCTCGCTCCGGCCCTGCGCAAGGCGCTCAACGATCCCAGTGTGCGCTCGGTTTTTCTCAATGACGACCGCCCCACCAACGCTGTGCTGCCCGACGACCGCGAAGGCGGGCGCATGGCCGTGCGCCACGCTTTCGAGAAGGGCTACCGGCGGCCCCTCTTCCTCTTCACACTCGATCCAGAGGAAACCCGGCATCACTCCACGGCGCACCGTTGGGAAGGCGTGTGCGAAGCTGTCCGCGCGGAAGGACGGGAGCCGCGACGCCTCGAAATCCCGCTCGCCGGGACCGATCCCGACACCGACACGGCTCTCCGATCCATCCTCGCCGAGCCATCGGCGAGCCGCCCGGATTGCCTCATCGGTGCCACCGACCACATCGCCGTGCGCGCCATCCACACGCTGCAACGCCATGGCTGCCGGGTGCCCGCTGAAATGGGCGTGATCGCCTTCAACGATGATCTCATCGGCGCCCTCTCGCCCATTCCGCTCACGAGCATCGCCCTCGACTGGTTGCGCCTTGCCGAGGTGGCGGTTGGGCGTCTGGTCCAGCTTGTTGAGGGTCGGGCAGACACCCCGCCTCTCCCCGCCGACGTCGTTCCTGTCTCCCTCATCCCCCGCCTTTCGACAGACCGGGGCGGTCATTCCGGAGCGCAACCATGAGCGCAAGACCCGCCCGCATCACGGTGGTCGGCAGCGCCAACATCGATTTCACGATGCAGGTGGGGCGCTTGCCCGGCAAAGGGGAGACCGTCCTTGATGGCCGCTTTCGCCAGGTATTCGGGGGCAAGGGGGCCAATCAGGCGGTGGCGGCGGCCCGCGCGGGCGCGGTCACCGCATGGGTCGGGGCCACCGGGGACGATTCCCTCTCCGGCGAGTTGCGGGCCGCGCTGGCGGCGGATGGGCTTCATCTCGATTCCAGCGTGACGATCGCCGGGGCGCGGTCGGGAGCGGCGATGATCTTGCTGGATGCTGCGGGCGAAAACCACATTGCGGTCGATTCGGGTAGCAATGCGGCTTTGCGCCCGGAGCATATCGACGCCGCCGAGCCCCTCATCGCCTCTTCCGACTGGGTGGTCCTGCAAATGGAAATCCCCACCCCCGCCAATCTGCGCGCGCTCGATCTGGCGACCCGCCACCGGATTCCCGCGCTGCTGAATTTTGCCCCCGCCACAACCGCCGGGTTTCCTCTGGATGACCGCGTCACCGGTCTCGTGGTCAACGAGGCCGAGGCATCCTTCCTCTCCCATCGCCCAATCGCCGACGCCCCCGTGCCGGGCGTTTTGGCGGAGGCGGAGGCCCTCCGGAAGCGGGGCGGCCACGCCTTTGTGGTGGTCACGCTGGGCGCGCGCGGAGCGGTATTCACCCGTGACGGGAGTTCCGGCCACGTGCCATCTTTTCCGGCGAACGTGATGGATACCACCGGGGCGGGTGACACATTCTGCGGATACCTCGCGACCGCGCTGGCCGAAGGGCTCTGCCTCGGGCGCGCCGTCCGCCTGGCAAGCGCCGCAGCCGCCTTGGCCGTCTCCCGCGCGGGAGCCCAACCCTCCATTCCCGGCCGCCGGGAGACGGCTGACTTCCTCGCGGCGACGGACCCTGGTTGAAGGACGGGAGGATGCCCTGTTGGCGCGCTCTGAACGTTGAGATGGGAAACCATTGGACCCTCCACCGGGAATGCCAGCCTACCCATTCTGTTTCCCATCCTCCACGTAAACGCCTTCCACCATGCCCGACGCCCCGCTCCCTCCGCCCGACAGCACGCTCCTGCCGCAGGACCAAGTCCCCATGCGCGAGAAGATCGCCTACGCGCTTGGAGGGGGGGCCGAGATCGCCACCTCGCACGTCATCGGGATGATGGTCTACCAGGTCTTCTCCTTTAACCTGCAGATGACGGCCGCGACCATCGGCACGGTGCTCATGCTCTTCCGGCTCTGGGATGCCTTCACCGATCCGCTCATGGGCTGGATCTCGGATAACTTCAAATCGCGCTGGGGGCGGCGGCGGCCCTTCATTCTCGTGGGCGCGGTTCTCGGAAGCATCACTTTCCCTCTCTTCTGGTGGGCGCCGATCGGATTCACGGAGCACCAGCTGGCCGTCTGGATGGTCGTCACCGGGGTGCTCTTTTTCACCAGTTACACCATCTGGTCGATCCCCTACCAGAGCATGCTCCTGGAGATGACGCCCGACTACAACGAACGCACCCGCGTGGCGCAGTGGCGGGCCATCGTACAGAACTTCGGCGGCGGGATCGTGGGCTGGTTCTGGCTCCTCGCCATGCTCTGGAAAGACCCTGAAACGGGCGAGGGCGACACCGTCCTGGGGATGCGCTACCTCGGCATTCTCTGCGGCGTGGCCTTCCTTGTGCTCGGGGCTCTGCCCGCCTTCTTCAACCGCGAGCGCTACTACGAACTCGCGAGCAAAAAGCGCGTCGCCCTCTTCCGCGGTATCTGGGACACCCTCTCCAACCGCCCCTTCCAGTTGCTCATCCTCATCGCCCTGCTCTTTGTCATGGGCACGCAAATGGTCGAGCAACTCCAGCGCTTCCTCAGCCTCTTCTACGTTTACGAGGGCAACGAAAGCGGCTCCGCCCTTCTCGCCGGACTCGGCTCGACCATCTGGATCGTCACCAGTGTGGGCTGCGTGCCCATCTACACCAAGGTCTCGACCCACATTGGCAAGCGCAAGACCTTCATGTTCTCCATCGCCATGCTCGGCGTGGCCAGCCTCTCCAAACTCGTCCTCTTCAACCCCGACTACCCGTGGCTCATGCTCCTGCAGGGCTTTCTCTACGGGCCCGCCTACTCCGGCATCTGGCTGATGATCCCCACCATCTGCGCCGACATCATCGACGACGATGAACTCAAGACGGGCGAACGCCGCGAGGGCAGCTACGCCGCCATCTTTTCCAACATCATGAAGCTCTCCTTCGCCTTCGGGGCCTTCGCGGCCGGCCTCGTTGTCACCCTTTCGGGCTTTGAGGAGGCCGCCAAAGCCTTCCAGGAGCCCAACGTTTTCCCGCGCATGATGCTCCTCTCCGCCTACCTGCCCGCCGGGGCCTGCCTCCTCGCCATCCTTGTCCTGCGCAACTTCCCCATCACGCCCGAGACCGCCGCCGCCACCCGCGCCCAGCTCGAAGCCCGCCGCGGCGTCTATTGATGGCCGTTCAAAAAACGTAAAAGCTCCAAATCACCCGCCTCCTTCATAGCGCCTTATCAGAATGAACAAGCTTCATCCCGCCACCACCCGCCGCCTTGCCGCGCAGGCAGCCCTGCTTGACCGACCGAACGCGCCCGACCCCCGCTGGGACAACGGGTGGTTCGAACGCTTCGTCCACCCCGTCCTCACCAAAGACCATGTGCCCCTCTCCTGGCGCTACGATCTCAACCCCGCGACCAATCCCCTCGCCATGGAGCGCCTTGGCGTGAACGCCGTCTTCAACTCCGGGGCGATTGAGCTGGATGGGGCCGTCCACCTCGTCGCCCGTGTTGAAGGCAACGACCGCAAATCCTTCTTCGGCCTTGCCCGCAGTGAAAACGGTATTGACCGGTTCCGCTTCGTCGGCGGCCCCATCGTTCTTCCCGAGACCGCCGATCCCGACATCAATGTCTACGATATGCGCCTCGTGCGGCACGAAGACGGCTGGATCTACGGGCTCTTCTGCACCGAGCGCAAAGATCCCTCCGCACCGCCCGGCGACACCTCCTCCGCCACCGCCCAGTGCGGCGTTGTCCGCACCCGCGACCTTGCCACCTGGGAACGGCTTCCCGATTTCCGCTCACCCTCGCCCCAACAGCGCAACGTCGTCCTGCACCCGGAGTTCATCCACGGCCAATATGGCTTCTACACGCGCCCGCAGGACGGCTTCATCGACACCGGCAAAGGCGGCGGCATTGGCTGGGGGCTCTCCGCCTCCATGAAGCCCGCCGAAGTCAAAGAGGAAACCATCATCCATCCGCGCGCCTACCACACGGTTTACGAAGTCAAAAACGGCCAGGGCCCGGCCCCCGTAAAGACCCCGGCCGGCTGGCTCCACCTGGCCCACGGCGTGCGCGCCTGCGCCTCCGGCCTGCGCTACGTGCTCTACGTTTTCCTCACCGACCTCGCCGATCCCTCCAAACTCCTGCGGGTGCCCTCGGGCTTCTTTCTCGCGGCGGATTTCCAGGAACGGGTGGGCGATCTCGTCAACGTCGCTTTTTGCAACGGGGTGGTCGCCCGTGCGGACGGCACCGTGCTCATCTACTACGCCAGTTGTGACACCACCCTCCACGTCGCCCGCACCTCCCTCGACCAGCTCGTCGATTACGCCCTCAACACCCCGGAAGATCCTCTGCGCACCGGCCTCTGCGCGGCCCAACGCCACAGTCTTTGGCAGAGGAATGAGGCTTTCGCCGGAGCCTGAGTTCCCCTTCGTTTCCACCAACCGATCTTTCCATGGCCTCAACAACTTCTCCCAAAAAGCCAAAAAAAGCAGCCGGCCACGCCGGTCATACGCAGGACGCAGGCACCTCCGCATTGGCCGGTGCCTTCGAGCGCCCCATCAAAGTCACCGTGATCGGAGCGGGCAGTGGTTTCACGCCCCGGCTGCTCAACGACATCCTGCGCACGCCCGGCGAAGCGGGAGGCACCCTCGCATTGGTCGATATCGACCGGGAGCGCCTCGATACGATGGTCCGTGTCATCCGCCGCCTGGTTACGGAACTCGGGAAAGGGAACTGGACTGTGGAAGCCTCGCTGGATCGGCGTAAGGTGCTCCCCGGCACCGACTACCTCATCAACACCATTGAGGTGAGCGGAGTGGACTGCGTGCGCTGGGACAACGACATCCCGCTCAAATACGGCATCGACCAATGCATCGGCGACACCATTGGCCCGGGCGGTTTGTTCAAAGCCCTCCGCACCATTCCGGTGTGGATCGGGATTTTGCGCGACTGCGCGGACCTGGCTCCCCAGGCCATGGTCCTCAACTACACCAATCCGATGGCCATGCTTTGCACGGCGGCGGCCCGCACCAGCCCCCTGCCCGTGGTGGGGCTCTGCCACAGTGTGCAGGGCACCAGCCGCCTCCTCGCGCACAATGCGCAGGTGCCTTACGAGGAAATGCGCTGGGAGTGCGCGGGCATCAACCACCTGGCCTGGTTCACCCGCCTCGAACACAAGGGCCGCGATCTCTACCCCTCCCTCAAGGAAGAGTTCCGGCGGCAGACCGCCCTTGCCATGGAGGATTTTGATGCTGGCCGCGTGCCGCCCGAATGCCTCGGGGCGCAAGACATGCCGGAGAAGGCCCCGCCCCATTGCTGGGACCTCGTGCGCAAAGACATGTGCGTCCACTTCGGCGCGTTTATCACCGAAAGCTCCGGGCACCTCTCAGAGTATTTGCCCTATTACCGCAAGTCACGGGCCGGGCGGAAGCTGCTCCGCGCCGGCTACGAGGGCGGCTCCCGCTTCTATGCTTCCAACTGGCCGCAGTGGCGGGAAAAAGCCGATGCAACCCGCCGCGCCATGGTCTCGGGGGAAGAACCGGTCCAATGGGAGCGCAGTTGGGAGTATGCCTCCTGGATCATTGAGGCCCGTGAAAAAAATACCCCTTGGCGCTTTCATGGCAACGTCCCCAACACCGTCGGCGGCGGCGGTCGCCTCATCACCAACCTGCCCGACAACGCCTGTGTGGAGGTGGCCTGCCTCGTCGATGCCAACGGCATCCAACCGGTGCGTTACGGAGCGCTTCCCCCGCACATGGCCGCCCTCTGCGCGGCCAACCTGGCCGTTTTTGACCTGGGCGCGCAGGCGGCCATTGAGCGCAGCAAGGAAATGGCTATCCACGCCCTCATGCTCGATCCCCTCACGGCGGCCGTCTGCACACCCGCGCAGATAGAGGCCATGGCCCTGGAAATGTTTGCGGCGGAGGAAGCCTTTCTTCCCGGCTATCGCTGATGAACCTCCCCATGCCCTCCGCCCGCCCCGTCATCCTCGACACCGACATCGGCTCGGACATCGACGATACCTGGGCGCTGGCCGCGCTCCTGCGCTCGCCCGAACTGCGCCCGCTCCTCATCACCACGGCCACGGGCGACACACGCCACCGGGCCGCCATCGTCGCCAAACTGCTCGAAACGGCGGGGCGCACCGACATTTCCATCGGCCTCGGTCCTTCCTCCGGCCCTATGGCCGACCGCTTCCGCCACCAGGGCCCCTGGGTCGACTCCTACCGCCTCGAAGACTTCCCCGGCACCGTCCATGAGGACGGGGTGGGCGCGATCATCGAGACCCTTCTCCGCAGCCCGGAACCCGTTACCCTCATCGCCATCGCCCCCTGCACAAACATCGCCGCCGCCCTCGCGCGCGCCCCGGAGATCGCCCCCAAATGCGACCTCGTGGCCATGGCGGGATCGTTTCGCGTGGGCTACGCCCCCGGCTCGCCCCCGGAGGCCGAGACCAACGTGCGCTGCGATGTGCCCGCCTTCCGCGCGCTCCTGGCCGCCCCCTGGCGGAGCCTCTGCCTCCTCCCCCTCGATGTCTGCATCGACGCCGTGCTCGCGGGCGAACGCTACGCCCGCATCCGCGCCTGCGCCGATCCGCTCATCCGCGCCTGCATGGAGAACTACCGCATTTGGGCCCGCCGCGTCGATTGGATGACGGTCGACTATGAGGAGACACGCACCAGCATCCTCTTCGACAACCTCGCCGTGACCCTCGCCTACGACGAGCGCTATTTTGCCTTCGAGGAAATCCGCTGCCTCGTCACCGAAGAGGGCCTCACCCTCGACCACCCCGATGGCCGCCCCCTGCGCGCCGCGGGTGCCTGGAAGGATCTTGAGGGCTTCCTCGACCACCTTGCCGGGCGCCTCGGCGCTTGCGAAAAGTTTGCTTCGGGCAAATCCGGTCCTTGAATTTCAAATACCCTTCATGAGCATCAAAGTCACCATCATCGGCGCCGGATCGATCGGCTTCACGCGTCAACTCATGCACGACATCCTCGCCGTGCCGGAGCTGGCCGACACCCATTTCGCCCTCACCGACATCTCGGCGGACAACCTCGACCGCATCCTTCGCCTTGCCCAGCGTGATGTTGCGGAGAACAAGCTCCCCGCAAAAGTCGAGGGCACAACCGACCGCCGCCGCGCCCTCGAAGGGGCCGACTACATCCTCTGCCTCATCCGGCAGGGCGGCCTCGAAGCCTTTCAGACCGATATCGACATTCCCCTCAAATACGGTATCGATCAGTGCGTGGGCGACACCCTCTGCGCCGGGGGCCTCATGTATGCGCAGCGCACCATCCCCGCCCTCCTCGACTTTTGCCGCGACATCCGCGAGGTCGCCAAGCCGGGTGCCCTCCTCCTCAACTACGCCAACCCCATGGCCATGAACACCTGGGCCTGCAACAAATACGGGGGCGTGCGCACCATCGGCCTTTGCCACGGCGTCCAGGGTGCCCATTGGCAGATCACCCAGTGCATCGAGCGCTGGGCAAAAAAAGAAGGCCTCCTCGGCGAAGCGGAGAAGCTCCACCGTCCCGATGTCGATGTCGTCGCCGCCGGCCTCAACCACCAGACATGGTTTCTCCAGGCAAAATGGCGGGGCATCGACTTCATCCCCCGCCTCCTCGAACTCTTCCAAGACCACCCGCTATTCCGCGAGACCGAGAAGGTCCGCATCGATGTCCTCCGCCGCTTTGGCTACTACAGCACCGAGTCCAACGGGCACCTCAGCGAATACCTCCCCTGGTACCGCAAGCGCCCCGAAGAGATCCGCCAATGGATCGATCTGAGCGACTGGATACACGGCGAAACCGGCGGCTACCTGCGCGTCTGCCGGGAGGGGCGCAATTGGTTTGAGACCGATTACCCGCAATGGCTCAAAGAGCCCGCACCCGTCATCTCACCCGGGAAACGCGGCCACGAGCACGGCTCTTACATCATCGAGTCCCTCGAAACCGGACGCCTCTACCGGGGCCATTTCAACGTCGTCAACCAGGGCCAAATCACCAACCTGCCCGACGGCTGTATCGTCGAAATCCCCGGCTATGTCGACCGCACCGGCATCAACCTGCCCGTCGTCGGCGCCCTGCCCATGGCCTGCGCGGCCACCTGCGCCGTCTCCGCGCGCGTCCAGGAAATGGGCATGGAGGCGGCCGTGCGGGGCGATGTCACCCTCCTCAAGCAAGCCATGCTGCACGATCCGCTCACAGGCGCGGTCTGCAACCCCGAAGAGATCTGGCAAATGGCCGACGAACTCCTCGTCGCCCAGGCGGAATGGTTGCCCCAATACCGCGAGGCCCTTCCCGCTGCCCGCGAACGCCTCGCCACCCACGAACGCGCGGGCACCCGCGTGGCCACCCGTGTGACCGAAGGAGCCGCCCGCCTCCACACCAAGACCGTCGAGGAAATGCGCGAAAACGCCGCCGCCGCCCGCGCCAACGCCGCCGCCGCCGACAAAGGCAAGCTCATGGAAACGTCCTAAAACCGGAAACGGTCGAAGAAGCCCCACCACCGATCCGGGTCTCGGTGTCGGTCTCGGTATCGCAATCGCTGCATGCCTCTCGTTTTCATCGATTCCGATTTGGATTTGGATTTCGATTTGGATTTGGATTTGGATTTTGGGGTCTCCGGCCGGCACTACCTCCCCGTCGGCACCCGCACCGTCCCCTACAACGCCCTCGGATTCGAAATCCAGAACAACATGCCCGGCGGCCTCCGCCTCTTCCCCGACCGCAACAAGAGCAACCCCCAACGCCTCGAACAATACCCCCACAAGTTCCTCGTCGGCGTCTACCGGGGCAAATCCGGCCACATCGCCGCCACCGCCACCCTCCGCGCCCTCGCCCCCTACTGGCTCGGCCGCATGCTCGGATGGGAATGGCTCGCGCTCCGCGCCGAGCTCTTCGGCATCCCCATCCGCTGGGGCACCTACGATCCCGCCATGGACGAAGCCGAGATCCAGCGCTTCGCCAGCATGGTCGAAAACATGGGCACCGCCGCCTGGGCTGTCTTCCCCCAGGGCACCGACCTCAAACTCCAGTCCGGAGCCATCTCCGGCGTCGCCGGATCCAACGAACCCACCGAACGCCTCATCCAGATCGCCGACCGCGCCTGCGACCTCGTCTTCCTTGGCCAGACCCTCACCACCCAGTCCGAAGGCGTCGGCTCCTACGCCATGGCCAAAGTCCACCGCGACGTCGAAATCGACCAATACGAAGCCTACGCCACCTACGTCGCCAAAGTCATCAACCAGCAACTCATCCCCAGCATCATCGAACTCAACTGGGGCACCCCCCACGAACTCCCCTACCTCGAATTCCAGATCAACCGCCCCGACCACG
>JAFIGE010000081.1 GCA_020831585.1 Opitutales bacterium | reverse complement strand
GTTTCCGCAGTGTCATCGTGGAGGCGGATACGGAGGCGCAAAGGATGGTGGCGGCGTATATCGATTTAAATCCGGTGCGGGCGGGGCTGGTGGCGGATGCGGGTGCCTATGGCTACTGTGGGTTCGGGGAGGCGTGCGGGGGAGGCACCGCCGCGCGGCGGGGGATCGCCCGGATTGAGGGCCAGATGGTTTGGGCAACGAAATGGCACGAGCGCTACCGGGCGCGGTTGTGCAGTCGGATGGGGCCGGGGACGCGACCTCGCCGCGCAAGCAACCATAGTCCTTCCGGGGAGACGGGGGGCGAAGATAGGCAAGGATCTGCGGTGGCTCAACGATCGGGGCTTCTCTCGAAGATCCGCGCTTTCAGTGAGAGCTGGGTGGTGGGGTCGGTAGCTTGGGTGGAAAGCTTCTGTGCGGCCGATGGCTGGCTCGGCTTTCGGAGGGGAAGGAAACCCAAACCGCTCGTGGAGGACGGGGGTGCCGATCTTGCGACGGTCGCGACTGTGATGAAACGCCACTGAAAAATGTGACATCCTTCGTGATCAACTCCCTTGTCATCCGGAGAGCCTCTGCCGTCGGGGATTCCCTTGCCTTTGCCGGGGCTGGAGGCCTCAATAGCTTCTATGGGTTCGGGATTTGAGTTTCTCCTTCTGGCGGTGGTGTCCCTGCTCGCCATTGTCAATCCGTTCTCGGCCGTGCCTGTTTTTTTAGCTATCACGCCGCACGACAGCGTGGCTGACCGCATTCGCATGGCGCGCATTGCCTGCCTCGTCGGGACCGTGATTCTGGCGATTATGGCGGTGGCGGGGCAGTGGATTTTTTCGATTTTGGGCATCACTTTGCCCGCTTTGCAGATCGCGGGCGGGATAGTTCTTTTTGCTATCGGATTTGAGATGCTCCGTGCGCCCGATTCCGACACCCGTCTGAATCAGGAGGAGCGGGAGATTGCGGCCCGGCAGCAGGATATCGCGGTTACGCCTCTGGCGGTTCCCCTTCTTTGTGGTCCGGGGTCCATTTCCACGGTGATTATTTTGCAGACGCAGGCGGAGAGCTTTGCGCAGTCGACTCTTCTCCTTCTGAGTGTTCTGATCGTCTACGGGGTTTCGTATGGGATCCTTCATTTGGCTGCATCGGGGACCGGTTGGCTCAATCCTATCGTGCTGCGAGTGCTTCGGCGGGTGATGGGGCTGCTCTTCGCGGTGATTGCCGCGCAATTTGTCATCAACGGCCTTTCCGCGCTGCCTATTCTTCAAAACTGAGGACAGGCCCGCTGAGGTCCCGGGGCGTATCGAAGGTTTCGGCTCGACCGTGCCAGTCGGGTTGTGGTCAGGGAGAAAGAAAGGCCCATCTTCGAAAAAAAGCCCGCAAGGCAGCTGTCTTGCGGGCTTTCGGAAAGTGGTGGCGAGACCCGGAATTGAACCGGGGACACAAGGATTTTCAGTCCTCTGCTCTACCAACTGAGCTATCTCGCCGAAGGAAAGAGGTGGAGAGAGTCAAAAGGATAAGGGGGCGTCAACCCCGTTTTGGCAGAATTTGCACAAACGGGTGCGAAGCCCCTAAATAAAAAGGTATGTCTTCGTGTTTGAGGGGACAGGCACCGCCAAAAACTTTCATTTTGAAACGCTTGCGGACGACGTTTTCGCATAGGCATCGGGATATTCCGGACCGCGGTATTTGAAGCGGCGGTGGAGCCAGAAATACTGTTCGGGGGCGCGCTCGATGAAGCCTTCGATCAGCTTGTTGACGGCGAGGGCGTCCGCTTCGGGGTCGTTTGAAGGCATCGTTTCGAGGGGCGGGTGGATTTCTATGGTGTAGCGTCCGTCGGCCTCCCGTTTTCCAAAGAAGGGCACGATGGCCGCATTGCCCATTTTCGCGATGCGCCCGGTGGCGGTGTTGGTCACGGCGGGCTCGCCGAAGAAGGGAAGGATGCTTGTATACTTGAAAACCTTTCCCTGGTCGGGCGCATACCAGAGAAACTCCCCCCGCTTGAGGGCGCGGATCATGCCCATCATGTCGTCGAAGTGCACCAGCGTCTTCATCTGGCGGGCGCGGGCCTCTTTCATGTAGTGGGCGACCAGGGGATTGTTTGGATTTCGGTAGAGGCAACTGAACGGAAACTTCTCGGTCAACAAACGTCCTGCAATTTCGAGTGTGGTGAAGTGCGCCGAGAGGAGAAGGGCTCCGCGGCCCTCCGCTTCGAGGCGTTTCAGGTGTTCCACCCCGGTGACATTCGCGAGGTTGCGGAAAGCCCCGTTTTTGCCCCACCAGGCCGTGCCGAGCTCAAAGAGACCGATCCCCATCGATTGAAAGTGCGCTTTGAGGAGGGCCTTGCGGCGTTCCTCCGTCCAATCGGGGAAGCAGAGGCGCAGATTGGTCAGAGCGACATCTTTGCGGTAGGGGTGGATGGCGTGGGCGGCTGTTCCCAAAGCCTTGCCGAGGCGCTGCTGCCAGCGGAGCGGGAGGCGGCTCGCCAGCCAGAGAAGCCCGAGTCCACCCAGCATCGCAGCTTGCCCGATCCGCGCACCCGCACGTTTGAAAATGCGATTCATGGCCGGGACTTTTATGGATTTCGGCGTGCGGCTGAAGCCTGAAATAAAGGGGGCTACGCTGAATAAAGGGGGCTTAAACGCCGGCCGGTCTTGCGGAATCGTTGACAATCGCGCCCTTCCTGCGATTTTCAGGTTCTTTCGAGCAACGCTCCGCCTTCCGTTCATGAATTTAGAAGACGTCCGCAAATCCTATAAGTTTTACGCGCCGATCTACGATTTGGTCTTTGGCCGAATCGTGGAAGAGGGTCGCCGTCGGGCGGTTGAGGCGGTTTGTCGCGCGCCGGGAGACCGGATCTTGGAGATTGGCGTCGGCACCGGTCGCTCCCTCCGCTACTATAAGCCCGATGTTGAGGTAACGGGTATCGATGTGAGCCCGGAGATGCTCGAGCGCGCCCGCAAACGCTACCTCAGCGACCGCTATCCGCACGTCAAAGCCCTGCTCAAGATGGATGCGCAGGAGCTGGAGTTTCCGGACAATTCGTTCGATGGTGCCGTGGCGATGTATGTGGCTTCGGTGGTCCCGGACCCGGAGGCGATGGTGCGGGAGATGCACCGCGTCTGCAAACCCGGCGCGCCCTTTGTCATCCTCAACCACTTTGCCTCGGATCGCGGTGTTTTCCGCCAGGTGGAACGGCGCTTTGCTCCCTTGTCCCGCCGGCTCGGCTTCCGTCCGGATTTTTGCCTGAATCAATTCGTCGCCACCGTCGGACGCGCGCCCGCCAAGGTCTCGCGGGTCAATCTCGGGGGGTATTGGAAACTGCTCGAGTTTCGCGTGCCCAACGAGAAAAACGGCTCGAACGGCTCAAACGGCCACGCGTAATTTAAAGCGGGCACCTCCGGATGGGAGGAGAGCTGGTTTCACCCGGCTTTTCCCGTCGGCCTTTACAGAGCGCTCTTTCTGGCCCAGCTTGGGGCTTCCATGAACTCTGCCAAATCTGTCCCTGGCCGATCTTTTGCTCTCGCGGTGATTCCGGCCCTCTTCTTGATGCTTCTGTTTTCGGGCGGACTTTACGCGAGAAATTTCGAGATCACGCAGCTCACGATCGTGGCCGAAATCCACCCAAGCGGTGAGGTTTCGCTTTCAGAAGAGCGCACGTTCGCATTTGAAGGCAGCTACAGCTGGTTTGAGCAGGATTTCCGCCGGCGGGGTTTTCGGGTGATTCGGGATTTCACATTGAGCGAAGGCGGGCAGGCCTATGGGATGGATGACAGCCGCGATCCGGGCTCGTTTTCGGTGCGGGAGTCGCGGCGCTTGGTGACCGTGCGCACGAACTTCCGGGCGACCGACGAAAGCCGGACGTTCACCCTGCGTTATGTTCTGGAGGGCGCACTGGCCTCGGATGGGGATTGGGCTGAGTTCTACTGGACGTTTCTCGGTTCCGATTGGGAGCGGGCTCACCAGAATATCCGGATCGAGATTCTTCTGCCGGAGGAGCTTTCGGCGGATGAGTTGGTTGCGTGGCACCGCAGCGCGGCGATCAACCCGGAGCTTCGGACGGAGCGCAACCGCGTCATCTTCACTGCCGATCGTCAGCGGGAAGACCGGGTTCTGCGGATACGCACCTTCTTCCCGGCGCGGCTTGTGGCGGATGCCATGCCTTCGGAAACGCCCTTGAACCCATTCGAAATCAAGCGGGAGCGTGAGGAGGCGGCGGAGCGCGAGGCGCGGAATATCGCCTTTCTGAGTTCGCTCGGCTGGATCCTGTCGGTTGTGGCGGTGGGGTTGGCGATCTACCTCGTCAAGCGCTACGGCCAGCGTCCCCAGCTGGGCGAGAACCTTCCCAAGATGGCGGACCGTCCGCCGTCGGACCTGCCGCCCGCTCTCGCGGGTTGGCTCTTTCGCTACACCCACAGCGATCAAAACAGCCGCTTTGTGAGCACCCTTTTCGACTTGGCCCGCCGGGGTTATTTCACCCTCCAACAGGAGACGGAAACCACCGGCACCTTCCGGAAGACGGAGACCGATGTCTATGTCCTCGCCCGAACCGGAAAGACCGATCTCGGTGGCCTGCGCGATTGGGAAAAAGAAGTCATTGCGCTCGCTGAACAACGACTCGCCGGCGAGACGAAGCGCCTCGACAAACTCTTCGACTACGAAGGGAGCGAGGGCCAGGAGCAAACCGCCTTTGTCGAGCGCTGGGCGGCTTGGGACGCTTCCCTCGAAAAGGAAGCGATTGCGAAAAACTGGTTCGTCGACAACGCCAAGCCGCTGGCGGCCAACCTCATCGTGCAGGCAGTC
The DNA here is from genome assembly GCA_020831585.1 of Opitutales bacterium. Classification (GTDB taxonomy): domain Bacteria; phylum Verrucomicrobiota; class Verrucomicrobiia; order Opitutales; family Oceanipulchritudinaceae; genus JAFIGE01. The sequence goes on along the minus strand of JAFIGE010000081.1, from coordinate 16,973 downwards.
TTGTTTCTTTTTGGCGTTTTCCTTTTCGTCTACACAAAGGATGTGAACGCGACGAGCGGCCTTGTCTTGCTCGTGAGCACGGTTTTCGGGGGGTTGATGACGCTCGCGCTCGATGTCCGCACCGAAGAAGGCGAACGGGTTTTCCGAAAATGGAAGGCCTACCGCGCGGCGCTGGCGGCCGGGCAGGTGAGCAAAACCGCCGACCTGAAAGAGCGGCACATTGTTTATGCGATCGCTCTCGGCGTCGGCGGCAAGCGCATGAAGACCCTCATCGAGCGCATCGATCCGCAGCCGGCGGACTTCCCGTGGATGCTGTTCCGGCCGGGTCACTTCCCTCATGTCGCCTGGTTTTCGACGGTGGTCCACACGACGGTGCCCTCCGTTTCCACGAGTTTCAGCACCGGATCGGGAGCCACGGGCGGCATGGCGGGCGGTGGAGGCGGGGGTCGCGCAGGGTAGGGCAGGGCAGGCGCTCGCGGTGTGGTGTGCCACGGTTCGACCGGCGGCGCTTCAGGCGAGCGCGCGGGCGCTCCAGGGTAAGGAGCCCCCGCACGGCGAAGATGAGCACGGCCAGTTCGTAGGTCGGCTCCGTTCCGCGGAGAGGCAGACTCGCGACAAACTCCGGATGAAGGCGGCGGCCAGCGTCACGCGCGTCTCCACGCCGAAGCGCATTTCCAGATAGCTGTAGACCGATGTGATCCGCAACCTTCGGAAGACCGGATAGACAAAGAGAATGAGCGCCGTCATCGCAAACGGAACAGCCAGCTCATATTGCAACCACACCAGCCCCCCCGCAAAAGCCACAAACGCGGGAGCCCCGAGGAGGCTGTTTGTCGAGCACTGCGTCGCCAGAGTCGAGAGGGCCACTGGCAGCGGACGCGCCCGGTTGCCCGCCAGATAGTAGTCCCGCGAGCTCTCCTGGAAGCGCCCCAGCCAAGCGCTCAGCGCCACCATCCCGGCCAAGTAAAAGCCGATCACCCACCAATCCAGTCCATCCAAGGCCACCCCCTTACCCAAATCCCCCCGCTGCCCAAGGCAACAGACAAATAATTTGGCAGTCAAATTATTGGTTGACTTCGCTGTTGAGGATTTCTGGAATGGGGGCATGCGAATCAAGATGCGTAAGCGGTTGGGGGTGTATCACTGTGTGAGCCGGGTGGTGGACCGGCGGCGGGTGCTGGGGGAGGTGGAGAAGGAGGTGATGCGCAAGATCCTTTGGCGGGTGGCGGACTTTTGTGGGGTGGAGCTGCTCACCTATTGTTTGATGGGTAATCACTTTCATGTGCTGGTGCGGGCCGGAAGGGCGCAGAGGGAGGTGGACGATGCGGTGGTCTTTGCGCGGGCGGAGGGCTACTATGCGGATGGTCAGAGCCTGGCGCAGAGGGAGTATTGGGCGGAGATTGAGCGGGCTTATCGAAAAGGGGGCGAAGAATGGTCCGGGTGGGCAGAGCGCCTGCGCGCACGGATGGGGGATGTGTCGTGGTTTATGCGGTTGTTTAAGCAGGGCTTCTCGGTGTGGTTCAACCAGCGGGGGGATCGCACGGGGACGCTCTGGGAGCGCCGCTTTACGAGCGTGTTGGTGGAGGATGCGCCGCTGGCAGTGGCGACAGTGGCCGCCTACATTGATTTAAATCCGGTGCGGGCAGGGCTGGTGAAGGACCCCAAGGACTATCGGTGGTGCGGGTATGCGGAGGCGCTGGCGCGGGGGAAACGGAAGCGTCCCTCGCTCTGTTGTTTGTTCCAGGCGAAGGATTGGGCAGAGGCACTGGCGCGCTATCGCCTGATCCTGTTTAATAAGGGGGTGTCGGAGAAACCGGGGCAGGCTTCGATTTCCCCGGAGGCGCGCAAGGCGGTGCAGGCCAAGAAAGGACAGTTGGGCCTGGGATCACTGGTGCGGCACCGGGTGCGCTATTTTTCGGCGGGGGCGGTGATCGGGAGTCGCGCATTTGTCGAAGAGCGCTTTCAGGCATACCGGGAGCGGTTCGGATCGAAGCGAAAGAAGGGGGCGCATGCGCTGCGCGGGGGCAATTGGGAGGGTCTCACCAGTCTACGGGATCTGCGGAAGGACACTCCCGGATAAAGCCGTCTTTGGGCGGACAAGTTCCTTGTGACCGATTTACCGGATATGCTCGGGGCTCACATAGCTCTCGGCGTAGCGCTCGCCTTGATCGGTGATAAAGGGAATGAGATCCAGGTTGTCCAAAACCAGTCCCCGCTTGGATTCCCGCAGGGCGGCATCCTGCTCGGCGGGGGTGTAGAGCTTGTCGAAACGCGTGTAGGTGAAGGCGGCTGTGCCTTCACGGTGAAGTTCACCCAAATCGCCCACCTCGCTGTCGATGACCGCTCCGTATAGGGTCCGTCCGAGCATGCGACAACAGAGGTCCTGCTGCACGGCGGAGGAATACATGAGGGAGGTGACCACGTTTTGCACATGATCAATCACGTGCATATCGTGAAAGGAGTTTTTCCGGGGAATGGGTTTGAGGGTTCCGGTGCCAACCGAGAGCAGATGGAGCTGATCTTCACCCGTCGGCCATTCAAGGCGGTAGGGAGCGAGGGTGGCTTGTTGGTAAGCGATGAAAGCGGGGTTGTTGTAGGGCGAAATGCCGCCATCGATGAAATCAAACTGCTGATCGCCGAGCTGGATGGTCTCGGCCGGAAAGTAGGTGGGCGCGGCCGTGCTTGCGCGCACCAGTTGCCAGAGCGGGATGTTGAGGTTGCAGTCGGGCAGGGAGCGGTCGTTGAACCGGGCGGTTGGGTTGTTGGAAACGGGCCAGGGCGAACCGGTCGAACCATTGCGCATTACGACAAGAAGGAGGCTGCGGAGCCGATCGGTCCCGAGCAGCGCCGGTGAGCCGTCCGCCTCCGCGAACCAGCCCCGCAGGTAGTCGCTGATGGACTCGCGCCCGTAGCGGAACTTGTGTTGGCGGAAGAAGGAGGATTTGCGAAAGGCTATGCGGGCGTTGGCGAGATAGCGCTCCCGCACGGTGGCGACGGGTTCGCCCCAGGCCAAAGCCGTGGCAATGATCGCTCCTGTGCTCGTCCCGGCAATGAGGTCGTAGTGGTCTCCGAGGACAAGGTCGGGCTTTTCGTAGCGGGCGCGAAGGATGGCTTCCACCTTCCCGAGGATGCCCAGGGTGAAGAGGCCATGGATACCCCCGCCATCCAGAGTAAGGATACGTTTCATGAGCATTATTGAGGTTTCAGGAGCTTCACCCCAGGGCGGGGACAGACAAAACTTGAAAAATCACAATCGAATTTCCGGGCGGCTTTTTCAAGGATTTCTTCGGGTTGACTTGAGAACCGATTTTTCATTACTTCCCCTTTCGATTCGACCGAATTGTCTACTTCGGAAAATGAATTCGTCCGTCAGCTTAATCCTCTAACCACACTATGAATCGTCCACGCTCCTTCCTTAAATCCGTGTGCCCCTTCCGTATTGTCCGCCGAGCGACCACCCCCCGTTGCCTTCTCTTCATCGCCTCAACTTGTGCCTTTGCCACCGCCCAGGCACGGTTGCTTCCAAGCCTTGAGGAAGCTTACCGGTCCGATGATTTAACGGCTTTCACAAATCAACTGCGCCTCGGTGCGGACCCCAACTCCCTCGTGGCTGGCGTGCCGTTGCTGCACCAGGCGGCGGAAGACCGGCGCTTTGAGTATGCCAAGCACTTGCTCTGGCGCGGGGCCGATGTTCTGGCAAAGGACGCCCACGGCCATATTGCCCTCGACCGCCTGACCGACCTGGAACTGGACGACGAATCGCTGGAGTTGCACTACCTGCTGCGCGCTCACGCCCTTGTGCGGGAGCATGCGCGCCCGGCCCAGCCGATCACGCGGCCCAACCTCGTCATTCTTTTCGAGCCCACGGTGGACTACCTGCATCCGGAAATCGCGCCCCACTACTATGTGAACAGCACCGAACTGAGCGGATCCCCCGGAGTCGACGACGATGCCAACGGCTTCACCGACGATGTCTATGGCTGGACCATTCGCCACGAACGTCCACACCTGCTGACCCCTATCCAGGAGGTCATTCTCCGCAGCCGCTCGGCCCAAATCAGCCGTCTCCTGGGTCTTTACAGCAGGATCGTGACAGGCGAGTTAACGGTGCACTCACCGGAGGTGCAGGCTCTCCACCGGTCCTTTACAAACCCCATCGCGGGCTTGTTCGGTCGGTCCATGGGCTTTTCCGACTTTGCATTTATGAAGCATCTGGTGGAGCTTTCACACGGCACGCACGTTGCGGGCGTCGTCATCGAAGCTTCCAAGCGGGAGGCGCTCGTGCACACCCTTTCCTGGGATGGCTTTGAGGACGGTGGCGAGTGGTATACCGAGGTTTTCCCCTCCCCCCGCTCGGGCTCCTTCGACGATTATGTGAAACAGCTCCGCGAAGACCTGCTTCCCGAGCTGATGCGGATGGGCCTCCGGGGAAGTGATTACATTCGCGCAACCGGTGCGGGGGTCGTGAACGGCAGTTTCGGATTGAACTTTGAAGGCCTCATTCCCATCGCCCAACGCCTCGCCACCGCCATGGTCCTGCACGATCCCGAAAACCTGGCGCAGTTCAACACCCTGGTCGTGCGCCTCGCCATTGAGTTGTATGCTTATTTGACGGTGCCCTACGTTATGGTGGTCGGGGAGAATCCGGATGTCTTCTTTGTGGCGGCGGCGGGGAACAGTTCCATGAACAACGACCTCACGCTGCAATCGCCCGCCTACCTTTCGCGCTTTTTCCCCAATCTGATCACGGTGGCGGCGGAAGCGCGGGAGGCGGGCGAGGGTCCCTCGGTCTTCACCAACTTCGGGGCGAAGAGCGTCAATATCGCCACACCGGGCACTGCCATTCAATCGCTGGGTGTCGGGGGAACGCGCGTGCGCATGGATGGCACCAGCCAGGCCGCGCCCCGTGTGGCCGGCCTTGCCGCGATGGTGCGCCACCGGCGTCCCGACATCTCGGCGGTGCAGTTGCGCCGGGGATTTGAGTTCACGGCGAATCGCGAAGAGGCGTGGGAAGGGCTTGTCAGCGACGGCGTGCTGAATGAGGGTAAGTTCATGGTGCACATGTTCATGGATCGCCTTCTTCGGGTGCCGGATTGATGGAAACCGCCGGCGACATTGAGCGCCCGCGCCGCATCGGCAGCGCGGTGTGGCGGGTCGGGTTTTCCGGACATCGGCAGGTGACGGACGAGGTGCGCCTGGCGGCAAAACTGGATACACTCTGGGGCGAGCTGGCGCAACGTGTGGAAGGCACGCTCGAAGGGTGCACCGGGTTGGCGGAAGGTGCGGATATCCTCTTTGCTGAAAGCACTGTGCGGGCGGGTTGGCCCCTTCAACTGCGGCTGCCCTATCCGCTCGGCCTCTTTCGGGAAGAGATGGGCGAAGGGGTTTTGGCACGCTTCGACCGCCTCGTGGCGATGGCCACCGCCGTCGATGCACCGGAAATGCAGGGAGACCGCAACAGCGCCTATCATCAAGGGGGGATCGACGTCCTCGACCACGCCGATATTATGGTTTTTTTCTGGGATGGAGCGCCCGAGCGGGGGCACGGAGGAACCGCGCAGATCGTCCGGGCGGCGCGGGCACGGAAGACGCCGCTGGTCTGGGTGCACGCCCATTCCCTGGCCGTGACTTTCGAGAATTTCCCATCGGGTGTCCTGCGGGACGCGATCGCGGGAAAAATCGCTCCGTTACTGCATCCGTTGAGCAAGCGTCCAACCGAAGGGAAAGGTATGAACGGGGCGGCGGACCTCTTCCAGGTTCTGGATGAAGCCGCGAGCCAAAGCGCGCCGCGCCATCGCTTCATTGCGGCCTACAATATCATCGTCCACGTGGTGGCCATCATCGTGGGCGTCCTTGCCTTGGCCTATGCCAGCGGCTTTTGGGGGGCGTCCGCAGGATACGTCAAGTTGGCGCTCATCCTTTCCACCCTGGTTTTCTACTTTTACGCGAAGTATCGGAAACTTCATTACGTGTGGTTGACCTGTCGGACAGGGGCCGAGCTGGCCCGCTCTCTTCTGGCCACCGCAAATCTTCTCCGGCCAAGTGAACGGGAAAGCCTTCTCGATCCATTTTCTGAATACCGCCGCGTTCTCCGTCCGCTAGCTGCCACACCTTACCCGATCGAAGGGGAGCGGAACTTTCTTGAATACCGCGATCACTACGTGGCGACGCGAATTGAGGAGCAAAGATGCTATTTCGAGCGTTCCGCCAAGAGACTGTTTTTGCAAAAGCGCGTTCTTGCGGGAGCCTTTATGGTCTTCTCATTTGGCGGTCTGGCTTGCGCCTTGAGTTACCTGTTTCTCGGGTGGGGGGGCTTCAAGGTGCTTGTGGTGGTCCTGCCGCTTCTCTCGATGATGGTGATCTCTCTCTCCGCCGCCCTCGATATCGACCGGAGGCGCGAGCGGTTCCGGGATATGGCGGTGATGACGGAGGCGGCTGCCCAGCGCCTGCGCGGGGTGGAAGATGCCGCTGTGCTGCGGCGTGAGGTGCTGCGCCAGGAAAGGCTGCTTCTCCAGGAAGTGGCGGAATGGACCCAACAGACCCGCCACCTTCATATCCACTGAGTTTGTGTGATGGCACCGGTTCTCCGCATCTTCATCAGTTCTCCCGGCGATGTCGCCGAGGAGCGCCGGAAGGCGCGGCAAGTGGTGGATCAGCTGCAGGAGTTCTACGGCCCGCGCGTGCGCCTGGAAGTTGTCCTCTGGGAAGATCTCCCCCTCGGTGCGGAAGCTTCCTTTCAGGAAGGTATCGATACCTTGTTATCAGAGAAGAAGGGGATTGATATTGCCGTCTTTATACTCTGGTCGCGCCTCGGATCTCCCCTCGGAGCTGCGATTCGGAAGCCCGACGGCACCGCCTATCGCTCGGGCACGGAACGCGAGTTTGACCTCATGCTGGCCGCGCGGGAACGCTCGCCCGACAAGCGACCGCACATACTCGCTTACGTGCGCGAAGATCTCCGCGCCTTTCAGCGTAATCTCGAAGCCAAGTCTACCGACGAGATGGAGGCGATGATCCGGCAGCGAAAGCTCGCCGAGTCCTTCATCCGCGAGAATTTTCATGACAGCGAGGGGCACAATCTGCGTGCCTACCACACATTTCCGGAGCCGGTGGGGTTCGCCCGTCGCTTGCGCGTTCACCTCAAGGAGATCATCGACGAACGCCTTGGCGAGGGTGGGGGTGCGGAGACCCGTTGGGAAGGTTCGCCCTATCGCGGCCTCGAAGTCTTTGATCTCGAACACGCCCCCGTTTTCTTTGGGCGCGAGCAGGAGGTCTATGAAATTGAGAGCCGCCTGCGTGCGCGGTCCGCGCGTGGAGAGGCCTTTGTCGTGATCGTGGGGGCATCCGGTTCCGGCAAAAGTTCTCTGGCCCGCGCGGGCGTCGCGCATAACCTCGTCCACCACAACCTCGAAGACGGGATCGCCGCTTGGCATCACACGATTCTCCTTCCGGGGGCCTGCCAGGGGGATCTGGCCGATGGTCTTCTCAGCGCTCTCACGCGGCCGACAGCACTTCCCGAACTGCTCCGCGGCCACGACCGCAAGGCTCTTGCCCACGGTCTCCGGCGCGATCCCAAGCTCACCCTCGAGCTTCTGCTCGGTCCTGCTCTCGGCGGCGGGGAAACCGCCAATATGCCCGCCGGGGCGCTCCTCCTCATCGTCGATCAACTCGAAGAGGTCGTCAGCGATACGCGCATCGGGGCGGAGGAGCGCGCTATCTTCTGGCGCTGCCTTCAGGCCCTGGCCGGACACCCGCGTGTGCGCATCCTCGCCACCGTGCGGAGCGATTTCTACGCCGCCCTTCAGCAAGAGTCCGCCTTCATCGATCTCAAGGGGGAGGATGGACAGGTGGACCTGTTGCCGCCCGGCACATCCGCCCTTCAGCGCATTATCCGCGAGCCCGCCCGCCTCGCCGGGCTTACCTTTGCGCAGGACGAGAAGACCGGGCGCACGCTCGATGAAGACATCCTCGACCACATCAAGGAGCACCCCGAGGCCCTGCCCCTTCTCGAGTTTGCCCTGCACGAGCTGTTTGAGCGCCGCACCCCGGACCGTATGCTCACCCACCAGGCCTTTCGTGAGGTTGGGGGCGTCGACGGAGCCCTCGGCAAACAGGCCGAAACAACCTTCGGCGCACTCTCGCCGGAGGCCCGGGCGGCTTTTTCGCGCGTGTTCCATGCCCTTGTTACGGTGGCCGCCGAAGATCCGCGTCGGCCCGTGCGCCGTCGCACCCCCGCGCGCGAACTTCTTCAGGATACGGGCGCACGCGAGCTGATTGAGGCCTTCGTGCGGCAGCGTTTTCTGGTGAGTGACGAGGATCGCGGTGAAGCCGTTCTGAGCCTCGCCCACGAAGCCCTCCTGCGCTCCTGGCCGCGCCTCTCCGGTTGGGTGGAAGCCAACAGCCACCTTCTTCACCTGCGGGCGCACGTCGAGGAAGCGGCGAAGCGCTGGAGGGCGCGGGACTGCGATGCCTCTCTCCTCCTCGCCGACGGGCTGCCCCTTGCCGAAGGCCGGACTCTTCTGCGCGACAGCCCGGAGTGGCTCCCGGACGACCTCGTTCATTACATCCGGGAATCGGCTGCCTATGCCGAGGCGCGCATCCGCCGCCGCACCCGCCGGCGTCGCGTTCTATTTGCCGGGATGGCGCTGCTCACCCTCTTCGCCCTCATCGGTGGAGAAATGGCCCGCCGCCAAAGCACGACAGCCGAGGAAGCGCGCGCCCACGCCGAGGCCGAACGCGCCCGCGCGGAGATCGGCGAAGCCCGTGCGGAGGAGCAGCGCGCCCGCGCGGAAGCCGGTGAAGCCCGCGCCACCGAGGCCCGGCAGGGACTCGAAGCCCTCCTCGGGCGCTTCGTTTTCGACTTCCGCGATCAGTTTCGCGGCCAGGTCCGCATCCTCGAACCCATGCGGCAAATCCTTGCCGCGCATTTCGCAGACCCGGCCAATGTGGACCCCACCTCGGTTGACAGCCTTCACCTGGCCATCAGCTTCCACCTGCTCGAAGTGGATCTGGAACTCCTGCGCCACCGCCTGGCCGACGCCACCGCCCGTCTCGATCAGGCCGACTTGCTTCTGAATCAGCTCCTCATCCTAGAGGACGCCTCGCAAGACCCCTTCTACCTCTTCAACGACGTGATCGTGCGCGAGCGCCGGAGCCGCATCGCCTACGAGGAAGGCCGCATGGCCCCGGCCATCGCCGAGGGGGAGGGTGCCATCGACCGCCTCGACGCGATCATCGCGCTCGATCCGGCGGACACGCACAAACACCTTATCCGCACCCTCCTTCTTTTTACGGTCGGTGAGTGGCACCTCGACGCGGGCGACCGGCGCACCTCCGAGGCCCGCATCAACCGCGCCCTTGTCTACAGCGCGGAAACCCTTGAACGGGACGATGTGGAGGAGTTCTACGCCCTCGGGATTGCCAACGCGCGCACCCGCCTTGCTCAGCTTTTCACCTTCATCGGCCTCTACGACTCTGCTTTTGCCGAGATTGAAAACCTTCTCGGCTTCATGGAGGCGCGGCAGGCGGAAAGTGCGCAACCCGAGACCTGGGTCGCCTCTCTGTTTGCCGGTCGCCGGACGCGGGTGGATGTGCTCCTGAATGCGGTGGCGTCTGCGGCCGCGCTCGAAGAAGCCCTCGCCCTGCTTGAGAAGACCACCCAACGCTTCCAGGCGAACCGCGCCGATGCCACCGTGCAGTTCAATCTTGTCGCGGTCCTGGACGATGCCGCCCGCATCCATGTCGCGCGGGGCGAATACCGCGAGGCCGCCGCACTCATCGAGCGGGCGGCCGAGCGGGCGGCGGAACTCCGCGCCTACGATCCGGAAAACGCCCTCCTTGTGCGCATCGATACCATTCCCCGCTTCCGCACCGCCTGGCTGGCCAACGAACGCGGCGATCACGCCACCGCCTTGCCGGAATTCCTGCACATTCGCGAAATCTACGCGATGCGCCGGGAATACCAGCCGGCCAACACTGATATGGAGCACGACCTCTGGGCCTGTCTCTACGAGATCGCCCGCGCCCGGCACGGTCTTGGCCAGTTTGCCGAAGCGCGCACCGAGCTGCACGCCGCCTACCGGACTATTCGCTCCGTCGAAGAGCGCCACCGCGATCAGCTTCGCTACATCGTCGACCGGGTCTCCACGCTGCTCGAAAAGGCCGCCGTGGAAGCCGCCGACCCCGACGGCGATATTTCCCAGGGGATCGCTTTGCTCGGGCAAGCTCTCGCCGCCCTGGAACTTTACGCCGATACCGATGGAACCGGTTTTCCCGCACGCGAACTCCATGCCCGTGCCCTCTCCCTGCGCAGTGAGTCACACGAAAGAACGGGCGACACGGGATACGCGCTGGCCGACCTCCGGGATGCCTTCCAAGCCTGGAGCGAACTCATCGAAGCCGATCCCGCCCGTCCGCTCTGGCAGCACGGCTACCTCGCGTGCGCCGTCCGCTTTGTAATCCACAACCACGCCAACCCCTCCATGCGGGAAGAGGTCGGCCTTCTGCTTCCCCGCCTGCGCGATCGCGCCGAAGAACTCCGCGCCCGCCACCCCGAATTTCCCGGGTTTTCCGGGCTCCTCAGCCTGCTCGACGGGGCATTTCCGGATCGCTGATCGATCCGAGGCTTTGCCTTGCAGCGGGGATCATCCCGTTGCCTGGCGTTTCAGCGCGGCCCGAATCTGGCCACGATCTGGGTGCGGCGGGCGATATTGAGTTTTTGAAAGATCGAGTTGAGCTGCGTCTTCACGGTGAGGATGCTCTTGTTGAGGGCGCGGGCGATTTCACGGTTGCTCATTCCCTTGCACACGTAGCGCACCAATTCGCGTTCGGCCGGGGTCAGGCTGGAGAGGGCGCGCAGGCGGGCGGCGGAGAGTCGGGGACCTTCCCGGTTGTCCGCCAGGCTTTCACCGTTCGGTTCGGCATCGCCCTCGGGATCGATGAATTGGATGAAAAATCCCGGTCGGGCGAGGGAGTCGCGTCCGATGCGCACGGTTTCCACGCGGGCTTTCCATGCGTTGTTGCGGGGATCGGTGACCGTGACCGGCGGGGGCAGGGATGAGGCAAGGATTTTGGGTTCGGTCGCTTGTATTCCTTTTTTGAGGACATCGATCTGCTGAAGAATGACGGTGGGCACTTTGAAGCAGTCGCGGCTGTTGTAGAGGCGGGCCTTTTCCTCGCCGTAGTTCCAGTTGGCCGCGCTTTCATAGGCCGCGCGGTTGGCAAAGACGACGGCGCGCTCCCAGTCGATGAGGACAAGCGGGAGGGGCATGGTGCGGGTGAACGTTTCGAGAGACTTACGGATGTTTTCCTCGCGGTCGAGCCGCTGCACCCGTTCCACCGCGATGCCTATGTGGCGCATCAGGCTGCGAAAAGGGGGCACGTCGGCGGCGGTGAAATCGGGTTGATCCGGTGCCCGGTAGAGGGAAAACATGGCGCGCACTTCCTGCTTGTGCCAGAACAGTCCGGAGAGGCCTTTGTCCCAACCCTCGCGCGCGGCGAAGCGTTGGTAAAAAGTGGATGCGTGAAAGGTCTCGGGCGGCCCGACGATTTCAGAAAAGATGTAGTGATCCGCGCCCACGTGCTTTTCGATCCACGGGCTGAAAGGGTTTAGCTTCCCCCGCTCTTCATACCAGTGGGTATCGGCTTCGAGGGGGGGATCGGTGAAGACCAGCCGGGCTTCACCCATCCCGAGGTGCCCGAGAAAAAGGGTCACCCGCACACAGGGAAACGCCTCGCGCAACAAATCCCGCGTGGCTTCCCACAGGTCATCGACCTCAATGGCGGCGTGCAGTTGCAGCAGACGCGGCTCAAGCTCGGGGGGAAGGGGAGGGAGCGGGAGATCGGGTGTTTCCGCATGATTTTCCGTCTGCATGAAGCGTATGATCGGGGGCAGGGAGACTTTGGCGAGCCCTTTTACTCCCAAAGGTGTATGTGCCGGAGAGGGCCTTGGTGTAAGATTAGCTGTGTCGGTTCCTTGCAGGTGCTTTGCCCTGTGCAATCCAATCACCCTTGCTTTTGAGAAAATGATCCATCGTTCATCCTCTTTCTTTTCCGCGCTGCTCTTGCTCTGCGTCTTCGCTCTCTTCGGAGCGGGGGCGACGCTCCATGCCCAGACGGGCACGGTGCGCGGCACGGTTTCCGAGGCCGGCACCGGCCTTAACCTGGAGGGCGTGGTCGTGCGCATCCCCGAGTTGGACCTCCGGACGACGACGGATCGTTCCGGCCGCTTCGCCTTCCGCAATGTGCCCGCCGGGACTTTCGCGGTGAGCGCGCAGTTTCTGGGTTATCCGCCCACGGGGCGGACCGTCGAGGTGATCGCGGGAGAGGAAACGCCGGTGCGTCTTGTCTTCACGGCCGACGATGTCGTCGAACTGGACGATTTTGTCGTCGTCTCCGGCCCCACGGCCAATGAGCGTGCCCTTGCGCGGCAACGCTCCATGCAAAACATCGCCGATATCGCATCCTCGGACGCGCTCGGCAATTTCCCCGATAAGACCCTCGCCGATGCCGTGCGGCGGCTTCCGGGGATCACGATTGAGCGCGGACCGGGCGAAGGAGAGGGGCGGTATGTGACCGTTCGCGGTCTCAACTCGGACTTCAACTCCGTGGCCCTCGACGGTGTGCCCGTGACCGTATCCAACTTTGACGGGGCAAGCCGCTCAGTGCCTCTCGATGTCGTGAGCACCAGTTCCGCCGACAGTGTGGAGGTGACCAAAACCCTTCGCCCGGACGACAATGCGGACTCCATAGGGGGCCTTATCACGATCCGCTCGCGGAGCGCCTTTGATCGTGAAGGACGCTTTCTCTCGGGGCGGATCGGGGGCTATTATAACCGCATGATCAGTCGCTACGGCTCCGGTTACTACCTCAACGAATGGGGCTATGAAGGAAGTTTCGGTTACTCCGATTTTCTCAATGAAGCGCAAACGATCGGCCTCAGCCTGAACCTTAATTTCCGCGAAGCGCCCTATGCTTCGCAATCCATGGATACGCAAGGTTTCGCCGAGGTGGTGAATTCGTCGCGCAATGCAGCCCAAGCCGCCGAGGGCGCGCAATACGAAGGCTTGCTCGCGCCCCTGGGGGTCATGTTGCAGGAGTATTTCGATGAGGTGAAAAACAAGGGGATGAACGCCGTGCTCGATTTCCGCCCGAACGATCAGGTCGAATACCAGATCGGGATGAGCTGGTCCCGCCGGGACTCCCGGCGCGGGCGTCAGCGCCAGGAAATCCGCTTTGACGACGACTACCGCTACTGGAACCGCACAGCACCGGTAACGGTAGTGGGTGACACGGTGACCGAGTTCACTTCCGACAACCGCCTCTTGCGCGAGGTGCGGGACTTCTATGAGGAACAAAACCACTACACCCTGCGCTTTAACTCCACCCACCGCGTGGACGATGTGACGCTGACGTTCCTTGCCGGTTTTCAGCGCGGGCAGTTTGATGGCGACCCGGACCGCGATATGCAAGTTCGGTTCCGCACCGATTTCGGTGACCATACCTACCGACTCGATCCAAACGATCCCTATTTTCCGGAGTTTTCAACTGAGCGCGACCGCATGGACCCATCAGAATTCGAGGTAAACCGAATTAACCTCGGCACCCGTTTTATCACTGACGACGAATGGATCTTCGGGGGCGATCTGCAGTGGGAGTTCAACGGCGGACAGAGTTTCCTCAAGACAGGCCTGCAATTCCGCTACCGCACCCGTGATTATCAGACCGTCGACCGTTTCTACGACCGCTTCACGGTTAGGGGCGGCGGGCTCCCGACCTGGTTTCTCGACGAAGCCCCTGATGGCGGCGGTCCTGTGACCGCGAACTACCACACCCCCCGCACGGTCGGTAACCGCTACGAATTCGGCTTCTTCCTCGATCCCACGCGTGTCCGCCAAGTTGTGGATCACCTTCTCGCCTCGGGTCAACTGGAGTTCAGCGAGGACGGCCTCCTCGACTCCATCAACCGCAGCCTTGTCCGCAGCTACGATCTCTCCGAGCGCATCTACAGCACCTACCTGATGGGGCAAACGGTGCGCGACCGCTGGACCTACATGGCGGGTGTGCGCGTGGAGCATACCCGCGTGGGCGTGGACACTTTTTCGGGCACGGAGAACGCGGACTATATTTTTGATTCGGTTGTGCCCGTGCGTGGAAGCAACGCCTACACAAATTTCTTCCCCCACCTGCACGCGCGCTACGACTGGAGTGAAGACCTGATTGTTCGACTGGCCGGTTCGAGCACCTTGCAGCGCGCCTCCTACCGTCAGCTCAACCCGTCCGAAAGCATCGATAACGCCGAGTTTACGGTTCTTCGCGGTTCGACCGAACTCAAGCCGACCCGGTCCCACAACCTCGACCTCATGGTCGACTATTACTTTGGCAGAGTCGGACGCGTGGGCGCGGGAGTCTTCTACAAGGACATGAAAGACAACATTTATCGTCTCAACTCAATTGAAGACGGATCGGCGTTTCCCGGCGGTATTGCCGGAGAAAACTACGAGGTGTCCGAGTTCCGCAACGCCCGCGGGGCCGAGGTCTATGGTATTGAGTTGAGCTTCAATACCGACCTGCGCTTCCTTCCCTCGCCCTTTGATGGTCTCGAGTTGTTTGGCAACTTCACTTACATCGAGTCGGATGTGAATACCGGACTCGAAGGCCGGGAGAATATCAAGACGCCGCTCTTTGGCCAGGTGGAGTTCTCTTACAATGTCGGCATCGCGTACTACAAACACGGTCTCAACGTGCGCGTGGCTTACAATTGGCGGGACAGCTATCTGGCCTTTAATGGATTGGACGTCGATCCGCGCCTTGATGAATATGTCGACAGGCTTGGCCAGATTGATATCACCATCAGCTATGATTTGCCGCGCGGATTCAGTGTCTACGCTGAGTTTATGAACGTGCTCAATTCGCCAGACCGTGCTTACTTCGGGGAACGCTCACTCCGCCCCGCCTACAACGAATACCGCGACTGGTCGGCCTATTTTGGTATTCGCTGGTCGATGTAATCGGGGTTCGACGAATCGTGCAAAACGTGCCTGCCTGACCACATGAGCCAGCCGCCCACCGAGGAGAGCCGCCCCGCGCCGCAAGCCTGGCGCATGCCCGACGCCTACATCATCATCTTTTTTGTGGTGGTGCTGGCGGCAGCGGCCACCTACGTGATCCCCGCCGGCTATTTCGAGACCGAGCGACGCACCTACACGACCGAAGACGGCAGCACCCGCTCCCGCGTCGTCCCGATACCGGAGTCTTTCCAGATTGCGCAAACGCCAGAGGGAGAACCGCTCTTTCTCACCGTGAGCCTTTTCTCGGGCGAGGCGGATCTGGGTGACCGCCGGGTGCATTATTTCCCGGGGAACGCCTCAGGGGACACGGGACTCTTCAACTACCTCTTCGAGGGCATGACGGCGGGAACGAAATACGGGTCAGCCGTTGGCGTGATCGCCTTCATCCTCGTGATCGGGGGGGCGTTTGGCATCATCATGCGGACGGGCGCGGTGGAAAACGGGATTCTCCTGCTCATTCGCAAAGCCCGCTTCGCGCATGGTCTGCTCATCCCCGCGCTGTTTTTGTCGTTTTCGCTCGGCGGGGCGATTTTTGGCATGAGCGAGGAAGCGATTGCCTTCGCCATGCTCCTCGTGCCGCTCTTCATCGCTCTCGGCTACGATAGCCTGACGGCCGTCATGGTCACCTATCTGGCCACTCAAATCGGGTTCGCCACCTCATGGATGAACCCCTTTGGTGTGGGGATTGCCCAAGGGCTGGCGGACGTGCCCGTGATGTCCGGCGCGCCCTTTCGCATGGGGTTGTGGCTGGTCTTCACCCTCGTCGGTCTGGCCTATGTGCTTTGGCACGCGCGCCGCGTGAAGGCGCGTCCCGAGCTGTCCCCCACCCACGCGTCCGATGCGTGGTTTCGCGAGCGCGAGGATGCGCTCGCCGCCCGCACCGACAATCCCTTCCGTCCCGGCCACGGCATCGTCCTCGGGATCGTCGGGCTGGGGGTGGTGTGGATTGTATACGGGGTCGTACGTCACCAATTCTTTATCCCGGAGATCGCCACCCAGTTCTTCATCATTGGGCTGGCCTGTGGGATCACCGGGGTCATCTGCCGATTGGAGGGGATGCGCTTGAACGATATCGCCTCGAGTTTCCGCAAAGGCGCTGCCGATCTTCTGGGGGCAGCCCTCATCGTGGGCATGGGCAAGGGCATCATCATCATGCTCGGCGGTGATCAACCCGGCAGCCCCTCCGTCCTCAACACCGTCCTCCACCACGCCGGGGGATGGATCGGCCCGCTCCCGGAATGGCTCTCGGTCACGGTGATGTTCTTCTTCCAGGGGGCGCTCAACTTCTTTGTTCCCTCCGGATCGGGGCAGGCCGCCCTGACCATGCCCATCATGGCCCCGCTCGCCGATCTCGCCGGCGTCGAGCGCCAAATGGCGGTGCTCGCCTTCCAGCTCGGCGACGGCCTGACCAACCTGGTCATCCCCACGAGTGCCGCCCTCATGGGCACCCTTGCCGTCGCCCGCATCGATTACCTCATTTGGCTCCGCTTCATTTTCCGCCTCCAGCTCATTCTCGGCACCCTCGCTCTGGCTGCCCTCGGCCTGGGGCTTCTTGTGGGCCTGCGTTGAGCTTCGTTGAATTCCCTTGCCGGATTGGGGAGACTCTGCGAGCATTTCTTTCTGTTTTGCCCGATGGTGTAATGGTAGCACAGCAGACTCTGACTCTGTTTGTCTAGGTTCAAATCCTAGTCGGGCAGCCACAGGAAAGGATCACGAAGTTTGTCAGGCGCTGCGGCCCGTGCGACTTTTTTAATGTTCTGAACATTTCAGATTGACAGAGAATGGGCATGTGTTTGAGTGGGCACATGAGCAGGAAGTTTTGCCGGAGATTGAGGTATCCACGATTGGCATGCCACCACCTTATTTCGAGGGTGGTGCAGAAGAGGCGGCTGATGGATGAGGAGG
>JAFIGE010000080.1 GCA_020831585.1 Opitutales bacterium | reverse complement strand
ATATGGTTGTGCGCTTCCGCGGGCGGGCGATTATCTTCGAGTTCAAGCTTGTCGAAAACGAAGCCACCCCCGGCGGCAACAGCGCCCTCGCCGCCATTGCCGAGCGCGGGTATGCCGACCGCTGGCGCGCCGAGGGGATTCCGGTGGACTGTGTCGGCGTGGAGTTTTCGCGCCAACAACGCCGCATCGTGGCCTGGGATGTGGCCCCAACGTAGGGCGGACGTCGCTTGCCCCTGGCCACGGTCACATGCCCCGCTCTTGAAACGGATTACCGCCTCCGTGAGGCCGCAGACCGCAGCGCTCAGGTCCAAACAACCTCAATGGGATATTCCGCGAACTTCCGGTCGTGCGTAATGATGCGCAACCGTTCGTCTATCGCCTGTGCAATGAGCATCCGGTCAAACGGGTCGGCATGGTGGGCGGGAAGGGATCTCAAGCGCACTCCATGCCGATACAGAAGAGGCAGATGGCTGAATCCGCGGAGACGAATTTCATCCTCAAGATCATCCGGAGCATCCAGTTTCCCCAGCGCCACTTTGATGGATATTTCCACGGCCGTCACGGCGCTGACGAAGATCGCGTTGCGCGGGTCCCGGATCAGGGCCGCCGTCGGCGGATCCAGTTTCTCAGGCGCGCCCAGCACCGAGAGAAACACATGGGTGTCCAATAGGTAATTCACTGAAAAAGTTGTTCGATGCGGGGGTCTTCGTCGTCGAAGTCAGGTGCGATGCGAATCCGCCCCTCAAGGCCACCCAGCCGTCGGGGCTCACCCGAAGCGGTGAATGAACAAAGCCGGGCCATGGGCCTGCCGTGCTTGCCCAGAATGATCTCCTCCCCCGCCGCCGCCGCTTCCATCAAGCGCGACAAATGCGTTTTCGCCTCCTGCACGTTGATGACCTTCATAAAAGCAATCTAGTCTGGTCTGGTCGTTTTGTCAACCACTCCGGCGGCGACAGGATTCATCCCCCCCGGATCGAAGCCTTGAGCGGGAAATCAAGCATCGCCTCTTCGCAGAAGACGCAGGCTGTTGAGGCAGACGATTACGGTGGAGCCTTCGTGGGCGAGCACGCCGAGGGTGATGGGAACGAGACCAAAGACGGCGGCGAGGACCATCACCGCCATCGTGCCCACGGCGATGCTGATGTTCTGGATGATGATACGGCGGGCGCGGCGGCTGAGGGCGAAGGCGCGGGGCAGGTTGTCGAGACGGTCGTTCATGAGAACGATGTCGCTCTGTTCAAGGGAGGCGTCGCTCCCGCGCCCGCCCATGCCAAAGGCAACATCGGCGGCGGCGAGAACGGGGGCATCGTTGATGCCGTCGCCGACCATGGCCACGTGCCTTCCACCGGCGCGGAGTTCGGCCAGGGCGGCGACCTTGGCGGCGGGCGTGAGGGAGGCGCGGTAGTGATCGAGCCCAATCGATTCCGCGACGGTGGCGGCGGCGGAGGCGCGGTCGCCCGTGAGCATGATCGTATCCACACCTTCAGCACGGAGGGCGGCGATCACGGCAGCAGCCTCGGCCCGCACGGCATCGCGCAAGAGGAGCCGACCAATCAGATCGCCGTGGACCAGCCACACCTCGGTGGTGCCGGGAGGGGCGTCTTCGAGGGCCTCGGCCCATTCCGCGAGGGGCGTTTCAGCGAAGATCCGGCGGCTTCCCAGAAGTGTAGCGATTCCGCCGATACGTCCGCTCACACCGAGGCCGGTGAGGGAGGTGAAGTCCTCCACGGGGGGCAGGGTGTCGTGCCCGTCGGCCCGCGCCCGTTCAACAATGGCGCGGGCGAGCGGATGGCTGGCCCGGTCTTCGAGGGCGGCGGCGAGGGCGAGGACTTCGTTTGCGCGCCCTTCGGGAAAGCTTTCCACGGATTCCACGGCCAGCTCCCCGGTGGTGAGGGTGCCGGTCTTGTCGAAGGCAATGGCACGGACCTTGGCCAGTTCCTCCACAGCCGCCCCGCCCCGAAACAAAATGCCCTGCCGCGCCCCCCGCGCGATGGCCGCGAGGATGGCCGAGGGGATGGAGAGGACAAGCGCACAGGGACTCGCCACCACGAGAAGGGTCATGGCCCGGTAAAGCGCGGAAAACGTGGTCCCGTCCGCCGTGACTTCGTTGACGAAGGGCGGCAGGTTGAAAAGCCCCCACCAGACAAAGAAGAGCGCGAGCGTGGCCGCGAGGACCCCCTTGGTGTAAATGGGGCCGAAGCGGTCGATGAAGCGCTGACTCGGCGCGCGTTGTCCGCGGGCGTCTTGAATGAGGCGGATGACTTGCTGCAGGGCGCTTTCGCGCGCCGGGCGGGCGCACTCCACGACGAGCGTTCCCCAGAGGTTTTGCGTGCCGCTGCGCACCTCCGCGCCGACGGTCTTCTCCACCGGATGGGCCTCACCGGTGAGGGAGGCTTCATCGGTCGCGGAGCTGCCCTCGGTCACCTTGGCGTCGACCGGCACCGTATCGCCGGGGCGCAGGATGAGGCAGTCCCCCGGCACAATCGTTTCGATGGGCACGGCTTCCTCCCGCCCCGTCACAGGATCGCGGCGATTGGCCGTCTTTGGAGCAAGGCGGAAGAGGGCATTGATTTCGCGGCGCGTGCGGTGGAGGGCGAAATGCTCCAGCGCTCCCGCGAAAGAGAAGAGAAAGAGCAACAGCGCGGCCTCGCCATAGGCCCCGATGATGGTGGCCCCGATGGCCACCGCGAGCATGAGGAAGTGAATGTCGAGCTTGCCCTTGAAGAGGCTGGGGATGGCGTCTTTGGCGGCATCCCAGCCCCCCGCAATCATCGCGAGCAGGTAGAGCGCGGGGGCCAGCCAGGGCGGGGCGGCGGCAAACTGATCGGCGGCAAAGCCCGCCACTCCGAGGACGCCACAGGTCCCGGCAAGGGCGGCGAGGACGCGCCAGTCCTCCGGTTCCTCTTCGTCGCCCGGCTCCATCCCGGCGACCTCCTCGGGAGTGGGCCAGGGAATCTTGCGCCACGTCCAAATCTGCTCCACCTCCCCGCAGCCGTGGAACTTTTCCACCCGCATGCGCCCATCCCGCTCGACCACGCGGATGGCGGCATCGGGACCGGACCGGGCAGGCGCATCCGCCCCCTGCAGGACCGCCTCAAGGCTCCGGCGCAAGGCGTCTTCATCGACCCGCCCAATCGTGGCGAGGGAGATCTCGGTCTGCCGATGGTCCCATTCCGCCGCCATGGCAGCCCGGTTTTCCGCGAGGAAACCCCGCAGGCGCTCGGCCCAGGGGGTGTGCGAAGCAGGGTTTTCCGCCGGCGTTTGTGATGGATGATCGTGCATGATTCTCTCGTTTAAAAGGCCGCCGTCCCGGTTGAAGGGACGGCGACCGAAGACGACACCAAACGTAATCTCTGCTTTCGAAAGGGGAAGGGCGAAATGTAGTAACGGCTTCCAGCCGCTTTTCACGATCAGCGGCTAGCGGCAGGATGCCGCTGCCACTTCTCGGCCGCGACTATGGATTTGCCTCCCGGATTCCCTGCACCTCCACCACCTGCACGATGGCCGGCTGGGCCGTGTCGTTGAGGAGGGTGGCCACGTCTTCTTCGTCCTCCGGCACACCGATGAGGGTGGCGACGAGGAAAAAATACAGCGACAGACCAACGAAGTCCTTGATCGTGGTGATGAACGGGTCGGCTCCGGGGGCGTGGTCGAAGCCCATCTTGATCATGATGTAGGGGAGCAGGAACCCGAGCATGGCTGCGAGCGTGATGACAACGAAGAGCGAGACCCCCACGGCGATGCCGAGCTGCGGAATGTCATTGGGCGCGCCCTGCCAGAAGTAGGCGATGATCCCCGCAAGCGTGCCGAGGAACGCCCCGATCACGAGGCCGATGCTCCCTTCACGGAAGAGGTATTTCCAGAATCGCTTGAGATCAATGTGCCCTAGCGCGAAACCGCGCGCGAAAATCGTCGTCGACTGCGTGCCCACGTTGCCCCCCATGTCCATGACCAGGGGAATGAAGATGGCCGCCGCGATGATGGCCTCGAGCGTATCTTCAAAGGTATCGATCACCCCCCCGACCATCAGCCCGCCGATGAGCGTAACAAAGAGAAAGAGGATGCGCACCCGCACCGGGTAGAGGATGCTGCCCTGGGTGAGGCGCTTGCTGAAAATGTGGTCCTTCTTGTCGGCGATGTCGCGCATCCCCGCTTTTTGATACATCAGGTCGGAAGCTTCCTCTTCGGCCACATCGACGAGGTCCTCGGCGGAGAGGGCACCGACGAGGCGGTTTTCCGTGTCGAGCACAGCGATGGCGGGCAGGTCCGTCTTGCGCAGCATGCGCACGGCCAGGATCTCGGGATCGTTCGTGCGCACGACGATACCGGCGCGCTTCGTGAGATCGATCACCTTCGCCTCGGGGTCGGCCTTGAGCAACTCCGCCACTTGAATGTAGCCGTGGAAAAAGCGTTCGCCGTCGATGACGAAGACGAGGTCCAGGTCCTCCGCCGCAAAGGGCGATTCGCGGATGGCCGCGATCGTCTCCTTCACCCGCTGACTGCGCCGCGCCGTGAAGGCGTTGGGGTTCATGCGACGGCCCGAGCTGCCGTCCGGGTAGTTGAGGATGCGGTTGACCGTCTTGCGTGCCTCCGGGGCGAGATTGCCGACCATCTGCCGCACCACCTTGGCGGGCATTTCCTCGAGCATCTGCACGGACTCATCGGCATCGAGCACGCCGAGCAGGCGCGCCGCCTCCTCGTTGCTCATGGAACCGATCAGCTGCGCCTGGCTCTGCGGCGGGAGCGACTCGAAGACCTCGAGCATGGTCTTGCGGTCAAGCAACCGGAAGGCCACGGCGGCCTGCGCATCGGGCAACTTTTCGATGAGCGACTGCGCGCTGAAAGCGTCGAGCTTGCCGAGTTCCTGCCGCGCATCGTTGAGGCGTTGCGTGCGAATGGCCTCCGCAATGGTTTCTTTGGTGTGTTCCGTCATCATGGCTTCTTTGGTTGAAAAAGCCATTCGATGCCGGAGCGTCCTGCCCTGTCAGGCGAACGAGTCTGAAGATTTCTTTGGTTTCGGTCCCGCCTACCAGTCGGCCTCCAACTCCCGCGCAGCGCGAAAGACGGTGCAACCGGGGATTTCCTCAAAGTGCCCGTCATCGGTGAGAACGGCGGCCCCGATCGCCCGGGCAGCCGAGGCAATGACGATGTCCTGCGCGGGCAGGTTAATGCCCCGGCGGTCCAGTTGCCAGGCCAGTTCCGTTGCCCGCTCCCAGAGATGATTGGGGGTAGGCGCATACAAGAGGACGTCGAAATAAGCCCCCAGCCGCTCTTTCAACCGGGGTGCCTTCAGACCGCGCTCAACCTCCAGGCGCACCATGCCGCAGGTCGCCAAGTCCCCCCCGCCGATCCAGGCGTCCAGGATCGGGCGGGGGTCCCGACCGCGCCGGAGCAGATGGATGAAGACATTGCTATCGACCAAAACCACGCCACCCCGGCTCATACCTCCTCTTTCGCCTTGCCGTATCGGCTGCGCGGTTCGGCCACGGCACGGGTGGCCAGGACATCATAATCCTCCGCCACGCCCGCCTTGATTTCCTCGGGAGTCATTCCCCAATCCTCGCTCACCACCGCGCGGTAGCGCGCCTTGCGATCCAGCTCGCGCAACGCTGAATCCACCGCCTCCGTCTTACTGGAATAGCCATAATGCGCGATCACGCGATCCAGCAGCGCCTCATCAATATGCATCGTCATCTTCATGCCATACACGGTATGGCAAACCTTCCCCTTGTCAACCCCCTTTCCTCTTCCCCAGTGGCGGCCCACGCCACGCTCATGGCCGTGAAGAGCCCGAAAAGAATCGCATACGCGCGCGGCTCGGGAATCATACAGATCTGATGGTTGTCGATGTTGAAGCCATCATCCGCCCACTTTCAAAATCGGCTTTGTCGCCTGGCACCGCCGGGCAGTCTCAGGCAGACATTCGCTCAAAAGGCATGATGAACGCACTCGTCATACGGGTCTCGCTCATCTCTCGCGTGATGAGCTTTCTCCGTGAAATGAGGACCCTGGATCAGATCCCGCCATGAGCCCGCCCCTTCTCCTTCCTGCGCCCCGCCAAGCCCGGCCATCATCACCACTGCGGTGCCCGTGCCCTATCTCCTGCGGTGCCGGGTGGATTGGAACTGGTGTGCGACCTCGTCCAACAGCTGAGCAATGCTTTGCCGGCACCCGTCTTCAACATCGGGGGCGATGAAACTTTCGACCTTGGCCAAGGGCGCTCCCGGGCCTTGGTGGAGCGCGAGGGCTACGCCAGCGGCCTCGACGACAGCGCCAACGCGTTCCCCTTTCCCCTCGGCTGACGCCGCTCCCCGGAGCATCCCTTCACACCGACTTCCAGAAGCGGGATGAACCGGGTCCAGCGCGACCTGAACCCGAAAGGTTACGTGTGGAAGGCCAAGGGCGCACAGATTCTTGCAAAAATTAACCGCACGAGCAGCAATCTTGAAAAATCCGCGTAAAATAAACTTATTTACGAGACGTCACACTAGCAACAAAAAGCGCTTCCCCTTCCATACCCAAGGCAAGAGCGGGGTCTTTCATCCGCTTCCCACCCGCATGACCCCGACGCTCGCGTGCCCACTCCGCGACAAACGCCTTCGCTCCAATGACTGCACCCCGCGTCATGTATCCCAAGCGACACCGTAGCAACTCAGCCATGCTCAAGCACCCGCCCTGCGCCTTCACCGCATTCGCATCCTCCACGGGTAAAGTCCGGCCCTTGCGCGGGTCGGCACCAGTCACGTAAAGAAACTGCCGGTAGCGCGCGGCCACGACCTGGGCGGAATCCCCTCGATTATCCGCAATCCGCCGCCACAGCGCATAATGCTTCAATGATCCGCACCCGACCGCCGCCCCGTAGCCGCTAAAACGGTAGTCCTTCGGATCGTCCACCACCCCGGCACGCACCGGATTCAGATCAATGTAAGCCGCCACCGCCCGCACTGCCACCCGCGTGTTCTCCACCAGCACACTCCGGAAGCGCCCCTCCCACAGCGTCCCCACCCGGTCATACTTCCGGTTAAACAAAATCGAATACCGCTGCTTCAGGATCTTCATAAACATCGGCAGCGACGCCATTCGCCCCACCAGCAGTCCCCGCATGGCCTCCCGCACCTCACCGCCCGCCCGCAGCGCCGCCTCGATTCGCGCCATCGACAGCGGCTGCCCCTTCCGCTCCTTCCCATAGAGCAACCGTGCCCGCTCCAGAAGCGCCTCGTCGCTCAGCTCGCCGGCCTTCCCCGGCACCTCAATGAGCAAATGAAAGTGATTATCGAGGAGCGCATACGTGATCACCTCCACCCCGCAGAATCCCGCCACCCGCTCCAGCAGCCCCCGAAATGCCTCCTTCTCCACATCCGTGAGCAGGAACTCCTGGCCACACACCCGGCTCACCACGTGGTGCACCGCATCCACACCCTTGCGCCCCGCACGCGGCATTCTTCGACTCTTCGGAGGAATCAGGTATCTCATCGTCCCCGATTACCAACACAAAACCCACCCTGATGCAAGAAAAAATTTAACGGTATTTTTTATTTATCGCTTGCGGGTTGGGGCGAGGGTGTTTGGCTGGAGAAAGACATGAAGAAGGGCCGTTTCAAAATTATAAGCTTACATCAGAAGGGTCGCAACGCGGGGGTGTGGAATGACGCGTTTTGCTCGGCTTTGAGTGATCGGGGGGAGCATCGGCTCATTGAGAACGCGGCGGCGTGGACGGAGGCCGAGCGGGCGGAAGCGATCCGGGAGGCGGACATTTTGCTCACGGCGTGGGATGCCCCGCCGGTGCCGCTGTCCCTCATTGCTGAACCGGGTCAACTGCGGTATATCTGTCACGTGAATGGGGAAATCCGGAGGATCATTGATCGCCCCTTCATCGAGGCTGGTTTTCTGGTGACGAACTGGGGACCCGCGCCGGGCCGCCGGATTGCGGAGGGGGCGGTGGCGCTGCTTCTGGCAAGCCTCAAACAGATCCCGGAGCATGTTGCGCTGAAGCGCGGCGAGGGGTGGACGCACCCGGACCCGCAGTGGACGGGTTCGCTGGATGGTTTGCCGGTGGGCATTTACGGCTTTGGCGTGATCGGACGGGAGTGCGCCCGTCTGCTCAAAGCATTCGGTTCTGATTTGGTGGTCTTTGATCCCTATTCAAAGGAGGGAATGGAGGGGATAGAACGGGCGGACTCGCTCGCCACTCTCTTTTCGAAATGTGCGGCGGTGGTGATCGCGGCCGGTCTCAACGACGAGACCCGCCACAGCGTGGGGGCGTCTCTCCTGAGTCTGCTCCCGGATGGCGGCATCGTGGTGAATGTCGCCCGCGGAGCCATCGTCGATCAAGCTGCCCTCCTTGCGGAGGTGCGGCAAGGTCGCCTGCGGGCAGCTCTGGATGTTTTGGATACCGACGGCGAGGACTGGATGCCGCCGGAGAATCCGGACCGTCTGCTGTCGCATCTCATTCTCACCGCGCACACAGTCGGCGGCGCATCTTGGAACAGGACCATCTCCGGCAATAAGCTCAACGATGCCCAGTCAATTTGTTTATCCAATCTCGACCGTTTCATGGCGGGCGAGCCGCCCCTCTATTCATTCGACCTGCAACGTTATGATCGATCAACCTGATGCCCTCCCTGCTATTTCCGCTACTTATCTGGCGACGGTAGCGTTGGAACCCAACCGTTGGAAAAGCGGGGAAAAACGCGTTCCCACGGTTCCCATGAATCATTTTTCACCCCGCGCCCATACCGCCGGATTCGCTGGCTGGGAGCTGTGGGAGGACCACTGGCACCTGGTTTCCGAGGCCGAGCAGGCCGCCTTGGTGGAGAGCAAGCTGCCGGTGCGCGTGTTCAACACCTACTTCATCCCCGGCGTGGATGATGACAGCCGCCGGGCGAAGGTGAATGCGGCCATTGCCGCCTTCGGGAGCCAATTGCACGCGGTCAAATTCAACCTCGGGAAGAGCGGGACCGATGCCAAGGCCCAGATCGCCGCCGCCCTCGCCTGGGCCGGGGAACTTCCCAGGCATGTGCGTTTGCTCTGCGAATGCCATCCGGGCACGGTCATCGAAGAACCGAAGGAGGCGGCAAAAGCCTTCCGCCTGTGGCCCGCCGAGCGCTTCGGCGCGATCGTGCATCCGCTCTCGCGGGGTCCGGAGAAGCTCCAGACCTGGTTTGATGCCCTTCCCGGCCGTATCGAACACCTCCACCTTCAGACGCGACAGGAGGGTTCCCCGTTCGTTCCGGTGGAGGAGATGGAGGCCGAGGTCCGCGCTGCCTGGGGCGTTCTGCGCAGTGTTGGATTCCGGGGAACGGCGGCCATGGAATTTGTCAGCGGGATCGGTCAACCCCATGAAGCCCCCGGCAGCCTCCTCGAACAGGCGATACGGGATTTTCAATGGCTGCGGGCCTACCGGTTTCTTTCGTAGGGCGGGCGCACCCGTGCGCTCTCAGCGCATGCGCTTGAGTCCATCGACAATCTCCGCCGAGACTTTCTCGAAGACATCCTCAAACGGCCCGAGTCCGTCGATCTTTGTGACCTCGTGGAGTTGATTGTATTTGCGGATCACGGGAACGGTTTTGGTTTCGTGCTCCTGGAGGCGTTTCACGATTTTCGCTGTGCTGCTGTCGTAGGGCATGCAGCGGTCGGTTTTACTGCGTTCATCGAGCCGGCGGATGAGTTCAAGCGTGGGCACTTCGATCTCAATGACTTTGGAAATGGCGGACCCGTGTTTCTTGAGCAGGCCGTCGAGGATGTAGGATTGCACAAGCGTCCGCGGAAACCCTTTGAAGATGAACCCCTTTGCGCCCTTGGTCTTCTCCAGACGCCGCTCGATAAGGGGCACGACAATATCATCGGGCACCAGTTGCCCGCTCTCGTAAAGCTCCTTCACCTTTCGCCCGACGGGTGTATCGGCGGCGATTTCGGCCTCCAGCATGGGGCCGGTGGCGACGTATTCGAGGCCATGGTGCTCGGCCAGCGCCCGCCCCTGCGAACCCCGGCCCGACCCCGGGTATCCAAAAATCACGACATTGAAGAGCCGCTTGCTCAACTCCTCCTGAATGATGGCCGTGAGCTTCTCGTTGACCGCTTCGATGGGAGCGGTGGCATCGATTTCGTAATGCACCCCGCGCTCTTCGTAGTAGCGCAGGACGGGCACGGTTTTCTCGCTGTATTCGCGCAGACGGTTGCGGATCACGGTCTCGTTGTCATCGGCCCGCCCGGATACCTTTCCCCGGTGCAGGAGGCGCTCGACGGAAACGGCCTCGGGCACCTGCAGGTTGATCAGGCAGGTGAGGGAGGTGTTCAGTTTGATCATGAGACCTTCGAGGATGTAAGCCTGCACATAGGTGCGCGGAAAGCCGTCGAACAAAAAGCCGTTGGCGCTGGGGTTTTCCGTGATCGTCTTTTCGATGATCTGTACGATGATCTCGTCGGGCACGAGCCCCCCGCTTTTGATAATGTCCTCGGCCTCGCGACCCAGTGCGGTCTTCTCCGACAACTCCTTGCGCAGGAGATCGCCGGTGGAGATGTAGAAGAGATTGTATTGGCGGATGAGTTTCTCGGACTGCGTGCCCTTGCCGGCACCCGGGGGACCAAATAGCGCGATGTTGAGCATAGGTGACCTTTTCTTAAGTGGAGCGCATTGATAAGGTTGCCACAGAAAACATCAACACAATATCAGGAAAACTAATTCTTTAGCGGAATTCGCTTGTCCTCGGTGGGTGGCCCGTTGCCATGATCGGGCATGACCTCATGGATGCGGATTTGTATCGTCGGATGCCTTGTCTCCCTGTTCCTTCCCCGGGCCGCCGAGGCGCGGATTTACCTGGGCATTGATGTGCTCGCCGACCAGGGCTTCGCGCCCCTCCAGGGCATGCGTGTGGGCCTGCTCACCAACCCCGCCGGTGTGAACCGCGACGGCGTCTCCACAATCGATGTGCTCAACCGCGATCCGCGCGTGAACCTCGTTGCTCTCTTCGGTCCGGAGCACGGCATCTACGGGGACGAGCGCGCCAATGTGCCCATCGAGGACCGCATTGATCCGCGCACCAACCTGCCCGTCTTCTCACTCTACGGGCGCTTTCGCCGCCCCACCCCGGCCATGCTCGAACGAATCGATGTGATGGTCATCGATCTGCAGGATCTCGGGGTGCGCAGCTACACCTATGTGAGCAGCATGCGCTACGTGATGGAGGAGATTTTCAAGGCGGGCAAAAAGGTCGTGATCCTCGACCGCCCCAACCCCATCGGCGGCCTCAAAGTCTGCGGTCCCCCGCTTGAGGAACGGTGGATGAGTTTTGTCGGGGCCTTCCGTGTGCCCTATGTGCATGGGCTCACAATCGGCGAACTCGCCACCATGGCCAAAAACGAGCCCGGCGTCCTGCAGATCCCCGATGCCGTGCGGCGCGCCGGTCGCCTCACCGTGGTCCCCATGCGGGGTTGGCGACGCGACATGATGTGGCCCGAAACCGGCCTGCGCTGGATCCCGACCTCGCCCGCCATTCCGGATCTGTCGGCCGCCATGGGTTACAGCATGACCGGATTGGGCACGCAGCTGGGGGCCTTTCGTCACGGTTACGGCACGCTCTACCCGTTTCGGCTCCTGCAACACACGGGCCGGACGCCTGAGCAGATCGCCGCCGCCCTCACCGCACGCAACATTCCCGGCCTTGAGTTCAAGGTCATCAGCTTCACCGAAAACGGTCAGCCCCGCCGCGGGGTCTATGTGCTCGTAAGCGACTGGAACGCCCTCCGCCCAACGGAAGTGAGCTTTCACATGATGGCTTTGGCCGCCGAATGGGCTCCCAACAACCCCTTCGCCGCAGCCAGTGCCGGCCAGCGCGACCTCTTCCTCAAACACGTCGGAGAGACCGCTTGGTGGGATGAAATCGCCACCCGCGGCGGGCAAGCCGACGTGCGCCGCTTCGTCGAGCGGTGGACACGCGAGGCGCAAGCCTTCCAAGAGCGCAGTCGGGCCTGGTGGCTGTATTGATCGACGCGATTTCTTCATCCTGCGGCCTGCTCCCCCCGTAGCGCGATCCCATCTTGGGATCAGCGCGTTGCGCCTGCGGCTTTTCGGGGCGGTGCGGAAGTTCCGCGACCTTCGCCCTTCCCCACGCAGCGAAATGATAAAACGCATGGAGTATCCAAAAAGTATCCAGATCGCTTCACCAAAATAAGAAGTTCATCACCTGCCGTGGATGCCCCGGTATCCGCAATGCAACAAATTTATTTCAGAACATTTAAACACCTTCACCTAGCCGTAGATCTCCCCCATCGCTTCGTCCGTCAACAATAATTTTCACGGTAATAATTACTCCGCCTAGCCTTGGGAGGGTAAGTTCGACGCGATTTCTTCATCCTGCGGCCTGCCCCCCCCGTAGCGCGATCCCATCTTGGGATCAGCGCGTTGCGCCTGCGGCTTTTCGGGGCGGTGCGGGAAAGTTCCGCGACATCCGCCTTTCCCCACGCTGTGGAGCACGGGGCCAAAACCCACTTCGCCAAGGCTACGAGGGTCAGGTGGCCACCCTGCTACGGAAGATGCCCTCCACGCAGCGAAATGATAAAACGCGTGGCGTACCCAAAAAGTGCCCAGATCACTTCACCGAAATTAGAAGTTCATCACCTGCCGTGGATGCCCCGGTATCCGCAATGCAACAAATTTATTTCAGAACATTTAAACACCTTCACCTAGCCGTAGATCTCCCCCATCGCTTCGTCCGTCAACAATAATTTTCACGGTAATAATTACTCCGCCTAGCCTTGGGAGGGTAAGTTCGACGCGATTTCTTCATCCTGCGGCCTGCCCCCCCCGTAGCGCGATCCCATCTTGGGATCAGCGCGTTGCGCCTGCGGCTTTTCGGGGCGGTGCGGGAAAGTTCCGCGACATCCGCCTTTCCCCACGCTGTGGAGCACGGGGCCAAAACCCACTTCGCCAAGGCTACGAGGGTCAGGTGGCCACCCTGCTACGGAAGATGCCCTCCACGCAGCGAAATGATAAAACGCGTGGCGTATCCAGAAAGTGTCTGGATCGCTTTACCGAAACAAGGAGTCTTGGAACTTCGAACACTGCGGGTGCCGAGAGGCACGCACGAAGGTTCGGGAGCACGCTTCCGCCGTGGGTCGACCGCTCAAGCAGGTCGACTACCAAAGTCGCAGCCGTTCTTAGTCAAAGAAGAGCGGCGGTTGTCCCCTCGGCCTCGCTCCGCTCAGGCTTCCAACTGCGGGCGGCCTTCAACCGGCCAATCGATGTGGAAGAACTTGCCGCGCGGCTGATCGACCCGCTCGTAGGTGTGCGCGCCGAAGAAGTCGCGCTGGGCCTGGAGGAGGTTTTGCGGGAGGCGCGCCGAGCGGTAGCCGTCGTAATAGCTCAGGGCACTGCCGAATGTCGGGATGCTGATGCCAGCCTCGGCCGCCACGGCCACGACCTTCCGCCAGTTGGACTGCGCCTTCTTTACGGTATCGTTGAAATACGGGTCGAGCAGAAGGTTGGCGAGATGGGGATCGCGCTCGAAAGCCTCCGTGATCTTTTGCAGGAAGGCGGCCCGGATGATGCACCCGCCCCGCCAGATCTGCGCGATCTCGCCGAAGTTGAGCTCCCAGTTGTATTCCTTCTGGGCCTCCCGCATGAGCTGGAAACCTTGTGCGTAGGAGCAGATCTTGGAGCAATAGAGCGCGTCGTGAATCGCCTGGATGAACTCCTTGCGGTCGCCCTTGAAGGTGTAAGCCGGGGGGCCTTCGAGGATTTTGGAGGCCGCCACGCGCTCGTCCTTCACCGCCGAGAGACAGCGCGCGAACACGGCTTCGGCCACAGTCGGAGCGGGCACCCCCATGTCGAGGGCGTTGACGCTCGTCCATTTGCCCGTGCCCTTCTGACCAGCGGTATCGAGAACGATGTCGACAAACGGCTGGCCCGTGGCCGGGTCGGTCTGGCCAAGGATGTCCGCCGTGATCTCGATGAGAAAGCTGTCGAGCATGCCTTTGTTCCATTCGCCAAAGACTTCGCCCATTTCCGCCGGGGTCATGCCGAGGATCTGGCCCATGAGATCATAGGCCTCGCAGATCATCTGCATGTCGCCGTATTCGATGCCGTTGTGCACCATCTTCACATAGTGGCCAGCACCGTCGGGACCGATGTAAGCCGTGCAGGGCACACCGCCCTCCACCGGCTTGCCCGCCGTCGCCCCTTCGAGGGGACGGCCGTTTTGCGGGTCGACCTTGGCTGCAATCGCTTCCCAGATCGGCTTGAGAAATTCCCAGGCCTCCGGCGTTCCACCGGGCATCAGACTCGGGCCGAAGCGCGCGCCCTCTTCCCCGCCCGAAACACCGCTTCCGACAAAGCGCAGACCTTTCGCCGTGAGGTCCTTCTCCCGCCGGATGGTATCGGTCCACTTGGCGTTGCCCCCGTCGATGATGATGTCGCCCTCTTCGAGAAGCGGCACCAGGCTGTCGATTACCGCGTCCGTCCCCCGACCCGCCTGCACGAGGATGATGATCTTGCGCGGACGCTTCAGCGAGGCCACGAAGTCCTTCAACTCCGCCTGCCCCACGAGGCCGCCGGGCGTGTTCGGGTGCTTCGCCACAAAGGCCTCCATCTTCTCCGTCGTGCGGTTGTAGACGGAGATGCGAAAGCCGTGGTCAGCGATGTTCAAGGCCAGGTTTTGGCCCATGACGGCGAGGCCGATGAGGCCGATATCAGATAGTTCGGTGGTGGACATAGTCGTTTTGTTCTGGGGGCTGATGGTTCCTTACGGGGACATTCCGGGAATGCCATCCGAAAAACCCTACACGTGTTGGATTTTTTCGGGGAGTCAATCAAATCTTGCGGCAAAGTGAGGCAAAAGCGCGGCGGCACCGGGGAGGACCGGTGCGCCGGTGGCCTCCAGGCGGGCCGTGGCGTGATGGCCGTCGGCGAGAAGGGCACAGCGAATCCCGAGGGCACGGGCCACTTCGAAATCATGCACGGTGTCGCCCACGAGAAGGATGCGTTCGGGGGCCGAGGTCTGGGAGGCGAGCCAGCTGCGACCGCGCGCAACCTTGCCCGTGGCGTGGATGGTCTCGATGCCGTTGAGCGATTCAAAAAAATCGCCCAGCCCGTAGCGGGCCACCTCCTTGTCGAGATGATCCTGACGGCTCGCGCTGAGGATGGAAAAACCAAGCCCGGCCTGTCGCAAAGCGGGCAGCACGGCCTCAATCCCCTCGCGCAGACGGCACTGCTCCACCCGCTCATGGTAGGTCTCGATGAAGCGCACGGAAATGCGGTCGAAGCCCGCCGGATCAATTGGCAACCCCAGTCGCTCGTAGTAGCGCACCACCGGAAAATCAAACTGGTCGCGATAGGAGGCGAGAGTGATGGCCGGGCGACCCTCATCGGCGAGGATTTCATTCACCACCTCCACGCAGAGCCAGGCGTCGTCCACCAGGGTCCCGTTCCAGTCCCACACGATGTGCTCAATATCCGAAAAATCGGTTGCATCCATGGCGGTGTATGTGAGCCCACCGGCGCGGCCTTGTCACGGAAAAGCCTGCGACGGGGCGCACAAAACAGGTGTGGGGCGGGCCCGATCAACGCACCCACGGTCTCGCCGCGTGCACATCGCCCACGCCTTCGACGGTAATGGGCTTCGGCTGGCGGTCCCGCAGAAAACCAAACACCCCACCCTTGCGGCAGAGCTTTTCCACCCAAGCCCGCGATCCCAGCGCCCGGCCATTGCTGAGCAGGGAAGCCACTCCGCTAAAGGGACCCCCGGCAGGGGCCTCGCTGCCGGAAGCAACCCCCTTCGCCCCATCGCTCGAAGCCGCCGCCAGGGCCGCCCGCTCTGCCGCAATCTGCCGGCACATTCGCCCGACTTGGGCCACATAGGCCGCGTAGATGGTGGCTTCGCTTGAATCAGGAGCATCCCTGGGGCCTTGCGCACGGACGGCCCGGCCAGCCAGCCAGCGATAGGCCGCCCGCGCCCGCCGGTTGCCCGACTCGGCTTCCGCCAACCCGCAAAAGCGATAATCCCGGGGATGTTCTGCCAAGCCGGCCCGCACCGCATTCAAATCGATGTAGGCCGCCACCGCTAGCAAAGCCAGCGACCCCGGCTCCACAAGCACGCTCCGGAAACGCTCCGCCCAGAACGTCCCGACCGACTGATACGTCTCGTTATACCACAGGGTGAAACGCGTCTTGAACTCGCGCATGAAGACCGACACATCGCCCATCCGTGCGAGCAGGCGCGCCCGCGCCTCGGCCGCCCGTTTGTCATCGCGTTTGAGGACAATCTCCAAGCCCTCCGCATCCAAACCGAGCGAAGGCGAGCGCTTTGTCCCATAGAGCGAGCGAAACCGCCGGATCAGCTCCTCATCGCTCACCTGTTCTCTTGCCGTCTCCGGATCGACCCGCACCAGCAGGTGAAAGTGATTCTGCAAAAAGCAAAACGTGATCACCTGCAATCCCGCAAAAGCCGCCTGTGTATCCAGCAACCTCCGCATCTCCTCCATCCCCCGCTCGTCCATCAGTCGTCGCCGCTGCACCACCCGCGAAACCAAGTGCACACACACAGTCTCCTCCAGCTTCGGCCTGTTCGTGTATCGCATCCCCCCATCCCACCATCCCGCCCCACAAAGTCAAAATAAATATTTCAGAAATATTAAAATTGCCGCAGGACTCCGCACGGGAGGCAAGTTTTTATTTCTGAATTATTTTTGGCTGAGATAATTTTGGGTGGGGGAATCAATAGGTGAGGCGGCGCCAGAGGGCTTCGAGGGGGCCGCGGGGGAAGCGGGTGAGCCAGAGGGGGCTGAGGAGGAGCTGGAGGGAGAAGAGAAGGAGGGCGAGGAGGAGGCCTGTTTTGATATCCAGGCGGCCGTAGAGGGCGAAGCCGTAGCTGTAGAGGAGGGTGGTGAGGATGATGGACTGGAGGATGTAATGGGTGAGGGCGAGGCGTCCGGTGGCGGCCAGGTGGCGGAGGAGGGGGTGACGGGGAGCGGCGAGGAGCGCGTGGCGCAAAAGACAGAGATAAACGAAGGCACTGGCCGGCCCGCCGAGGACAAGGGCGAGGGTGCCAAGGACGGAAATACCGGTGGGGAAGAGCTGGGTGGAATGAAAGCTGGCCCAGACATAAAGGCCCTTGCCGAGGAGGGCGACGGGCAGACAATAAAGGAGCCCCCGCTGGTAGAGGGGTGCATGAGCGCGCAAGTCAGAGAGCCAGCCTTTGCGCCCGAAAACGATACCGAGGAGCATCATGGCGGGCACCACAGGAAAGAAGAAGATGAAGCCGGGAAGGGTGCCGGCATATTCGGAGAGACGCACAGCGACGATCTCCGGGAAGGTGCCGTAGGCATAGACAAGGAGGGCTTCGGTGGTCGCCCGGAGCAGCTCGGCTTCCTGAGCAGCCAGGACGGCAGCGATTTCGGCAGCGGATTCCGGATGCGCCTGGCCAAGGGCGAGGAGCCCGGCGAGGGCGGCGGTGGCGAGGACGGGGATGCTGGCGAGGCCGCCCGCCCAGTAGAGGAGCGTCCGGCTGCGCCTTTGCCGAAGGAGGAGGACGAAGCTGCCAAAGATGGCGTAGACGAGGAGGATGTCCCCATACCAGAGGAGGGTGATGTGGAGAATGCCGAAGAGCGCGAGGATGCCGAGGCGACGGGCATAGCGGCCCCCACCGGAAACCCCGGCGGCACGGGCGCGTTTGAAAAAGAGGTGCAGACCGACCCCGAAGAGGAAGGAGAAGAGGACGTAAAAGGAGCCCTCGAAGAAAAAGCGGATGAACCCGTGGGCGAAGAGGTTGAGGGGGTCCTGAAAAAGGGGTCGCCCGGCCAGCAGGGCGCTGAACGGGGCCGCCATGTAGGGAATGTTGACGACGAGAATCCCGAACAAAGCAAAACCGCGCAGGATATCGAGAAACTCGATTCTGTCGGATGGTGCCGTGGGCGAGAGCGGGGAAGCCATGAGCGGCGTCAGCCTCCGCCGTCGCGGATGCGTTTCACTTTCGCGTAATCGATGTGGGAAACCTTCCCACGGGCGAGATGGCGGTCGAGAACCTCAAAGAGTTCCTGCCAATGGACCGGTTCGGGATCGAGGGGCTCACGGGGTTCGTTGCGCTTGCGGCGGACGACCCAGGCGGGCTTGTCGCGCACGAGGGTGAAGGTGATGTTCACGCGCTTGTTGTCGGCGTCGCGGCTATTCCAACCGAGGGAGAAGGTCATGGGCGGAGGGCGTTGATGGCGTCGCGCAGGCTCTTTGCCTCGGCGGCGGCGGCGGTGGCAAAATCGGGGCCGCCGGAGGCGTAGAGAATGGAGCGGGAGGCATTGATGAAAAGGCCGTCGCCCCCGGGCCGCAGCCCGGCGCGGAGGGTGGCGGCGAGGTCGCCTCCCTGTGCCCCGATGCCGGGGACGAGGATGGGGAGATCGGGGGCGAGGCGGCGGACAGCGGCGAGTTCCTCCGGGTAGGTCGCACCGACGACGAGGCCGACGTTGTGGTTTCTCGACCAGGTTTCGGCGGCCCGCGCGGCGACTTCCTCGAAGAGAAGCCGCCCCCCTTCAAGGCGGAGGCCCTGAAGTTCGCCGGAACCGGGATTGGAGGTCTTGCACAAAACAAAGATGCCCCGCGCGGGATCCCGCGTAAACGGTTCGAGCGTGTCCCCGCCCATGTAGGGATTGACCGTGACGGCGTCGGCATCGTGGACGGCAAAGGCCTCGCGGGCATAATGGTCGGCCGTGGAGCCGATGTCCCCGCGTTTGGCATCAAGAATGAGGAGGTGCTGCGGGTAGTTCCGGCGAATGTAGTGGCACAGGCGGACGAGCGCGGAGAGCTGACCCTGACCGGCAAAGTGGGCAAACTGCGGCTTGAAGGCGGCGGCGAAGGGGGCGGTGGCGTCGATAATGGCCTGGCCAAAGGCGAAGAAGGGATCGTCGCCTTGCCGGAGCGGGGACGGGAGGCGTTCCAGCTCAGGATCGAGGCCCACACAGAGGAGGGAGCCATGGGCGCTCCCCGCTTGTTTCCATCGGGAGGAGAAGGTCATAAAAAAACCAAGGAAGGGCGGCGCGCCCTTCCTTGGCAAACTGTTCTTGAAATGAGACGAACGGAAAACCCGTCCTTACCCCTGCCGACGGCGACGCCAGGCAACAAAGCCAAGGGCCAAAACTCCAAAAAGGGCCGCATAGACGCGGGGTTCGGGGATAGGGGCGAGTTGGAGGGAGCCCAAGTTACCCCAAAGGGCTTCGTCCCATCTGTTAACCGTATTGAAACTGATCGCTTCAGTTCCAAATGTGGCCAAGCGGTATGCGGAGGTAACGATGCCCAACTCGGTGGAAGTCGAAAAACTTCCAATCTCACTCGTCGCGAATAAAAACAACGGTTGCTGACCTTGAACACCTAGCGGACCAACTGCATTCCAATCCCTCGTTCCAGCCACAAGACCTCCAGCAATCGGAACAGCTTGCCAAGTTAATCCACCAAGAATTGTGTCGAATTCAGACGGAGTAGAGGCAGCGTTCAATGAAGCCACAAAATTTGGGGTTGCAGAAGCGTCAATGTAGGTAGCATAGACCGAAAGAAGACTACGGTTATCAGTATCCCCGGGACCAGCATCGCGCCCAATGGCTTGGCCCGAAGCCAAGGAAACCGTATCACGCTCCGCAAAGAATGTTACTGCTTGTCCATTCGCCAACAAGGCGCAGGCAAACAAGGAGAAACAAGAAAACAGGTTTACTTTCATATTCATGATGGGAAAGAGGAGATGGTGATTAGAAACAAAAAAGAATCTGAAACTAGTTGGAAGGGATATAGGAGGCAGGAATGGAGACAACTCGCTGCACGCCTCCAGGAGTTACAACAGCGGGAGTCGACGCCGGAACCAGGACGTGATCGAAAAGTTCTTCAAACTGGGAGTCGGTAAATACCACACCCTGCCCCAAACCAAGTGTTGCTGCGTCAAGTGCAAAATACGAATCAGAGGAAGTGAGACCAGCACCGTAAATATCCACAATTGCACCCTCGGTCAAATTTGAAAAGACCTGACCGATGGTCGATGAGCCAAGGGGATTCAATGCTCCTACCAGCGTAAATGAAGGGCCGACGCTAATCTTCACAGGAGAGGTGGAAACAACACCAGAGACCAATGCCGTAACAGGTGATCCACTGTTATTCAAGACAAACCCTTCTCCCGGAAAAATGACGGCATTACCCGCATCCTCAAAATTTGAATCCGCCCAAACTCCCTCCGGAAGACCGAGAAAATCCCCAGAAAAGAAGGTGAAAGTTTCAAAAGTGCCAGAAGATCCGTAGAAAGTGATGCTCGAATTAGTTGACAGTTCAGGAGTAGTCGAAAAATCAGACAAGGTTATGTGAGGCCGAACCGCAATGGAGTCACCTTCCGCCAAATCTACGATTGGTGTTTCGAGTTGAAGAACCCCATTCGAGAAAGAGGAAACCGAAACGACGGTGCCCAAAGCGTCGCCGTCAAGAACTTGAACATAGCTCGGAGCAGAGACGTTGAGCTCTTCAGTTGAAATAACTACTGAACTACCTGAAATCGTGCCGACCGGCCCCTGAAAAACCGCCGGCTTTTGAAAGTCCATTGAAAGCATTTGTAACCCACTCGGCACCTCCACAACCATCCCCCCCATCGGTACGGTGGACACGGTGATGGGTTCGGCGGCGAGAGGGGCGGCGAGGGCGGCCCCGGCGGCGAGGATGAGGAACGGGCGGGAAGAACTCATTTGGAGGAGGTGGTGAATTTTTGGAGTGGTGGAGAGGAGGCGGGGGGTGAGGGTAAGCGCGGGAGGGGTTAAGCACCCAGAGTAAGAGCGGGGAATCGAAGTTGAAAGAGAGGAATATTGTCAAGCCCAGACGGAGCTTTACGATTGTTTAGCTGCCGAAACCCACAAGCGTTAAGCCGATGGATATCACGGGGATGGAAGGGGTGGCACGGAGCAGAGCGGAGAGGGCGCAAACTGATCAGCTACCGGTATCGAATTCGATTATTTTTCGAAGGGTTTCACCGGAGGGCACCGACATTGAAGGTGATTTCGCTGATGGTTTGGTCGCCGCTGTAGACACCGTCGCGCCAGAGGAAGAGACGGTGGTAGAGGCGAATTCCATCGACGAGCCGGTAGTCGAGGTATTCGTCGATTTCGACGACTCCGTCGGCGGTTTGGGGGAACTCGCGGTAGCGGAGAAGGCCGGTGCGGGCATCGAAGTAGAGGCGCACGGGGAGGGGCAGGGAGGGTGCGCTCTCGAGGACATGAAACTCGCGCCCGAGGAAGGGGAGCAGGCCGACGTAAACGAGGGGCATGCGCTGGGAGGGAGCGAGGGGGGCGTTGAAGGGCCAGGCGTCGTAAGCGAAACGGGCGGCCAGTTCCTGATCGTCGACGGGGATTTCTTCGCCGAGGGCATCCAGCAAAGTAAGTCCGCTTTCGGGTGACCAGCGATAGGAACGGGGCTGGCCGCCGATGTGAAGGGTGAGGTGGAAAAAATCGCCATTGATGTGGCGAATTGCCTGGATACTGGTTTCCCCGCGGGCGGTGCGCATGGTGCCGCGCTGGTGAACCGTGTGGATGCGGGAAAGATCGACCTCGCGCCCGATGGCGCGACGAAAGTGGGCAAGGACTTCGGCGACGCTGCTGGCCTCAAGCGGCTGATCGCCGGAGGGGAGATCGACGAGAGCGGCGGCATCGATGCGCTGCACGCGGTTCTGCTCCAGGCGGCTCTGCAGGTTGGCGTTGAGGAGGTAAAGCACCGCCAGAGTCACAAGAGCGAGGGCGAGGATGCCGAAGAGGAAGCCCACATGATCCCAGTAGTAAAGGACCTTCGCTTTGATTATTTGCCATGAACTCACGGAGCAGAGAAATGCGGTGATCGGGCAAATGGGCAAGCCTGAACCGGATGTCGGTTCAACCTAAAAACCGCAATCGGGAGCCGGGTTTCCAAGCGTGACTGCTTGTAAGTGGCTTGTGCGTATTTATTTATGAATGGATGAATGAGTGATGAAGCTTCGATTCACGAAAAGAGTGAGGGCAGTTTGGCCTTCGATACGCCCGCCGGACGTGGGTTTCTCGAAGGCGGGGACCTGCCCAAAGTAGTCCGGCAGATTCATCGCCGGACCGCGACGGAGAGGTGCCTGCGAAC
>JAFIGE010000259.1 GCA_020831585.1 Opitutales bacterium | reverse complement strand
TCCTATCGATATGCCCGGTCGCTGCATAGGGGGCCTTTTACCGGACGGAAACCCTTTACCCCCTCAAACCAAAGAACAAACCATGCGGACTGACCCTCCCAAAAGTGGGGAATTATAACTGTCGCCCAGTGGGGAGAAATAACTGTCGCTTGACACGGCTGAGCCGCAACACCCGCCGCCGCAAGTGCTGGCGGCCTGATGGGTCACCCGTTGCCCCTTATTTTGTGTTACACCATAAGTCGGCACCGCCGGACGCCACCGTATGGTATCAGTCCAGTACCCTCGCCCAGAAATGAAGAAAAATTTTGCGAACAAAACGGCGGGAATACCTGTTCTCTCGCAGATTGAGCGCCCAGATTCAATTTAACCGGGGAAGTTGAGCTTTTGGGATTTTCAAAAAAAGCTTTTCGAGCAGGGTCTTGCTGAACAATACTGCCGGTTAGGCTATTTTGAAGTTATCGTATCGCTCGTCGCATACAATCAAGGGCGACGAACAACACGTATTCCATATTCATCCATCACCACTGTGGGTCGCTGCCTATTTCGAAACGATAAATCACAATGAAAGGCAAAAAGGCCAAAAGAACCACCTCTTAGAACTTTATTTTGATATATATCTTCCGAAAAATAGAAAGGATTAAGATAGTCTTTTGGATAATCGTGCGACGAGTCTAAACACCACTCCCAAACATTTCCAACGACATCATAAATACCAAATGCATTCGGGGCAAAATAACCTACGGGACTAGTGTTACGATTCCAATTAGGATGAGGGCCACGCGTTTCGGAAATGTCATATGCGTAAAACGAACTAGAATTATAATTTGCTAATGTATGATTTATCTCATTTCCCCAAGGATACCTGTGCTTTGTGCCAGCGCGTGCAGCTTTTTCCCATTCAGCCTCAGTTGGCGGTCTAAAACCATTTGACTCCAGGTCAATCTCCCAAGATGAGAAATCTATTGCACGATTTAGCCCATGTATGTCACTCAAAAAATTACAATAGGCAAGTGCTCCAAACCAAGATACATGGCGACATGGGAAATCTTCTCGACCGACATCAACAACGATTGAATCACCATTGTAAAATAAATCTGAGTTTGTTTCCCGAAAAAGTTCGATCAAGGTAACATCTGAATTGGCTAATGTAATTCGCAAATTATCAATTTGAACTAAATCATGAGATAAAGCCCAGTTCATTACCTCGGCGAACTCCCTGTTTGTGACAGGTGTCTTCTGCATTAGAAACTTAGATATAAAAACTTCGTGACGGGTCCGACGATCAGGAAAGTGCAAAACTAAGAAATCACCGATGGGAGACTCCCCCTCAGGAACAATTGCGAAACCAAGAGATAATCTTAGATCGTGAGGGGTTTGCCAGGTCTCATAATCGTATCGGTAGAAACGCACTGCCTCCTCCACGTGATTAGAAAGGAAGGCCCATCCAGAAAAATTTCCAAGATAAAGATATGGAAATATAGTCCCACTAGTCCAGAGATATACTCCAAGGTCTACTGAATAAAGAAACAAGGAATTCAAATCATTTCCTACAGAGTAGAGGACGCCCAGTTTCTCATG
The DNA here is from genome assembly GCA_020831585.1 of Opitutales bacterium. Lineage (GTDB taxonomy): Bacteria > Verrucomicrobiota > Verrucomicrobiia > Opitutales > Oceanipulchritudinaceae > JAFIGE01. The sequence continues at coordinate 1,315 of JAFIGE010000259.1, read as the reverse complement.
GAAAATCCAGTTTCCGCCAAGATCCCTAAATGAACCAAACCAATCTAGGTAGTGCCAACCATTTTGAACTTCAATTGAATAAATCAAGAGTGGGTTTCGGTTTTCCGGTCTATTTGTGATTTTGGTGTATCCAATTTGAAATTCTCCAAAATCGCTGAAGACGCCTTTCCGTTGAGCACGAATCCAGTAATAATAAACAGTCCCTTGTGAGACTTCCTGATCTTCGTAAACGAGTGATGAAAGACGATCTGCAATTAACTCAGCATCGATTAATCGTGAAGTTTTTGCTCGCCAGACCTCGTAAGTGTCGGCATCCGCAGAAGAACTCCATGTCATTACTACCTTATCAGTGAAAGTTCCTTTTGAAATATCAGTTATTGCAGGAACTCCCGGGGGGTAAACTAGGTCTCGAAACCCATAATCGTGGTGACTCCATCCGCTCTTTCCGCTGCAATTTTCAGCTACTACCCAATAATAGCGGATATCAAATGGATTCAATTTAATGTCCTCATAATAAATCTCAGTGATCCCTGTTGCGATTCTCTCGTAACTGCTCGTAGATTCTCCCAAACTACGCCAAATAGTATAGGATGATGCTCTTGGAGACTGGTCCCAGGTTATCAAAACCATACTTCCAAACTCGCCTTTTGAAACATTCACTCCAGTTGGAATTTCCGGCGGAGGTCCATCGTCTAAAGCCCATCCAGATTGAGAAGCAAAATCGCTCGAGCCATCGGCGTTTTTAGAACTAATCCAATACCAATAGTTCTGACAAGGCACAACATTGAAATCGTCGAAAATCGCGCCAGAAAACTCATCTTCAATCTTTATCGCTGAGTCAAATTCTCTTTTTATATTCCTCCATATCTCAAACCCAGTTACATCCGCGTCACCATTCTTAAAAATATGAATTCGTATGAAACCCTTATGAGACCCTCCGTTTATTATGATCGATGGCATTTCGGGTGCTATGCCGGAGAAACTGATTCTGAATTGGCTGCTCGTCAAAATCCCGCTGGGAATATAGCCATCCTTCCATGCCTTTGCCCTGACTGTTGCCGACGAGGTCAGTGAGAACGGAGCGGTGTATCTGGGCGAAGAAAGAGTCGGTTCAGTCCCGTCAGTGGTGTAGTGTATTACCCCTCCGCTTGTCGTAGTCGACAGGCGCACTTCGACCGTGTCTGTGAAACTCCCCCCGTTCGGATTGATTACAGGGGTTGCAACGGTCGGCGTTTCGGCCACGGAGAACGAGGCGTTTGCAATCCCGCTGGGAATATAGCCATCCTTCCATGCCTTTGCCCTGACTGTTGCCGAC
>JAFIGE010000079.1 GCA_020831585.1 Opitutales bacterium | reverse complement strand
TTTACACGATTAAAGAATTAGGAAAAAATCGCCTCGGAAAGGAAGGAATGCGGGTCTGGGCCCTCGGTTAGGTAGAGAAAATACCCCGACCCGGGCTGCAGTGAGCTGAAATGGCTCAATTCCGGACGGCTGGGCACGTGGACCTGCCATTCGCTTTCCTTTATGCGCCAGATTGCATTGGTTCGGTCATATACAGGACCCAGCGCCTCGTGCGCCATCTTTCCCGATTCCGTGGGGCTACCCGGAATCGAAATCAAGTTAAGTCCGGGTTTAAGGGTAATGCTGTGACCAGCGGCAGCTTGCAGGTTGATGGCTGCGAGACATAAGCAAATGGTGATGATCAGTAGGTTTTTTGCAGTTTTATTTTTCATGGCTTTTCTCGAAATTTGAATTCAAGTCCTTCGCAGGAAGAGGGGGTGGGGTCGTGTGGGTTGCCTGCATTTAGCATGATCAGGCTTTGGAGATGTATTGCCTCCCCGGGGTCTAATCTGAAACCGGGTCCCAAGATAACCGGGAAAAACTTATTTTTTTAAAAGGCTTGCGGGGTCCGTGCTGGCGTCATCCGGGGGTTTACCCCGCTTTTTTCCCGTTTTCCGGGTGCGGCAGATGGGATGGAGCAGGCGACTGAAAACGCTCCCCATCTTGCGCGATGTTTCTCGAACCGGGTGCCCAAAGAAAAACCCCACCTCCGCGTTGCCGACGGGCGGCAACTGGAGGTGGGGTTCAACCGGTATGATGCTTCGCAGGTTGGATTAGAACCCGATCGACAGACGGATGAACGAGATCGTGGGATCGTCGATTTCGAGGGTCACTGTTTCCAGGGCACCGGATGGGACGCGCTCGATCTCAGTCATCGCAGCAGGAGGGACAGGGGCGAAGCCGCTGAGGGTGGCGGAACCTTCGATTGTGAAGGTAACGAGCCCGCGGGCGGCCTCGGCCTCCGTATAGGTGATTCGGATTTTCCCATCAACGACGGTGATCAAAGGATCGTGCCTCTCTGATGAGAAGGGATCGAGCCCCATGGCGAAGGCGATGACATCAGGTGTCCCGTTTCCGGAGCTGTCGCCGAGGGGATCGAAGACACCTTCGGGTGTGGGTGGAAGGCCGTTGCTGGCAGCCCAGTCGTCGAACGCGGTGGCGAAGTCGCAGGCGATGACGAGAACGGTCTTTTGCGCGGGCACGGCATTGAAGCGCACGATGTCCTGTGGGATGAAGTTGAGTTCCACCGTAGCTTCTCCGAGGCTGGAGAAAAAGGCTCCGACGTCGGGCAGGTAAATGTAGCTTCCGGGGACTTCAACGCGTTCGCCTTCCTGGTTGAGGAAGGTGGCGCGGGCATTGAGTTCGTCGCTGGTCAGTTCTTGCATGACACAGATGAGGTCGTCGGCGGTTCCTTCACCGCGCCAATCCCACGTGATCGTCACCGGGATCTTGTTCACCAGGACAGTCCACACATGGGGGAAGTCGGTGTTTGCGCAGAAGAGAAAATTCTCTGCATCGGTTTCGGAAGGCTCGGCGGAGACGGTGACACCGACGGTTCCTCTTTGGAAGAAGAGGATTTGGTCGCCGTCCGGATCGACGGTTACGTCTTCGTCTTCCACCGTCACGATATTGGCGAGATTCGCGCCGCGCGTGATATTGAAGGTGACGGCGAAGTCATCCGGATCGACCCGATTGCCCTCAGGATCAAGGTAGAAGGCCTGCGCCCGCAGGGGCACGATCTGGCCGACTGTGGGATCGAAAAGGGCACCTTCAATGGCTTCGAGGAACTCGATTTGGAAACAGCGTGGGTCAACGGTGAAGGTGATCGGGCCAATCATTCCGGAGTCGTAATTGTCTGTATCATCCGGGACAAAGTGGGCGAAAACCTCATAAGATCCGACGGGGAGCACGACATCTTCGGCATCGCTGCCATCTTCGAAGCGATAGGCGAAGCCGCCATCCACATCGGCTGAGGCTGCGTTGACGCCGCTGAAGTCGAGCGTCTCGAGGTAGATGATGGTGGTGACTTCAGGATCCCACTCAAGAACGGGTGAGCCCCGCTGGATCGTTACTGTGCGAGTGAGGGAGAGGCTGGCATAATTGCGGGTATCGTCGGGCGTGAATTCAGCCGTAAGCTCAAGGGTGCCGGCTGGGTAAATAACGCCCTCAGCAGGGGAGTAGGCGAAGCTGCCCGCAATCGTCCCGCAAGGCCCCTGGGGATCTTGCGCATTAAACTGGTTGCCGGTGGCGTTGAGGGCCTCCGGATAGACGAGGTCTGCCGGGTCCCAGACGATGTCCGTCGCAACGATTTGGTAAGGCGCGACGGATACGGGGATGGAGGCATCGGCAGAGACGAAGAGGAGGCTGTCCGGGGCTTCGGCTGTCAGGTTGGTGCTGCCGGCATTGAGGATGGCCAAATCAACGGGATTACCCGAAGAGGGGCTTAACGAGACGACGTCTGCGGCCGAACCAGGGGAGATCGCGATGAGAGGATCGCTGCCAGCGTCTCCGGCCAGAGGGCCTTCCAATTGCGCTGTGACTGCACTTACCCCGATTGGGCTGAGTCCGCAGCCAAAGGTTGCGGTCACCTCCGCGACGGAGAAGCTAACCTCTTGGCGGACTTTACTCAGCGAGAGACTATCTGAGACGGGCTCTGCGTCGTTATAGTTTGCATTTCCAGCCACGTCGACACGGATTCCGATGGTGCGGGCAAGGGGGGCGTCGCCCGTCCAACCGACGGGTGAAAGCACGGTGCCCGAGAGGTCCACGAAAGCACCGCCTTCGACGATGGTGAAAGCCGGGCTAAGGCCATCGACCGGAAGGGCATCGATCGCCACGAGATCGAGTAAGTCAATGGGGGCACTGGTTGTCCAGATATCGGGCAGTGGCACCAGCGTAATGACGGGCGTACCTTTTTCCACGGTGATGGTGCGTGTTACCGAAAGTCCAATGTAGTTTCGGGAGTCCGCAGGCGTGAAGGCAGCCGTGAGTTCCAGTGAACCGGCTGCGTAGATCGCTCCCCCGGCGGGAGAGTAGGCAAAGCTGCCCGCAATGGACCCGCAGGAACCAACCGGATCTTGGGCGTTGAACTGGTTACCGGAGGCATTGAGGGCTTCGGGGTAGACCAGATTCGCCGGGTTCCAGACGATATCTGTCGCGACGATTTGGTAAGGCGCGATGGATACGGGAATGGAGGCATCGGCAGAAACGAAGAGGAGGCTGTCTGCGGCCCCTGCTGTGAGGTCGGTATCGCCGGCATTGAGAATGCCCACTTGCACCGGATTCCCCGGTGAGGGGTTTACCGAGACGACATCCAAGGCGGATCCAGCGGTGATCTGGATACGGGGATCGACGCCAGCGTCTCCGGCCAGAGGGCCTTCCAGTTGGGTTGAAGAGGCCGACAGTTCGACCGGGCTCATTCCACAGCCAAAGGTTGCTGTGATACCAGCAAGGGAGAGGGAGACTTCCTGCCGGACCTTGCTCAGAGAGAAGGTCTCGGAAACGGGGAGGGCGTCGTTGTAATTGGCATTTCCGTCCACGTTGACCTGGATCTGGATGTTGCGGGCGAGCGGCGTGTCGCCCATCCAACCCACCGGAGTGAGCGTGCTTCCGTCGAGGTCGACGAACGCAGCACCCTCAACGACGGTGAAACTTGGCACCAAACCACTTCCGGGGAGGGCATCGATGTCCACAAAGTCGAGGAGGTCGATGGGCCCGCTCGTGGTCCACAGATCCGGCAACGTCGAGAGAGTCACGACCGGCGTGCCCTTCTCGACGGAGATGGTGCGCGTGAGCGAAAGACCAATATAGTTGCGGGAATCGTCCGGCGTAAATACGGCTGTGAGTTCGAGAGTTCCGGCGGGGAAGATATCGTTCTCTGCCGGAGAGTAGGCAAAGCCACCCCCAATCATGCCGCACGAACCCGTCGGATTTTGCGCATTGAATTGGTTGCCGGAGGCGTTGAGGGCCTCGGGATAGACCAGGTCCGCCGGGTTCCAGACAACGTCAGCCGCAAGAATTTGGTAAGGGGCGACGGAGACTGGAATGGAGGCTTCGGCGGAGGTAAAGAGGAGGCTGTCGGGAGCCTCTGCTGTCAGGCTGGTATCGCCCGCATTGAGGATGCCCACTTGCGCCGGATTACCCGGGGATGGGCTCACCGAGACCACGTCCGCGGCAAAACCGGCGGAGATCGCGATCAGGGGATCGCCGCCAGCGTCTCCCGCAAGGGGGCCTTCCAGTTGTTCGGTCACTGCGCTGACCTCAATGGGACTGAGGCCGCAGCCGAAGGTCATGGCCAGACCGCTCGTGGAAAGGGTGACTTCCTGTCGGACCTTGCTCAGCGAGAGGGTTTCGGAGACTGGGAGGGCATCGTTGTAATTGGAATTCCCATCCACGTTGACCTCGATAACGATGTTGCGGGCAAGCGGCATATCGCCCATCCAACCGACGGGCGTGAGGGTGCTTCCGGCGAGTGCGACAAAGGCGTCTCCCTCAACGACGGTGAACGTCGGAGTTAAACCGCTCCCGGAGAGGGCATCGATCTCGACATAATCGAGCAGGTTAATCGGCTCACTGGTGGTCCACAAATCCGGCAGCGGATTCAGCGTGACAATCGGTGTGCGGGGGAGAATACTGATATCCACAGAGGCGACGGCCTGTTCGAAATTATTTCCATTGAAGAGAATGGCTTCCGATGTGGCAAATGTGGATGCGGGGATTTCGATTGGTCCCGCGTCGAAGATGACTTCGATGGTGTAGTCACCGACATCGAGAAGCGTCGAGGCGAAATCCTCTTCGGAAAGATTCTGCAATCCCATGATCGGCGCACCGGTTTCATCAAGGATGTTGAAGGTAAGCTCACCGAAACTTCCAAAAACATCGGGCACCGCGCCCGCCGCGTTGAGGTTGAGAGTACGGCGGTTGAACGGGTCAGGGAAAATGCCGGTATAGTCTGTCCAGGCAAAGGTTACAGAGGGGGCCGCAAGGAGAAGGTCTCCCAACAAATTTTCGTAGATCACCGTCTCGTCAGGCTCCCACGACAGAGTTGGTTGGGCCTTCTCAACGGTCACGTTGCCCAGGCGGGAAACAGAGAGGTAGAAGTCGAACTTTTCCGCGATCAGAATGACCGTGAAGTTGCGCGCCGCGCCTGCCTGGAGATACTGGCGGCTGAGGGGGAAGTTGGCGTATTCCACCCAGAACGGCTCAAGATCTTCTGTCTCGTGAAAGTCGACGCTCGATGGATCAAAGGCATTCACATCGCCAAGATTCCACAACGCAAGGTCTACCGGCAGAAGAATGCGGAAGTCATCGTCCGAAGGGTTAACGGATTTGCGGGTGAAAAATTCGCGGGAGCCGGGTCCGCTGCGATCACGCACGACGATGAGTTCGCGGGCTTCGAATGCCTCCATAAACCACTTTTGGATCGGCTTGCCGTAGATGAGTGGATCCGCGCTGGTGCCGCCGATGAGGAGCGGACGGCTCTTCAGTACCTCAAACTGCACCGTGACCGGAGCGGCGGCAACGAAGTTGCTATCCATGGCGTCGCTTCGGACTTCAATGACGTAGGTTCCGGGCACCGCCCCCTCGACAAAAGAGAAGACCTGCGTGAGGGGATCGATGGAGCCGAGTCCGGCGGCGATATTGTAATCGAGTTGGGCGCTCCCGGTGGGGTCGTTGGAGGTGACTTGGAAAGCCACTGGGAGGGGGAGAGATTCTTCGACCGTGAGCCCTTCATACCGATACCACGTGACGGGTGCGGGTGAAGACACAACGGTGAGTTCGAGGGGGAAGGGATTCACCGTCAGTTCAAAGGCCGCTGAAGCGGTGTTCCAATCATCCGTCGCATCGGGCGTAAAGGTGGCGGTGATGATGCGGGTGCCGGCGTCGAGTTGATCACTGGGGGCGACCGTCTCGCCTCCGGATGTGTAAACGATGGAGCCGGAGAGAGGAGCCATCGTATCCGGGCAAGTGGCCACAGCAACCAGAACTGAACTCAGATCGTCTCCGAAAGTGATCACGTCGGCAGCGCCTGTCCAGGAAACCATGGGATTTCCGCGGGCGACGACGATAGGCGGCAGCGTGCCGCTCGCTCCATAAAAGAGGTCTGTCTCCGCAACATCCCAACCGACGATCACTTCCCCGGCACCGGAAAAGGTGAGAACCGATCCGGCAAGGGAGGCGGGACCACTCTCGATTGACCAATCGGGTGTCAGGTCGTTGATATCGAGCTCCGCGAGGTCAAAGCTGAGCGTCTCACACTGCCACTGAAGATCCGTGGGGACAGGACCGAAACCGGTCATAGGGTCGACTTTGTCCAGGGAAGCGGTGTCCGATGCCGTGGCGGAGTTGTAATTGGAGGATCCGGCGAACTCGACCTGGACGGTAAACGTCTTCGAGATATCGCCATCGGCGGGCCATCCCGTGAATGAGAGAACGCCTTCGGGGGTGATTTGTGCCCAGGTGCCTCCCGTGCTGATACTGAATACAAGAGGAAGCGGGACATCATCGCCATTCGCCGCGCGGGGGTTCGCATCTGTTGTGGCAAACACCGACACGTCTACAGGATCATCAATCGTGAGAAAGTTGCTCGGAATCGAGAATGAGATAGCGACATCCTTGGGAAGGATCTCAAAGCTGACGCCGGTTGTATCCAAGGCTTCGGTAAAGTTATTCCCGTCGGCGGGGATGAATTCAACGAGAAGCGTGTGGGTGCCAGCATTGAGTCTTTGCCCGGATGAGAGGGCGTTTTCCGGTGCAACCATTTCCTGAAAGTAGGTAAAGATGCCGTTCACGGGCGTGATTACGCCGGAGTCGAGATTCCCATCAATATCCAGCGAATACAGGCGGAAGGAGGCCGAGGCGTTGAGCGGGGCCAGACCGGGCTCCAGTTCGAATTCGTAGACTTGGTTGGCGGGGGCCATCCAGGAAAGATCGGTTGGGTAGGGGTGTACCGTGAATATAATTGTCTGCGTCACTGTTTCCACGGCGGCTTGATCGACGGGCGTGAAGGTGACGGTGATGGGATGTTCTCCGGCGGGGAGAAGCGTTCCCAGAGGCACGTCGAAGGTGATGGAGCCTTCGCTGGGAATGAGGAAGGGATCACCACCGAGGTTGGCCGGACGATTTACGCTGAGATCGTAGAGGCTTCGATAGGTGGGTTCACCGTAGGTGAGGGCGAGCGTCGCGGGGATCCAGTTGATCACCGGAACCATCCGGTTGACGGTGACTGTCCTGTTTGCTGTGACGATGGCGTATTTGCCGAAGTTCTCGGGCGCGAAAACGAGGGAAAGAGAGTGGGGGCCTGCGGGCAGCACTGTGCCTGCCTCAGGATTGTAGACAAAGGTACCGGGCAGAGGGCTCGCCCCCGGCAGAGGCTGACCATCCATTCCAATATCAGTTGGATCGTAGGCCCGGGCGTTGAGGTGGTCGGTCCCATTCAGCGGATCTCCGAAGAGGAGTGGGGTTTCCGGCGACCAGACAACGACCGGGCTGATGAATGTCGAAAGGGAGGCAAATTGACCTTCACTCTGAGGCGTTGCGGCCGCTTCGGCCATGGCCACCAGTTCATCGTAGGTGTAATAATGATCCCCCAGATAGGCTCCGCCGCTTTGTGCGGACAACGCCGCGCTCTGTAAGCCAACGCAAACAATGGTTAGAGCAAAGAGCTTGGAGAGGATGTGAATGGAAGTGCCTGGCAATCGCCACACGTTTTCGAGCTTCCGCAGGAATAAGGATAGGTGTGTTTTCATACTTTGGAGGATATACAGTTCTGGTTATGTTCTTATCCCGTATTGCAGCGGATGACCTGCGTCTTACGCACGGCGTGTTTTTTTTGCATTTTTTTGCCCGGTCGAGGTTTGACCCTAATGGTGCTTGGATAAGCCCCCGCCTTCGTCCGTCGAAATCGAAATCGACAATCGGGCCTCCAAATCGAATGATCCCGTTGTAGCGCCTTATCGAAGCCGAAATCGATAACGGTTTCGATTTCGACGAAGAGCTTAACCGAGCGCCACAGAGGGCTGACCCTCCTCCGTCACCACTTGGGGTCTGTTCTGCTTATCGGGTGGTCCTCAGGGTTCGACCGGTGGCGAAGCGCGATCCGGCGGACTGCCCGCGCTGGCGGCACTGAGAGCGGTCAGGCGGATATCATCGATCCAAGAGGCAACGGCATGGGGGTCGCGGCAGTGGAGGGTCCATTGCAGCGATCGCAGATCGGCCAGACGGAAACCGGGGACCTGGGCCATCTCCTCAAAGAGAAAGCCAGGACTGCGCAAGGGAATAGCTGTGATGTAAATATGCTCGTCCCGCACGAGAATGGTGAAGCTAAAGTCGCCGAAACGGGCCCCAAAGAGACGCAGGTGAGCGATGTTTTTTTCCGTGCCCACCTGCAGCTTGATTGAGCGGTGGCGGCCCGGATGGTGAGCGATAGAGACCGTGAGCGGAAGGTCTACACCTTCACGCCGCAGGCAGAGGGTGATCTCTTTGCCCCAAAGAGATGGAGGCAGGTTTGCATTGAACTCGATCCGCAGAGTCTGGAAGCGATGATCGACTGGCAAATCAAAGAGGGATGATTCAATTGAGGCTCCCGGGCTAGCCTTCATGCGCGCCGCCCCCTTCGGGTCGGGGGCCACTCCCAGCTCCCAAATGCCGCCGTCGGTTCGTTCGCCGACAAGCCGGGTTGCGCTGAGAAACTCCGATGCGGCTCCCCCTTGCGGGAGACGGACTAGGATTGGGTGCTCAATATTAAACCATGATCCGAGCAGCAACTCAGCCTGGGCGGTATGGTCGTGGTGCAGGAGGGCCGGGTTGTGCGTGCCGCTGTCGCGGTAGACCATAAACTGGCGTGGACCAAGGAATTGGCGATCTCCATCCCTCTCAACAAAGGCGCTCGTCTTGTGGCAGAGGCCGATGAAATCGGCGAAGGCTGCTCCATTGTCGTAAAAGAGATCGCGGATTTCCTCCCAGTCAGCAATGCGAGCGGAGTCTCCAAACTCATTTTTTACGGCGGCCTCCAAGTCGTCATTATCTCCGTAGATCCCAACCGTGAGAGCGAACCGGGCAGCTTCTGGGGGAAGGGCAGAATCAGGCGTGCGTGGACGGTGTGGACGGGAGCGGAAGTTTGTGAGGATTTGGCTTTCCGGCAGATGTTTCCCGTAGAGACGGAGGTCACTGATGGCACCGGCGAAATGCAGGCGGCGGGGGGCGGATCCGCCCACCTGTAAAGACCAGCCATTGGCCAGAACGGGGTCTGCCTCGTAGGGGAATTCGAGGACTTTCTTGGCGTCGAGCCACACGCTCATCTTTTCCCCATCATACTGCGCAACCAGGTATTGCCATGCATTCTCCTGCACCACCCGTTGAGATTGGTGGGACTCCTGATCGCGGTAGTTTCCGCCGGGCACCACTCGTATGCGGCCATCGTGATAACCGATGTGCATATACGGGAAAACCGGGTCGTCGGTGCGCAACTCAATGAGCGACCCGGATTGAAGGTCCGGTAAAAACCAGAGACTCACCGCAAAGGGACGACCAACGGAAAACTGGAAATCCTGCGGCATAGCGACCGTTATATCTGCGTCGCCCAAGAGGCGGATCGCATGCGCTTGCCGACCAAAGCGGTCCACCGCCGGGGCCAGATTGCGGCCCGAGCCGTCAAGACCGAATCCGCTGTAATCCCGCGTGTTGTTTTCCAAGGGCAAATGTAACAAAAGGCCGGAGGTCAGGGAGCCGATGAGGCGTTCGGCGCGAACGTATTGCTCCGCGCGGTAGAGGGGATTTCGGGGCGGATTGACCGCCGGGTCTGGGTGGTTTTCCGTGGGGAGGGCGGGGGCGTGCCTGGGAGTGGCTGGGAATGAATCCGCCGCATCGCCATTCATCTGATAGTTGACGGTGATTGCCGCTGCTGTGGCCACAAGTCCGGCGGCGGCGAGACCCATCCGACGCCACGACCCGGAGATTGCGCGCCCCCGCTGGGCAGAAACCCGGCGGCGGGGAGCGCGTTTTCCCTGAAGCATCTCAAGCAGTTCCGTAGCTGTGGTTGGCCGGTTTGCGGGGTCTTTTGCGAGACAGGCCGCCACGGCGGCTTCCCAGTGGAATGGGAGCGGCGGCCCTTTCACGCCTAGGGACTCACGTCTCGCGTTGAGCAGTTCCGCCTCCACGCCTTCGATTTGAGAGGGCAAGTGACCGGTGTGGAAGGGCGGCTTGCCGGTGAGCAAATCGTAGAGACTCGCCCCAAGGGAGTAGATGTCGTCGGCAGGAGAACAGGGGTCTCCCATCATCTGCTGAGGACTCATGTAGGCAACGGTCCCCGCCGCCATCCCCATCGTTACGGTTACCTCGTCCGCGATGGTTCGGCTAAGACCAAAATCGGCGATTTTTGCGGAACCATCTGCATGAAGAAGAATGTTTCCCGGCTTGATGTCGCGGTGAACGATTTTTGCTGAGCGGTGGGCGTGATCCAGCGCCGAGACAATGCCGGGTAGCCACGTAAGGATATCGTCGGCTGAAAGAACACGGTCGGGTGAGCGTCGCGATAAAACGGCCAGGGACGGACCGCCGATCCTTTCCATTGCTATGGCCACGGCCCCCGGCTCCTGGTGGACCTCAAACACCCCGACGATGTTCGGGTGAGTGAGGTGTCGCGCCCGTTTAACCTCTTCTTTCAAGGTTTTCACGATGCCCGGTTGGCTGAGCAGAAGCGCGTGGATAAACTTCAATGCCACTTCTTCTTCAAGCACTTCATCGTAAGCGGCGAAGACGACACCGACTCCCCCCCGTCCCAATTCCTCTCTTAGGCAGAAACGGCCAAACAGACGTTGTCCGACTGCCCAAGGACTGCGCAGCCCAACTGTTTCAAACAGTGGGTCATTCGTCAGGTATGAATCTTTTTGCGATGCCATTCGGGAGGCCCCCTGGATCAAAGGTAGGTGAGAAAGCTTAGACGAGTCAGGAAATTTACAGCATGGGATACTCAAAACAAGCCTAAATTGCAGGTGTTGTCCGTTTTGTGGCATTTATTTAACACAACTGCTCGGGGCCATTATGTCGGCTTGCCTTGTGAATTCCGGAATCTCGGTGCCCGAGCGGATCCGGTGGGCCTGCCCGGGGTTGAACCGGGAACCAAAGGATTATGAGTCCTCTGCTCTAACCATTGAGCTACAGGCCCATAGAGGGAAGTTGGGGAGCCTTTATGGCATCCGCGTTGGTAGCAAGCCAACTTTGCACGAATGGATGGTATTCCCCCAATAGTTTTTTCCGCGTCATGACGGTGTCCGGAGCTGTGCGAGGACGTCCTTTGGGTCCTCTTACGGCGCCATCCCCTCCTTATCCATCAGCCGTCTTTTCTGTGCCACCCTCGAGATAAGGGGGTAGTGAGCCAAGCGCAGATGCCTCAACCGCCGACAAAAATCCCTACTCATCCAGCGATCCAAAAGCCACCGATAAAAATGTCATTTTTTATATTCTGAACAACTACACGCTCTGCTCAGTGAAGATGCGGTGGTTGCTTAATGGCTCGGAATTGGGCTCAGGGCATATAGGGCGGCCACGAGGGCGAAAAGAACAAAGGCGGCGGCGGCCAGGCGTTCAAGGACGCTCTGATGGCGATATATGCCTTTCGCGCGCAAATAGCGTGCGCTTTCGATGAGGAGCGTAAATCCGACCAACTGGGTCACGAGCATGACTCCGCCGATTTGTAGCCGGAGACTGATTCCGGTGTCTGCTCCGAAAGTAATGGAGAACACGCTAATGAAATACAGGATGGCTTTGGCGTTAAGGAGATTGGTGAGGAGGCCATCGCGGAAGGACTGACCGAATGTGGCGGAGTCGACAGCGGGGGCGGGCTTCGGAGCTTCGGGCGGGTGCGCACGCATTGAACGAATTCCCAGGTGCAAGAAATAAACAGCCCCGGCCATTGCAATGATGCGAAGGAGCAGCGGGTGTTGGCTGGCGACCAGGGAGAGCCCTCCGATGGCCAAGGCGATATGGATGGACACCCCGGAGAGGATACCGGCGAGTGTGGCGTATCCGGATACTGCACCGTGGATGAGGGTGTTGCGAAGCGTCAGAAGGCTGTCAGGGCCGGGCGAAAGACAGGCAAGCGCGTGCACGGGGACAATGAGCAGCAGAAGGGATTCCATGAGGAGGCGTTATCTCCGGAAGATTCCGCCGTGCCACAGACGGGTGTCGAGTCAACAATACCAGAAGAGGGTCAGCGACCGGCAAGAGCGGTCTCGACTTTTTCGCTTTCAGGGCTTTCGAACACGTGTACCGGCTTTCCACCGTTGATGCGGTCGCCGTGAAGGAGGAGTGTGCTCTGAAGTTTCCCGTCATTGAAAAGGTTCTCCTCGTGAGGTAACAGCCCGTCTTCGAATCGCCGAAATTGACCATAAACCAGCTCCAATTGATGGGAACCGTCCAGGGAGCGTTTGAGGATCGTGAACGTTTCCCCGTCAATATAGAAACGCTGGTCTACGCCGTCATCTCCCTTTGAGAGGGGGTAACTGGCGCGGTCCGGGTAATTGAGGGCGTAGTCCATCTGAATGGGAGTGCCCTCCAAAAGGGAGTCTTCTTCGACGTAGCGGGAGAGTTCACCGCTTTTCTGGAAGGTCTCGATTAGGCGGGAGAAATCCGGCGCGCCTTGTTGAGCAAATGCCCGCTCCAGAATTCCATCGCGGGTGCGGGATTGCACGTCCTCCGCCAGCTTGCTTCCCGGCAGGGAAACGGCCATGGACGGCAGAGGAGAGAGCCCTTGCTGCCAAAGGTGGCCGGATCCTCCAAAGAAAAGACAAAGGGCGAGTACGGTGCCTGCACGTTGGTAGGCTCCCAGGTGATTCAGGACGTGGGTCTTCAGAGACTGAGGAAGAAAAATGCTGTATTCTGTCATGTTCGGCGGATGTTTCCGAGTGGATGGTGAGCGATTGGAGATGGATGCGTCGAAGTCGTTGCCGCTTTTCAGCAATGATTGATGGGCTGGTTAACGTGAGTGGTCCGGCTATTTCCTTCCGCAGCAGGGGGCCGCGAAAAATCCTCAGCTTGAGAGCAGGACGATGGCGACTCCAGCGAGGCCGCCGGGAGCATTATCGGACGGAGAACACGGAATCCACGGGCAGTTGCGCGCCAGGTGCCATTGATCTGTGAAAACACGACAACTTTCCAATATCCCTCCCGATCGAGGGACACCCGGAGGGCCCCTTCCGGAAGTTCGCGCAGCAAAGTCTCATAGTTGCGGGCCGCTTCGAAGGCGGCATGAAAATTCCCATCCTCGTTGACGAGTGCGGGAATCGAACGGTTGTCGCTGAATTGGCGGCTCCAATCGAGGAAGCGGTTGATTTCCAGGGTCCCGCTTTGCAGATCGGCCATCTCCAGCACGCGGCTTAACTGGGAAACACTTTGGTGGAGACGTTCGCGGCACTCAGATAAGGCACTTTGATCTTCGATCCGAAGACCGCTGCTTTGATCAATGAACGTATTTACATGTTTGATGGCTTTAAGGGCATTTTCGCCGGATTGGTTGGAGCTATCGCGCGAACGGCGTATCCCGGCTGCGGCTGAGAGCATTCCAGCGGCGAGAAGATCCAGTTGGCGCTGCCACTCTTGGCGCAGTAACTGATCGGGATTGATCACCGCGATGTAGTGCCGCACATGGTCTCCCTTCCGCAACGCGCCTTCCCGAAGGGGCAATTCCAGCTTTGACCCCAATAGAAAGGTTCCTTCCGAAACTCTCTCATGACAGCTGATCCGGAAGCGCAGGGGAAAGGAAAGCTGGGAGATTTCCTGAGAGCGGGTTTTCGCTTTTGGGCGTTGCGCCGACTCTTCGCTGGCGATGGCGCTGTGCGCGCGAATGCGGTCGGCGGCAATGAAAACATCTGCCTCTTCGCGAAGAGTCGGTAGCCAAGGCAAATCGATTATGCGGACGAGGAAGGAGCCCGCAAGGAGGAGGGCAACAAACTGAAAGATCTGCACCTCCTTTCCCATAACGAGGGCGGCTTCCCTCACATGCTGCGTGAAGTAGAAAGCCGCTAAAAAACTCAGGAGAACCCCAGCCGGGATGACGATGCGGGCCACTTCAACCGTAAGGAAATGGTCGTTCCGGTAAAAGTGCACTTGCAGGAGAACCGCACCAAGAGCGAGGCCCATGGCGACACTCGCATACCCGATCATCAGATTGGGCGATCCCCGAAGATGAAGCATGATTGCCAGGAGTGCACAGTTTACCGCAACGATCACGAGGAACGTTTGGAAAACCCGTAGCTTGAGAGATGAGATGAATAGATTCATGACAGTAAGAAATCCGGTCGTTTCAGGGTTAGGTTGAACCCACTGGTTTTTTCTGGGGTTAACAGCCTTTTCAATGCCTGTAGAAGGTCTTGCGGCTCCCAGTCTGTCAAAGAATCTAAGTGGCTACTTTCTGGCTATTTGCTTACCTTCTTGACGGAATTCTTCATCTTTCTTCGCCGGAATATCGATCAACGGACCATTCAGCTTCGGACAAATAGACCCCGCCGTATTGGCGCACACGGTCTTCCGTCATGCGGTAGAGCAGGACTTCACCGAGTGGGTGGCCGGTTGCCGGATCGCGGGCTTCGGCGCATTCGCGGATGTAGAGATTGCGGGCGGGGGGAGCATCCGCGTGATAATCCTCCAGACGGTCCAGGTCGCGCAGGAGAGTGGGATCATCAAAGCTGAGAACCTCGCCCCTTACAGCATCAGCCCCGCGGGTAAGGCCCGGGTAGCCGGGCTTGAGATGGTAGAGGCGTCCGTCCACGACGGCGGGTGTGTAACGGTGCGGGTAGGGCAGACACAGCTTGCGGGCGTAAAAGCCTCCGGGCCGCAGAGTGCCATAGACAAAGACGTGAAACCGGGCGGGGGGCAGGGCAGGCGAGGTTTCTTCCATGGTGATTGGACCTCAATCCGCTCCAGGCAGGGCGAAGTTTTCCATCTCCTTGCGCACATCGGCGAGGAATTGGGCTCCCGCGACTCCGTTAATCCACCGGTGATCAAAGCTGAGGCAGAGGCTCACGACTTCATGCTCGCCCGCCGAAGTGGAGTCCATGTGGGATTCGCCGACGAAGAGGGTTCCGATGGCGGGGGGAACGACCACGGGCAATGCATCGCGCACACCGAAGCCGCCCATGCTCGTGAGGATGAGGGGCGTGCCGGCCTTGGAGGACGACTGGCCCTCCCGAACCCGCTTCACCGCGTCCTGGTAGGCCTGCATAAAGGCAGGCCAATCGAGCGCGTTCGCCCGGTGAATGACGGCGGTGTCGAGAGCATCGTTTTCGAGGGCCACAGCCACGCCAAAATCAAACTCCGCGTGTTTCAGCAGGGTATCCTGGCCCGTGATCGTGCAAGAGAACACGGGGTGCTTTGTCATCGCGCGGACAAGGGACCAGGCAATCATGACGGTCGGCGAAGGGGCGTCTGCGCCCATTTGCTTCTTTGCCAGTGACCGCGCTTGTCGAAGCGCCTGCCAGCGAGCCTTCACGGTCATGTGAGCGGGCACGACGTTTTTCAGCTGAGCGACGATGCGCGGGGCAAGCCCTCCTTCTGTGGGGCGCGGATCCGGGGCGATCGGGGCCGTGGATTTGGCGGCAGCGCGGTGAGCCGCGACCGGGGGTTCGCCGGGCCGATCGACACGCACCCGGGCGATGATCTGATCCACCTCGACCTCGTCTTCGTCGGCCACCAGCCATTCCACCAAAGTGCCTTCGAGGGACGTTTCGATGGGGAAGAGAGCCTTGTCGGTTTCCACCTCGCAGAGGGCCTTATCCGGCTCAACCGGTTCGCCCGGTTTTACGAGCAGCGCGATCACGCGGGCGGAAGCGATGCCTTCCCCCAGGAGGGGAACACGAATGTCTTCAAGGTGATTTGCGCTCATGGTGGATGCGGATGCAGGAACAGGTTGCGGGCAAGGGGTTGATGCGACGGCGGCGGATTCGATACTTTCGACGGCGGCGCGGACTTCGACTCTCGCGCCGCTATGGGTGAGGAGATCGCGAACAGCCTTCGCCACGGATTCGGCGCTCGGCAGCGAGGCATACTCCAGGTTTGGGTGGTAGCCCACGTTCACATCGGGTTTGGCGAGGAGCCGGGGTGGGGCGAGCAGATGCCCGAAAAGACTTTCGTTCCCGCTAATCCGGCTGACAATGTTTTGTCCCACCGAGCAGGAAATGGCGTCCTCCTGCACGACCAGCAATCGCCCGGTCTTGCGCACAGACGACTCCACCGCACTCCAGTCAAGGGGGACCACGGTGCGCAGGTCGATCACTTCCACGGAGTAGTTTGGAGGGAGGCTGGCCAGGGCGTCGTCGACCACCTCCACGCAATTACCCCAGGTAACCAGCGTGAGTGCCTCCCCGCGGCGCACAAAGCGCGCCTCACCGAAGGGCACCGGCGCGGAGCTCCCACGGGCTTCCTGTGCCTTCCACATGATGTGCTTGGGCACGAGAATGAGTGTGGGGCTTTGACCCTTAACGGCACTCCAGAAGAGCCCGGCGGCGTCTTCCGGGGTGCTCGGAATGGCAATTTGGATACCGGGAAAGTGGGCCAGCGCACCTTCGTTGGCCTGGCTGTGCCAGAGAGCCCCCCCCGGCAGATAGGCCCCGTAAGGTGCATAGATGACCGCGGGCACGGGCCATTCGCCATTTGAGCGCCAAAGAAGTGTGCTCAAGTGAGTCGCGATGTGGTTGAAACCGGCCCAAAGGTAATCCGTAAACTGGATTTCAAAGACAGGGCGTTTGCCGTAGGCTGCCAGCCCCACGGCCACGCCGATAATGGTCGACTCCGCCAGGGGCGAGTTGCGCACGCGCCCGGGGGCTGCCGTGGAGAGGCCCTTGGTGAGGCTAAAGACACCTCCCTTGGGGTCTTCGATGTCCTGTCCGAAAAAGACAGCCCCCGGCTCCTCTTCGAGGATGGCGTGAAAGGTCTGATTGATCGCATCGACCATGCGGGTTTTGCCCCCGATAGCGGGTGCAGGAATATCGCTGCCGGCCTGACCAAACACATGGTTGAGCAAGGTGGCGGGATCCGGATCCGGAGCTGACCAAGCCTCGTCGTATTGTGCCCTTACCTCTGCCTCAATGCTCTTCTCAAGCGATTCGATTTCCTCGTCCGTATAAACACCCTCCTCCACGAGAGTTTCCTTGAAGCGGGTGACCGGGTCTTTCGTGGCGAGCCCTTCGAGTTCAGACTCCGCGCGGTATTTGCGTTGGTCATCGGCGCTGCTGTGGCTCGAGATACGCTCGCAGCGCGCCCATATAAAGGAGGGTCCGCCGCCCTTGCGCGCCTTCGCCATTGCCCGTTCCATTGCGGTGTGCACCGAGGCCACGTCACAGCCATCAATCACCTCCCAAAGGGCGGCGTCCATGACTCCGAGAGCGAGTGGATGGATTTTTTCCGTGCGACTGGAGATACCGATGCCATTATCTTCAACGAGCACGACCAGCGGTAAGTTCATCTCGCGGGCGAGCGCGACTGTTTCGAAGAAGTCGCCCTGGCGCGTCCCGGCATCGCCCACCGTGGTCACCACGCAGTGGGGTGAATTGTCCAATTGCAATCCCCAGGCGAGGCCGCAGGCAGGCAAAAGCGATGAGGCCACTACGCTGGCAATGCTGAAAATTCCGAGTTCGCGGCTGCTGTAGTGAGCGGGCATCTGCCGCCCGCCGCTGGCCCCCTCAGCTTTGGCGAAAAAAGATCGTGCCAATTCCGCCGGTGAAACTCCACGCCCCAGGGCGATTGGCCGATCCCGATAGTAGCCGGCGAAATAGTCTCCGTCTTCCATCAACCGGCCCGCCACGGCAAGCGCCTCGTGCCCCATTCCCGAAACATGAAACCATCCCCGTCCTTGGCGAATGAGACTTTGCTCACGCAGGTCGCCGAAGCGACTCAGGAGCATGATCCGGAGTAGTTCCTGTTTATCCTTCTTGCTGAGAGCCGGCATAAATAATTCTGTGCGCACTTGTTTCGCGCATGAAGGGATCAACTTGCGCAGGGAAAGGATGCTTTTGTCTCATCCTTTTCGGTCAACGAAATTTCCTGTAACTTCGGTCCTCGGAAAGGTTCTCCAACCACTCGATGGAGCGGGGGCGCACTGTTTCCGGCCTTTGGAGCGAGACGCAGCCAGCCGTCACTTCGCGTAGCCCTCCGGGTGAGCGCGGTGCCAGGCCCAGGCGCTTTCGATGATTTCGTCGATTTTGTTGAAGCGGGGTTCCCAGCCGAGTTCTTCTTTGGCCTTGCGGCTATCGGCGTAGAGGGCGGGGGGATCGCCGTCCCGGCGTGGACCGAGGGAGTAGGGGACCTTCCGGCCGGTTATTTTTTCCACCGAGCGGATGACTTCGAGCACGCTTGCGGGTTTGCCCGTGCCGAGGTTGTAGAAAAGCGCCGTTCCGGGCTCAACGAGCTTTTCGAAAACGGCCACATGCGCGCGGCTGAGGTCGTCGACGTGGATGTAGTCGCGCAGGCAGGTGCCGTCGGGGGTGGGGTAGTCGTCCCCAAAAACCGTGAGTTCGGGGATGCGGCCTTGCGCGGCCCAGATGGCGAGGGGGATGAGGTGGGTCTCGGGGGCGTGGTCTTCGCCGATGGTGGCATCACCGGCGGCCCCGGAGGCGTTGAAATAGCGGAAGGCGGCAAAGCGCAGACCATAGGCTTTGGCACAGGCTTTGAGGCAGTTCTCGAAATCGAGCTTCGTCTGACCGTAGGGATTGATCGGGCGCTGGGGCGCGTCTTCGCGGATGGGCATTTTTTCAGGAATGCCGTAGGTGGCGCAGGTTGAGCTGAAAACAAAGCGGTCCACGCCGGCGGCGCGCATGGCTTCGAGCAGACGGATCGGTCCAGCGAGGTTGTTGCTGTAGTATTTGAGCGGGTCCTGCACGGATTCGCCCACGTAGGCGAAGGCCGCAAAGTGCATGACGTTGTCGATCCGGTGCGTGCGCAGGATGCGCTCGACCAACTCACGGTCGGCGAGGTCGCCCACATGGAAGGGAACCTCCTCCGGCACCGCCGCCTTGTGTCCGTAGGCGAGGTTGTCGAGGACTACGGGCCGGTGCCCGGTCTCCTGTAAAATGCGCACACAATGGCTCCCAATGTAGCCCGCACCACCGATTACCAATACGTTCATCGAGGGGACTATGTTCGGCGCGAAGTCCTTCCGTCAATCCCCGCAAAGGGGGATTTTTCCTCCAGTCAACCCCGGCTGCGGAGCGGGGCGATAATCGGTTCGAGGGCGCGGGCGAGGTTGTCGCCCATCTGAGCGTGGCCGAGGTCGGAGGGGTGAATCAGATCGACGCAGAGGCCCGTGAGGTCCGTCAGCACGGTGCACCCTTCCACGAGGTGGATGCCCTCGTCTTTGTTTTCCGCCGCGATCGCGCGCAGGGTGGCGTCGAAGGCGTTTTGACGGCGGACGGCTTCGGTGGGCTCGGCGGCGGGATGGTGCTCTTTGTTGAGAAAGTGGGTGATGAGAATGATGGGCGCGCGGGGCTTGGTTGCCCGCAGGGCGGAGACCAGGTGGCGTGCGCGCTTTTCGAACTCCGCCGGCTCGAAGCCACCCCGCATGTTGATGCCGAGTTCGAGGGTGGCGAAATCCCATTCCTCGCCCGTGGCCAGGTGCGTCGCCATGGCGGTTTCGCAGTGACAGGAGCCCGACATGCCTTTGTTGAGGACATCCACACCGAGCTTCCAGGCCGCGCGGTGCGGGTAGCCGTGGACGGACGAATGGGTGATCGAGGAGCCGTGGGCGAGCCAGCGCAGATTCGGTTTTTCGGGCGGAAGGGGCGGGCGGATTGCATGACCGAAGGTTTCCACGCCGAGGAAATTAATCGGTTGGCCGTCGAGAATGATGCGCCAAACACCGGGCGAAAAAGGGGCCGCATGAAGGATGTCGCGCGGAACCTCGCGAAACAGGGGCGGTGCGTTGAGGTGCAAAACCGTGGCCGCCCCCGCCGCAATTACATGGTCGCTGTGGCCGTGACCGCCGCAGTAAACGCGGACCGTGGCCGGAGCCATGTGGGCCTGCAGAGTGACGCGCAGATCCGGGGCGGGCGTAACGAAGCGCAGCTCGATGCCGGTGGAACTGAGCGAAACGACGCGCCCGCGGGGTTCGAGGGCATCGCGCACGGGCCGGGGAAAGCGCACCGGGCACAGTCCGGCCAGTCCCGCGATTGGCTCGAGCGCGGCGGCGTTGTGGAATTCGATGTTTTGGTGAATCATGTTTTTGGGGTAGGGGTCGCGACGGGTTTCTCAAGGGCCTCCACGGCATCCACGAGTGAACGGGCGCTTGCCAGGAGTGTGAGCCGGGCGTCGCGGGCCAGCTCCTGGCGCGCGTATTTCACGAGGTCGCACTGTTCAAGAAAGGAGGAGAGGCGTTGGCGGGCTTCGGTATCGAATCCGGTAAAGGATTGCAGGCTGGTGAGGAACTCTTCGGTGGTTCGGTCCGTCACCGGTACGTCGAGGGTGTCTTCCAGAAAGGTACGGATCACTCCGGAGACCTCGAAGGCGAACGGGGTGGAGGCGAGGGTGTCGATTTGGTTTTCAAGCTCCGCAAGAGACTCGCGGGTGCGCGTGAAAATGTCTGCGCGGCGGAAGGTGGGCTCTTCGGCGGGGCGGCGTTTGCGGGAGGATGTCCACAGGAAATAGGCGATGGCGGCGGAGAGGAGGGTGAGACCCGCTGCGAGGAGGAGCGTCTCCTGGGTGGTCCAGATCCAGAGCGGATCGCGGATGTCGGCGAGATCGTCCTCCGCCCGGAGAATGGAGGTGGTCAGCGTGGCGAGCATGCACCCGATTAAGCGGAGGTCCTTCATCGGCGGCGTTCGCGGCGGCGGAAAAAGGCGCGCACGGATTGGATGTAGGGTGCGTCAGTCCGAACGGGGATAGCGTCCACCCCGCTGCGGCGAAAGGTCGCGTGGAGCCGCTCGCGGCGGATGACATTCTCGCGGGCGTAGAGCTCACGGAAGCGGCGGTTGCCGGTATCCACTTCCACCAGTTGGCCCGATTCGGCGTCTTCCAGCACGACAATGCCCACGGCAGGCAGGGATTCCTCGCGGGGATCGTGTAGCTCAATGCAGATCAGGTCGTGCCGCCGGTTCATCAGTGCGAGCGAGCGTTGCAGGTCGTCCCGGTCGGCCGTGCGTTCGCCTGAGCCCGTCCAGCGGAGCGTTTCCGGGGCGAGAAAGTCGCTTACGAGGAAGCAAATGGCGCGGCGGTGGAGGATGCGCAAAAGGTGGCGGAGGGCCTCCGGAATGTCGGTGCCGCGTCCCTGAGGCTGGTGGAAGAGGATCTCCCGGACGACGCGGAGCACGTGGGGTCGGCCTTTTTTTGGCGCGATGAATTTTTCGATACGGTCGGAAAAGAGAAGGAGGCCGACTTTATCGTTGTTTCGCGTGGCCGAGAGGGCGAGCACGCTGGCGATCTCGGCCGCCAGTTCGCGTTTGCTCGCTTCCACCGATCCGAAATCGTTGGAGCCGGAAACATCGATCAGCAGCATGATCGTGAGTTCCCGCTCCTCCTCGTAGATTTTGATGAACGGCCGGTCCATGCGCGCGGTGACATTCCAGTCGATCGCGCGGACATCATCCCCGGCTTGGTATTCGCGCACTTCGGAGAAGTCGATCCCCGCTCCCTTGAAAACCGAGTGGTAGGCACCCACGAGCGCATCATCGACAAAACGTCGACTCTTGATCTCGACCTGGCGCACCTTGCGCAGGATCGCGCGCGTTTTTTCAGCTTCGGCAGACACGGCAGCGCGGCGAATCTCAGGGAACCGGCACGGTATCGAAAATCCGCGCGAGGATGTCCTCACTCGTCTTTTCCTCGGCCTCTGCCTCATAGGTGAGCATGATGCGGTGACGCAGCACATCGGGCCCCATGGTCTTCACATCCTGCGGCGTGACGTATCCGCGGCCCTGCATCAGCGCCCATGCCTTCGCCGTAAGGGTCAGAGCGATCGTGGCCCGTGGGCTCGCTCCGAACTGGACAAAGTCCCGCAGATCCTCAAGCCCGTGTTTTTCCGGAAAGCGGGTCGCCTGAACGATATCGACGATGTATTCTTTCACCTTGTCGTCGATGTAGATTTCATTGAGAAGTTGGCGCGCGGCGATCACATCTTCCAGTGTGACAACCGCTTGCGCCTCCGGAGCGGGGCCGGTTGTGGCCATGCGGTCAAGAATCTGGCGCTCCTCGGCGCGGGAGGGGTAACCCACCTGCAATTTCATCATAAACCGGTCCACCTGTGCTTCCGGGAGCGGATAGGTGCCCTCTTGGTCGATCGGGTTTTCCGTGGCCAGAACGAGGAAGGGTTTGGGCAGGGGGTAGGTGGTGTCGCCGATTGTGACCTGACGCTCCTGCATGGCCTCGAGGAGAGCGCTCTGCACCTTCGCCGGTGCGCGGTTGATTTCATCCGCAAGGACGATGTTGGCGAAGACCGGACCTTGTTTGGTGGAGAAGTCGCCTGTCTTCGGGTTGTAGATAAGGGTGCCGATGATATCCGCCGGGAGCAGGTCGGGGGTAAACTGAATCCGCGCGAAGTCCGCCTGGATTGTGGAAGCCAAGGCCCGCACGGACAGCGTTTTGGCCAAGCCCGGCACCCCCTCAAGGAGCACGTGCCCATTCGCCAATAGCCCGATCACTAGCCGGTCAACAAGGTAACGCTGCCCCACCACCACCTTTCCCATCTCTTCCTGCAAACGACCAATCCAAGGCGTGGCTTTCGCAATCCGTTCGTTGAGTTCAGCAAGATTCAAAGAGTCGCTCATAATTTTCCATCAGCTAAAGAACCGGTCTGTCCGATGAAAAGAATAAAGAGTGCAAGTTTCAGAAATTTTATATCGACAGATTCGCTGAATTGGTGAGATTGGCGAAATGGGAAAATACACGAGACGACCGGTTTT
>JAFIGE010000078.1 GCA_020831585.1 Opitutales bacterium | reverse complement strand
GCCCCCGCTTCGGCAAAAGCCCCTTCGCAAATCCAATCGCTACACTGTCTTCCATCCCCCAACCCCACCAAATCCCACCCAACAAGTCAATAATATTTTTCTACTTAGATTATTCTTTGTTGGGGAGTTGACAGGTATTAGAAGCAGCGGCGATATGGTAGTGGTTATGCTCAATGCTGCACGGAGTCGTCTTGGGTTTACCCTCATCGAGGTGCTGACGGTGGTGGCCATCGTGGCGATTTTGGCAGGGATTATTCTGGCGATTTCGGGGAGCGTGGGGGAGCGGTCGGCGATCAGTCGGGCGGAGGCGGAATTGGCTATTCTGGCTCAAGGGCTGGAGCGTTTTCGTCAGACTTACGGGGACTACCCCTGGACCACGGGCAGCGATGGTTTTCACGATCTCTATGCGGCTCTCATCGGGATGCAGGGGGCGCGGGGCGACGCGTTTCCGAGAGTGGGCGGCACGGCCAAACGGCAACACTTTGTGGATCCCGGAACGCTCACCGTGGGCCGGATTGACCGGACTGAACCGGTGGAGATTCGCCCGGAAATGGCCGGAGACATTCTCCTGGCACTGGATACCGATTTTCGCCGCCATTTCTTTATGGATCCGTGGGGGAGCCCTTATATCTATCTCTATCGAAGCGGGCCGGATGATGGTTGGCAGCGCCGGGGCTACATCTTGCTCTCTCTCGGTCCGAGCGGCGCGGCGTTGCGTCCCGCCAGCTTGGAGGCCCATGGCATTCCATCCAACGGCATCCTTCCCGCCGATTACCGTGATCAACCAAACGCCCATGACAACATTTTCGCAGAGTGACGGGGGATCCCGCCGGGCCCGTCCAACCGGCGGCTTCAGCCTGGTGGAGTTGCTCACGGTGATTGCGGTGATCGCTATTCTCATCGCGATTCTCGTGCCTGTGGCTTCGACCGTGCGGGACAGTGCTCTGCGGGGCAAAACCCGCAGCCAACTGGCCCAATACGCGACCGCCTATGAGGCGTTCCGGGCGGACCAAGGCCACTACCCGTCGATGGGTGCGCCCGGAGCGGAGTTCAGTCTGCGGGGCAACAACGCCGTCTTCATTGAGACTCTCTCGGGATTCACAGTGGATGGCCAACCCCCGACCCACCCCTACGCCCTGCGGGCCAACCCCCGGCGCATCCGCTACTATACCTTCACGAGCAATGAGTTTGCGCGCGCGGGCGAACCTCACGCGGGGGAAATCGTGGAAGCTTTCGGCAACCCGAACATTCACGTCGTGATCGACCGCCAGGGCACCGGTGTGGTTCGCGGGAGTGACTTTGCTTCCCTTCCCAGCGACCGCCGTCCGGAAACCTTGGCCGGGGGCGTTTTCTTTTTCGTCACCAACCCGGAAAATAACGCGGAGTGGTCCTGGCTGACCACATGGGACTGATGAAAGCGACCCGAAGGGCATTCACTTTGCTTGAGCTCATGGTCGTGATCGCCTTGATGGCCATTCTCGGCGCGGGCTTGGGTATCGTGCTGACACGCGGCGGGGGCGTGCCCCTGCAAGCGGCGGAGACCACCCTCGCGCGCATTTTCCAGGCCGCACGGGCACAAGCCGCCCTCCAGCAAACGGAAGCTCGTGTAATCATCGCCGATACCCCCGAAGACGGTGACCGCCACCTGCGCTTCGCCGGGATCATCTTCCGGGATGCCGACGATCCCAATCTTTGGCGCGCGGCCAATAACGGCGTGCGCCTGCCCGACGGCATTCGCTTCCGGCCGACCGATAGCGATGCCGCAGGCGGAAGCATGCAGATCGAATTCCCCCTCGCCCAAGCGACCGCTGAAGGAGACGGCACCCGGTGGTTCTACTTCGCCTATGATGCGCGCGGGCGCATGCTCACGCCCGGTTTCGTGGCCCTCGCCCATGGCAGGATGGAAGCCGGTGAGCTCATTTTCGCCGATACGCCCGGGGGCGGCTTTATGGCCGCCGCCACCGGTGCCCTGATTTTTGACACCCAATGAGAATCCTTTTTCGAAAGACAAGGGGCTTTTCTCTCATCGAAGTCCTCCTGGCGGTCGGGGTTTTTGCTGTGGCCGTCCTGGGTTTGGTCGGTCTACTCGGGCCGCTTCTTTCCGACTTGCGCGCGGCCCGCGAGGAGGCCCGGGCGGATGAAATCATGGCTGCGGTGCAAGTGGAACTGCGGGTCCGTTCTCAACGCGGAGAGTTCTTTTTCGAAGACGAACCACCCTTCCTCCATTGGATCTATTTCCGCGTGGCCGATGGGGATGGAATGGAAGATCCCCGCCTCCTCGAAGGACCCGCCGCCGAGTCCTTCACGCTCGCTATCGGAGAACGCTATGCGAGCGACACCTTTAAAATCCGCGCCCTTCCCAAGCCGGTTGCCCCCACAGCAGATGGCCGGACCGCCTTCTGGGCGTGGTCTGTGGAAGTCCGGCAATGGCCCGCGCCCTCTCCGGACAGTTCGCCTGCCTGGCCCGAGGGCCGCGCCGACACCCTCTCCCCTGTTTTCGTCTTTCCGGCGATTGCCCGCCCATGACCCGCACCCGTTCAACTGATGCGCTCTACGCACGCGAAAACGCGTCGCGGGGATTCACAATTTTGGAGCTGATCCTCGCTGCGACAATCATGACCGTGATTCTGATCGGCATTTTCCAAATCGTCGCGGCCATTCTTGTTCCCTGGACGCGCGAGACGGATCGCATTACGCGCGCCCAACAGGGTAACCTCGCCCTCGAACTGATCGTGAGCGATCTCACCGCCATCTGGACCACCGGGGACGATGCCGTCCTCCACCTTGAGGGAGACTCGACCAACAGCCTTCTGAAAGTCCTCCGCCAGGACGGCGAAGGGCACCTCACCGCCGTTGCCTATTGGTTGTCGAGGGAGAATCCCTTTGACGGGGGTCCCCGCCCCCTCCCCTCCCTTTTTCGCGGCGAGCTCCCGCCCGAAGATGCCTGGGAGCGCATGCGCGGTGACGACCTCGACTGGATCGCGGCCGAACCTTTGGAAAACTTCATTCCCGGTGGCGACTTGCGGCAAGCCATCCTCTCCACCCACATCGCCCGCATGGAGATCACAGTCGTCGAATCCGCCGACGCTGCCGATCCCGGCGCCTCCCCGGATCCCGCCGTGACGCTTCAGTCGCTCAGCCCCGTCGCGCCCTCCAGCCTTCCCTTTGCCCTCGACCTCAGGCTCGTCATTCTTTCTGCTCAGGGGGCCCGTCGAATGGAGGCCCTGCGCGATGGGCAACCCGAATTTCTCAGCGACACCGAGGCCTCCATCGAAGAAGCCTTCGGCCAAGCCTTTTCCCGCCGTTTGGTTCTGCACGGGCACCGTGCTGACTTGGATTGACGACCAAGAGAAGGCCTGCCGCCACCTTGCACATTTTCCCTCTTCGCCACTACCGTTATTTTTAGGCTGGCGCTCTCCATCGCTCGATCAAGAGATTTTCTGATTTTGAATACGATTGACCGAAGGGTATCCGATCAGACAGAGTCGTATAAATGATTCACCCTATTAACGAGCCTGAAAATCGGCGTCTTGTGTTGGGTTTGTTGGGCTGTCAGGAGGGCGAGTACCACACTGAATTGCACCGGGGAGCGCGAACTGCTGCCCGGGAAGCTGGAGTGCATTTGCTGGAATGGACGAGCCTGAGCGAGCCGCACCACCAGGCCATTACGGTGGACACCTTGGCCGGGTATCTGGCCGAGGCGGGCGATGATCTGGACGGATTGATCATTTCGACTCCCAGCGAAGCTTTGCTCAAGGGCACTCGCTTGGGCGACCTTTCTCGCCAGAAGGATTTGCCGATTATCTGCGTTTATCGGGAGGTTGAGGGAATCAGTTGCGTTCTGTGCGAAAGCGAGGGCATTGTGAAAGAGATAACTCTTGATCTCCTTAGTTCCGGACACCGCAGAATCGTTCACCTGCGGGGAAGAGAGGGACTTCAGTCATCGAATGAGCGCCTTCGCGGATTTCTCGCCGCGCACCAGGAGGCGGGTATCGATCTCGATCCAATGCTCATCCAGCCGGGAGACTTCAATCATTTCGACGGATATACGGCCACCCTTGCCCTAATCGAAAAAGGATTCGAATTTTCGGCTATCGTTGCGGCCAACGACCTGAGCGCCCTCGGGGCCATGAAGGCCCTGCAAGAAAAAGGCTACCATGTTCCCGGGGATGTCCGAGTCGTCGGATTTGACGACAGCGCGGAGTGCCACTGGACAACCCCTCCGCTCGCCTCCGTGGCCGTGCCATCCTTTGATATGGGTTACCGCGCGACCTCGCTCCTGCTCGAACACAGGCGCACTGGTGCCCCCCTCCCCGGCCGCACAGTTCTTGCGCCGCGTCGGGTGGACCGGCTGTCCATCGGTGTCTTCCCGCAGACCCGTCCTCCCTCCCGGACCGACCGCTCCGGGGAAACGCCACGCACCTATGCTCAAGACATCGCTGCGGTCTTCGTCGAACATGCGAAAGGCATCGATCCGGTCCTCGCGAAGAGCGCAGCAGAGCGCCTGGTTAACACCTTGGACCTCCCGGACGTCTTCCTTCAAACCTTTGTCGATGTTCATGCGCTCCTTTTTGAATACAAATACTCACCCATCCACAGTCACCGCGTCCTCGTCCTTTTGAGACGCACACCCCACCGGCAGCACACTGCCGAAACGGCCGATCCTGGCCGGGTTTCGTTACTGGACAAAGCCGCGATGCTCATCACGGAGTTGGCGATTAACTTTGCGCAACGCAGCCATTCATTCCAAAAACAGTTTGATCGCTGGACGGCGTGCTTGTCTCAGTGGGTCTTTGTGGATGGCCGGGCAACGTTATCGGTGAATGTGGTCCGGGAGGTTGCTCAAGCGGCCCGTCTGCGCTTTGCAGGGTTGTTCCTTTTTGATGATTTTTCTTCCTCTCCCTCTTCACGGGGTCAGCTTTGGATTTGGCGATACAAGAAAGGTGGGCTTTCAGAGGATGCGGAAGGGCGCATCTGCGATCTCGAGGACCTCCGTTTGGTGCAGGAACTTGCGCCGGAGAAGAGCGCCCGCACGATCACGGTCCTTCATCTCGGACTGCGGGATACCCCGCTTGGAATCCTTCTGCTCGATGCGGAGAGCCCCTATTCCCCGTCTTTCGAGCTTATCGGACGACGGCTTTCCTTCTACGTCTTCATCCATAAAATGCTCATGGATATGCGGGCGCGCAATCGCGAACTGGAGGAGGCTCGCTACGAGGCCCAGACGGCCAACCGTGCCAAGAGTGCCTTTCTCGCAAATATGAGTCACGAGATTCGCACCCCCATGAATGGCATCATGGGAATGAACCAGCTTCTCCTCGAAACTCCCTTGAACTCCGAACAACGCGAGTTTGCCGAAACCATCCACGCCAGCAGCGAAACCCTTCTGACTCTCCTTAACGACATCCTTGATCTCTCCAAAATCGAAGCCGACAAACTCGAAATCGAGGCTATCCACTTCGATCTCGGGAAGGTATTCGATCAGCTCATGCCCACACAACGTGTGCTGGCACAACAAAAAGGCTTGGAACTCGTCGCGCAGGTAGACCCGGAAATCCCGCGCCATCTCTGTGGCGACCCCTTGCGGTTACGACAGATCCTTCTCAATCTCATCGGCAACGGCATTAAGTTTACGGACTCCGGATCCATTCGCATCATGGCGAAAGCTGATTCGGCATCCAAACAACTCCACTTTTCTGTGATCGACACGGGCATCGGGATTCCTCCCGAAAAGCGTTCCCGGCTATTTCGAAAATTCGATCAACTGGACTCTTCGACAAGCCGCAATCGTGGCGGCAGCGGCCTTGGGCTCGCCATTTGCGAAGAACTCACGCGTCTGATGGGTGGACAAATCGGGGTGGAATCCACTCCCGGCCGCGGCTCCTGTTTTTGGTTTACCCTCCCTCTCATTGAAGCGGAGCCGCCGCCGCGCAAAGCCGGGGAGACCGTTGGACCCTTTGCGGGAGAGAGCCTGAAAAGCCTGCCCAAAGGGCGAATACTCCTCGCGGAAGATAACCCTACCAACCAAATCGTCGCCCTCGCTCTTCTTGAGCGCCTCGGGCAACAAGTAACCGTGGTTCCTTCCGGCGGAGAGGCTCTGGAGGCGCTGCGGAAGGAAACCTACGATCTCGTTCTCATGGACCTGCAGATGCCCGGAATCGATGGAGCTGAAGCCACCCGCCGCATCCGCAGAGGCGGAGCGGGCTCTTCGAATGCAGCCATCCCCATCATCGCCATGACCGCCCACGCCATGGAGGGCGACGAAGACAGTTGCTTGGAGATTGGCATGAACGCCTATCTCTCCAAACCGGTTCGGGCGGCAAAACTCCGCCAAGTGCTACAAGATTGGTTATCCGTCAGAACGGACCGCGAGACTTCTTCGGAGGTTGCCAAACAAGAATCCCCGAGTCCATCGCCCATGGAACTCCGCCCTGATTGCGAACAGATTCTCAACTCATTCGGCGGCGATGAAGATCTTCTCCGCCGCGTCCTTGCCTCCTTCGTCGAAGAAGCCCCTTGCGAAATGGAGAGCCTGCGCACGGCCCTTTCGCGGAATTGCCCTGCGGCCGTTCGCGCAGCCGCACACCGGCTCCGGGGATCGGCGGCAAACGTCTTCTGCGACCCTTTTACGGAAGCCGTGCGCGCAGTCGAAATGGCCGCTGAAAAAGAAGATCTCGCCGCAGCCCGCCACCATCTCACGAAAGTCGACTCCCTCTTCAAGGCCCTCCACGCCAGCGCCAGCGCGGGGAATTAGCGCGGCTGCCTTTGCTCCATCAGCGGGTCTTCAAGCGACGGCGGTCTGCCCTGTGGCACGGCGGCCACGTGGGTCACTTTTTTGGGGCGTGCACCATCGGCGAAAGCCGACCCCTCACTTTCCTGCCCGCATCTGCCCCTGCCATCGCGCCAGGCTAACCTGGAAATAGCCCACCAGCGCCATGAGGAAGAAGAGCCCGAAATAGCGCGCCTGCGCCAGGCGCGCGGCGTCTCCACTCACCTCCACACTTGCCGCTCCCAAGGGTGCCGATCCCACGAGCACGACTAATCCCCACGGGGAGAGCGCGAAGAGAAAATACGCGACCGAACGCAGTTCGAGAGACGCCGCCGTCAGCACCAATCCAAGGAGAATCGGCACCACCCAGACGAGCAGTCCGAGCAGCAGTTGATTCTTGTCTCCCAAAAACTCCCGTGTACTCTGAAAATAAACCAGCGTAAGCCCAACCACCAGCGGCAAAAACCAGAGCTGCGGCGCACTCAGATGGACCGGCGACTCTGCCCCCGGAGCCACCATGCGCCCATACACCCCATGTTGGATGAAAAAGAGAATCCCACCCAGGGAAAGGGCATAAACAAGGGCAACCCCGCGCGCGGAAGCTTCGTCAAACCACCAGGGCAACCGTGCCCAACCAAACTTGCGTTGCCGCAACAAACCACGCTGAAAATTCAACCGCTCCGGACAAATCACACGAAGAATGAGCAACCCGGCGAAAAGCCCCAGGAGCGCATAGACCATGGGAACGGCCACAACTGTCGCCGCATCGAGCACGGCCGGTCCGGTGCCAATCTGCGTGATGCGCTGCCAGAGGTTTCCGAGGGCCGTCAGCAGCACCGCCGCAAAGGCCACCGAACCACTCAACTTGCCCAGCGAGGGCGCGTTTTCCCGGTTCCATTTGCGCTCGATCATGCGGTAAAAGAGCGCCAAAAGCCCCGCCTGCAAAATGAGAGAGAAAATCGCCGCACCGATGCTGAACTGGAAGAACGGCACGCGCTTCCCGCCCAGATGTTCAAGGAAATCCGGGTAGCCGTCGCCGCCGCCGGTAAGCAACGGCACGATGAACTGAGCCAAGGCCGGCCGGATTGTCAGATACTCAAAGAAGACAATACCCAGATGCGAAAGCTGGGGCAAAAAGAAGTAGAGTACCAACACGAGCCCCTGCGCGATTCGCGCGGCCCAGCGCCAGCGCTGCGTGATCATAGCTGCCGCAAAACCCGTCATGTGATAGAGCCACACTCCGCTAAAAAAGAGTACGTAAAACGGCACCCACGCGGCCAGCGGAACCTTCCCCCAAATGAGCGCGTAGCCGAGGAAGGGCAGCGTCACGGCAAACAAAACATACTCCCGGATAGGCAAACCAAAGAGATAACCAAGGACCTTCTTCCAGGCCGGCATGGGAGTCATCCGCTGATAATCGAGCACCCCATCCAGCTTCTCCTGGGTAATTCCGGAAGCAACCGCCCCCGTGCCCATAAGCATTAGCAGGACACCCTGGATGATGATGAGGGGAATGAGTGTCCCCCGCGCTGCCGCCGCCGTATCAAGCTGAGCCTGCTCTCGCGCAATGAGGAAGGTCATGAAGAAAACGAAGCTCACCACCGTCAGCGTGACCAGAATCCGGAAAATTAAAGGCCGCAGCCGCAGCCGTGCACAGGCGAACCGGTAGATCAGTGGATTGAGCGGAATCTTCATGACAGCCAACAACAGACAAAAGCGTCAGCAAAAGGACGCCTTCCCCAACCCGTGCTTCAAACCAGATTCGCCGCCGCGCGGGCATTGGCTTCGATGGTCGACCAATCCTTGGCCGCGACCGTCTTTGCCGGTGCGATCCAGGACCCACCCAAAGCCAAAACCGATGGCTCACGCAGATAGTCCGGAGCATTCTCCAGGGTAAGCCCGCCGAGCGGGATGAAACGGACCCTCCGGTGCGCAAAAGGGGCCGCAATCGCCCGCAAATGTGGCAGCCCCCCCGAGGTGCCCGCCGGAAAGAACTTCATCTCCGTGCAGCCAGCCTCCAGCGCTTGTTCGATATCCGTCGGGGTGCAAACACCGGGAGCGAAGGGCAGACCGGCTGCCACAGCGGCGGACAAAATCCGCGGATTGCAGCCCGGAGCCACGCCGAACGCCGCTCCCGCCGCCTTCACCGCCCGCACCTGATCAGGGGTCAGCACCGTGCCCGCGCCGATGATCAGATCAGGACAAGCCGAGCGCATAGCCACAAGAGACTCGAGCGCGCGATCCGTGCGAAGTGTCAGCTCAACCACCCGCACACCACCGGCTAAAAGCGCCCGACCAAGGTCCGGTGCCAACGCCGGGTCTTCCAAAGTCAAAACGGCAACAATGCGCGCCTCTTCAAGGGCGGATACGATTTCGGGAGTAAACATATTCCGGGAGCATGAAAGGCCATCCGCTTCGGTCAAGTGTTCCGCACGAAGAAAGATTTTTCGCGCTCCTCCCGGCTCGCCAAAGGCCCTTTCCCGCTTGTCAGTTGGTGAAGGTGAAGCACCATTCGGAGGATTATGTTCGACCCCTCAATCTGCTTTCCCCTCGACCGCACGGAAGCCCGCGTACTCGGTGCCCTGATGGAGAAATCCGTTACAACGCCCGAGTATTACCCCATGACGGTCAACAGCTTGCTCGCCGCGTGTAATCAAAAAACGAGCCGCGAACCCGTGACCGATTTCGACGAAACCGAAGTCCTTGCCGCCCTCGACCGCCTGCGCGAAAAGGGCGTCGCCCGCCGCGTCGATGTGGCCGGCTCGCGCGTGCCGAAATTCCGCCAGGTCTTCGGTGAGGTTTTGGAACTCGACCAGGCCGCGTTTGCCCTCCTCACCCTCCTCTTCCTGCGCGGCCCGCAGACCCCCGGCCAATTGCGTGCCCGCAGCGAGCGCCTTCACCCCTTTCGCGACCTGGACGCCATCCAAGCCACCCTCGATGCGCTCATGCAACGCGATGAGGAGCCTATCGCCCTCGTGCGCGCCCTGCCCCTTCGCCCCGGCAGCAAGGAGGTGCGCTATGCTCAAATTCTCGCCGATGAGGACGACCCGGCGGGAGCGGGCGGAACCGGAGCCGCCGCCGACGAGCCCCCTCCTTACGCCGAACGCGTCAATCAGCTCGCCGCCCAAGCCGCGCGCATTGAGGAACTGGAGACGCGCCTGACCGCCACTGAAGAAGAACTTGTCCGCCTCCGCTCGGCCTTCGAATCCTTCAAAAGCGCCTTCGAATAAACCGGTAATGGCAAGGAGCCTGCCCCCGCCTTCAATCACAGTCAGTCAAGTGGACTGATCGTGGGAAGACTCTTTTTTGGGCGCTTTCCCCGCCGGCGTATCCACTGCCGTCACCATCTGGGCGATATAGCGGAAAGGGCGCGTGATGGCGGCACCGGCCCGAAGCGGCACCGCTCTGGCATCGCCGGGCTCCAGTCGGCCGACGAAGAACGCCAGCCCCAGTTGCGTGACCATCGACAGCCCGATAAAGAGCGCAAAGCGTTCCGGGTGCATGCCCGGCAGATCTCCGGAGTAGCGCAGGACGAGCCCCCACAAAATCGGCGCAATCCCCCCCATCAGACCGACCACCGCGCTGTGCACCGAGATCGTCAACGCCCGCTCGTTTTCCGGGCAGACTTTGGGGAGGTATTGCAGGTGCGCGGCGGTCAAAAAACTCATCGACAAACCGAACAGAAAGAAGCCCACCGGCAACCAAGCCATCAGCCCATCGAGGCCCCCAACCACACCCAGCCAAAACAGCAGCATGAGCACATTTCCAAAATGGCTCAAACGGAAGGTGCGCGTGATGCCAATCCGATCAATCCGTGAGCGCAGAAACCAAGAGCCCGAAATCCCACCCACATACTGCATCGCCGCAAAGAGCAAAATTGAACCCGAGTCCAGCCCCCGGTTCACATTCAGATAGTGCACGATGAAGGGCGAAAACGCCGTTGTCATGACGTTGGCCGCAACCATGAAAAACAGATATCGCCGGAAACCGCCCGGCTCCACACAGACCACCGGAGCCCGCCGCAGAATCGCGCCGACCGTCGTCGTGGCCGGGCGCGGCACATCCGGCATGCGCATGAGCGCCCCCACCGCCAGGATACTGCCGACGATCGCGTAGGCGTAGAGGATCTGAAAAGACGTGTAGAGCGTGAACGCGTGAAAGGTCGCCGCACAGAGCAAAAGCGTGAGAATGACGGAGACCCCCGTCAGAAACTGTTCCGTGGCGAAATAGCGCCCCCGGATACTCTCCGGAATAAGCCCGTAGATCCAGGGCATTACCGCGCAACTGCCCAGTGAACGCATGAAGGAAAACCCGAATACGCTCACAATCAGCCCCCACATCATCCATGGTGCCGGTTCCGCCGGGGCCAAAAAAGCGATCAGCAGGGGAAAAAACAAAAAAACAATCCGGGACGCCCAACCGAAAATCATCTGCCGTTTGTAGCCAAAGCGGGGCAGCGTGACCGTCGCCACCACCTGCACCGGCAACAGAAGGAAAACAAAAGAATAGGCCAACCCGATTTCAAAAGCCGTCGCGCCGAGCTGCCCCGCGAGGAGGATCATCGGAGTGCCCAGTCCAATGATCCATGAAGTGGCGTTAAAGAAACCGAAAGCCAGGGGGGCTTGGAAATCCCTCAGGCCTACCGGTTCAACCTCTGCCGAACCGGCGTGCGTCATACCCCCACCCCCTCACAAGGACGGCGCTCCAGCCGACCGACCTTCCCCTCAGCCGGCCTTGTTTGCTCGCTCCCGCTCCGCCTCCCGCATGTGCGCCAGTGCCGTCTTGAACTTGAACTCGGAGCAGTTGCAGAACGGGCAAAGGTTTCCGTGGTAGCGCAAACCGACGCGCTCACCGAGGGAAAGCGGACGCTCCGCCCCCGCCTTGGCGAGATCGAGCGCCCGACCGCAATTTGGCAGGCACAGACACAGTTTCTC
Source organism: Opitutales bacterium (assembly GCA_020831585.1). Classification (GTDB taxonomy): domain Bacteria; phylum Verrucomicrobiota; class Verrucomicrobiia; order Opitutales; family Oceanipulchritudinaceae; genus JAFIGE01. The sequence continues at coordinate 11,472 of JAFIGE010000078.1, read as the reverse complement.
CAATCCGCGGCTGACCACAGAAGTGCGGGGGTTCTTTTTTCCAGGCATTCCAAATCACTTGAGGGAAAGACGGCCGGGAGCAAGTTCAGGCAAGAAAAAACGCGTCGCTCCATTGCCGGGAGCACGATTTTACCCAGCCTTTTCCACCGAAGTGCCCGAACTCATCACGCCCACGCCCTCCGGACTCTATTGCGCCGCCGGCGATTTCCACATTGATCCTTGGCGACCCGTTTCCCGAGCCGTCATCACCCACGCGCACGCCGATCACGCCCGTTCCGGTTGCAACGCCTACCTCTGCGCCGAAATCGGACGCGATATCCTGGCCGAACGGGTGGGCAAGTCTGCTCTCATTGAAACCCTTCCCTACGGCCAGCCCACAACCCTCGGTGACACCCGCGTCTCCCTGCACCCCGCCGGCCACATCCTCGGCAGCGCCCAGGTCCGGGTGGAGCACAAGGGCGAAGTTTGGGTCGTCAGCGGCGACTACAACAACGCCGTCACCAGCCCCGCCTGCGCCCCCTTCGAGCCCGTTCCCTGCCACGTTTTCATAACCGAGTCCACCTTCGGTCTACCCATCTACAACTGGCCCGATCCCCATCAAGTCTTTGGTGAGATTCGGCAATGGTGGGCGCAAAACGCGGCCCAAGGCATTACCTCCATCCTCCCCGCTTACCCCCTCGGCAAATCGCAACGCCTCATCGCCGGACTCGGCGACGGTCCCGGACCCCTCGCCGTCCACGGAAACGTCCAGACATTCCTCCCCCACTATCGCCGCGCCGGCATCGACCTCCCGCCCACCGTCCCCTTGCGCGCCGACTCCCTCGCCGACCTCCGCGGGCGTGCCCTCGTCATCACCTCTTCAGCCGCCCAGGACACCGCCCTCCTCACTAAACTCGGCCCCACCGCCACCGCCCTTGCCAGCGGTTGGATGACCACCCGCGCCGCCCGCCGCAGCCGCGCCGCCGACCGCGGCTTCATCCTCTCCGACCACGCCGACTGGCCCGGGCTCCTCCGCGCCATCCAAGCCACCGGTGCTCCCCGCATCGGCGTCACCCACGGGCAACTCCAGACCTTCACTCGCTACCTACGTGATAATATGGATCTCGACGCCTTCATCATCCCCACTCGCTTCAGCGGCGAAGCCCCCGCCTCTCCATAGGCCCACCGCTCAGAAACACGCTTGGACGCAATTTATTATACCGCTTTTATCTTTCCCATTGTCCTGTCAGGGAGGTCGCGAGCTCCGCGAAATCAGCAACGCCTTCCGGAGCAACCGCTTTGGTTTTCTTCCCCTTCCGAAAGCCCAACCAAACATTGGGGGCACAGAAGCTCTCCACCCAGGCAACCGATCTCACCACCCAACCCACGCTGAAAGCACGGATCTTAGAGAGAAGCCCCGATCCTTTGGTCACAGCGGCTGATTGCCTATCTTTGCCCTCCGTCTCCCCAAACCCACTGAAACTAAAGTGGTGGAATGCCAACCGCGAATACCGTAACCGACGCCAAAATTTTATGCCGGCCTAGCCATGCAAACGTTGCGCTCCTAAGGTCAAATACAATGTTCAGAACATGTCAATGAATTCTGGTCGCCTCAACTGCGCGCCGAGCGACTCGGGCCTTGGCTCTGCGGGCGCTGCCCGCGCACTGAGAAGCGCTCCATGGTTACCGCCCGCTCATGGCCGAGACCTTCACCCACATCGAACAGTTCGAGGGCATCTGCTCCAGAGCTGCGTATTGGAATCCCATTGGTGTGATCAAAGGCTTTCAGCACCACCCTGCCGACTACTTCCGCAAGCAAAGGAGGACCACTTCGAGCCCCTCAAAGCCAACCTGACGGGCGCGCGCAACCTCGTGGCCATCAAGTCACCTCCCTATCCGGACGAGTCCCGGACCGCACCGGCAGGAGCGATGCCAGCGATATCCGGATATCCCTGACCGCGCCACAGTGGGTTCCCCCCTCTGCGAAAACCGACTCGCGGTTTAGGGATTTTTCGAACGGGCGGACGGCTTTCGCCAATTTCCTTTCTCGACAAATTCCGATGGTCCCTTTTGCGTCACACTTTCTTTTTGTCTCCTGCCCGGAGCTATTCCTTAACCCAGTCAACTCCCTCATTATGTCCAGACCCGTTACCCTTTTCACCGGCCAGTGGGCCGACATGCCCATCGCCGACCTTGCGCCGCTCATTAAAAAGATGGGTTACGACGGCGTGGAGCTTGCCTGCTGGGGCGATCATTTTGACGTGAACGACGTATCCGCCAAAGCCCTCAAGGAAAAATGGGCCTTGCTCGCGGACAACGGACTCAATTGCTACGCGCTCTCCACCCACCTGGTTGGTCAGGCCGTGTGCGATCTCATTGACGAGCGGCACCAGGCGATCCTTCCGGATGATGTTTGGGGCGACGGCGAGCCCGAGGGCGTCCGCCAGCGTGCCGCCAAAGCGGTCATGGCGGCCGGTAAGGCGGCCCGCCGATTCTTCGACGCCCGCCCGGCCTCCCTCGGAGAGGTCACTTTTCCCGCCGTCGTCAACGGCTTCACGGGTTCCTCCATCTGGCACGCCAACTATGCCTTTCCTCCGACCTCCCAGGCTTACCTGGAAAAAGGTTATGCCGACTTCGCCAAGCGCTGGACCCCGATCCTCAATGCCTTCGACAAGGTGAATGTAAACTTCGCCCTGGAAGTCCACCCGACCGAGATCGCTTTTGATATCGCCACCTCGGCACGCGCCCTCGCCGCGCTGAAAGACCACCCGCGTTTTGGCTTCAACTACGACCCGAGCCACCTCGCTTATCAGGGGGTCGACTATGTTAAATTTATCCGGCAGTTCGCCTCCCGCATTTTCCATGTGCACATGAAGGATGTCTGGTGGGGACACGGTAACGGCGACATTGGGGTCTTTGGCGGTCATGCCGATTTCGGTCAACCGGCCCGCTACTGGGACTTCCGTTCCCTCGGGCACGGCGATGTGCGCTTCGAGGATATTATCGTGGCCCTCAACGATATCGGCTACGCAGGCCCCCTCTCCGTCGAGTGGGAGGATATCCGGATGGATCGCGTGCATGGAGCAACCGAAGCGGCAGCCTTTGTGCGAAAGGTCGATTTCCCGTCGAGCGGCGTGGCCTTTGATGCTGCTTTCGATAAGTCCAAACGCTGAGTCGCGGCTCAGTTGCCCGGTACAAGCGCGGTGCCCCCGTCAGGCGATGTGGTAGTTGGTCAGCAATTTTAGAATACCGGGGCTAAAGTAGCGGCGGTCGTTGAGCACATACTCCAACCCCCGCCGCAACTCTTCGAGACCATAGGCTTTTTCAATGAAAGCATCCGTCTCGGCGTCCATCGCTGCCCGCAACGCCTCATCATCCACTGTCCCGGAAAAAATAATCACTTTTGTCGACGGAAGTTCTTTGCGGATCCAGCTCAAAACCTGCAGACCGTCCACCTCCGGCATGCGGAGATCCATGATAACAATATTGGGGGATAGCTCGCGGCAGCGCCGAAGCGCGGTGGCCCCATCCCGCGCATCACCGAGGTAAGATATTTCCGGCAAGAACTCCACGTATTCGGCGAAGAGATCACAGAGTAGATCTTCATCCTCAATCAAAAATAGAGTCTTTTTCATGGCAAAACGGCGATAGCTCGATTCATTAGCACCAAAATCCATGCCAATTGATGGGCTGTGCAAGGCTTTTCCCCCGTTCCCGCAATCCCGGACTCGGCACCGCGACGGCCTTTAAGACACATACCGACGGCACCATCCGATGAGCGACACAGAGGAAAGAGCCCAACAATCAAAAAGGGGATTAACACTAAGAGAAGGAAAAGAAAGCATCTTCAACCTGTCAAGTAAACGGACTGCCCCACCAGTAAAGTACAAGAGTGTGTAAGCAAAATACGCAGTACAGAGAGAACGACGAGGACTGATTTCGGCACCTTTCTTTCCGCTTTACGCCAACTCACTCATGAAGAGGCCGGACCAACCGCGCGGCTTCCTTGAGGGTGCGCTTGAGCGCGACAAGCGCAATCGGTTTGGAGAGATACTCAGATGCACCCGCCTCCAGACAGCGCTCGCGGTCCTCCGTCATCGCCAAAGCGGTCAAGGCAAGGATGTAGACATCACGATTAGCCTCCCCGGCATCACCGGACCGTATCCGCTTGGTTACTTCCAGCCCGTCCGCGCCCTGCATCTGCACATCCATGATAATGAGGTCGAAGGGATTTTTCCGAACAGCTTCCAAGGCCTGAATGCCATCAGGCACATGAGTGGCTTTATAGCCGAGATGCTCGAGCACCTCGAGGGCAAGCCGCGTATTCAAAGCATCGTCCTCAACCAGAAGAATGCGCAGTGGATAGCGGGTCGCAAATCCGTAATCAAAGAGAGAATCGCCTTCCGCATCCGATTTGCCCATGGATCCGGCAACGGCCTTTTCGAGGAGAAGATCCACCGTAAATTTCGAGCCCTTGCCCAATTCGCTTTCCGCCTTGATCCCGCCACCCATGCTTTCGGCAAGCCGGAGGGCAATGGTGAGGCCCAGTCCGGTGCCCCCAAACTCACGCGTCGTCGAGCTGTCAACTTGCCGGAAGGCCTGGAAGAGGGTGCCCAGCTTATCCTGGGCAATACCGATGCCGGTGTCCTCCACAGAGATTTGAAGCTGGCTGATGCGTTCGTTTAGGGGGCGGGCCCGCATACAAACCGTCACTCGCCCTTCATGCGTGAACTTCACCGCATTCACGACGAGATTCATAAGGATTTGGCGGAAACGAAGCGGGTCGCCCATGTATTGGCCGTCGGAAGGGTCGTCGATCTGACAGTCCAGCTCGATGCCCTTTTCGCGCGCCTTAATCAGGGCCGTTTCCAGGACTTCCATGATCGTTGTCTCCGCGCGAAAGAGGGTGTGCTCCAATTCGAGAGGAGCCGACTCGATTTTGGAAAAGTCGAGAATGTTGTTTATCAGCTCAAGGAGGTCCCGTCCACTGCGGGTGACGATGCGCAGATACTCGTGTTGATCGGGGGTGAGCGATGTCTGCGCCAGTAAGTCGGAGAAACCGATGATGGCGTTCATCGGCGTCCGGATTTCATGGCTGACCATCGCAAGAAACTCGCTCTTTGCCTGGTTGGCAAAGTTGGCTTCATCCCGCGCCTTCACAAGAGCATCTTCAATGCGCTTGGTCTCCAGGTAGCCACCCAAACTCCCGGCCAGTGAAGCGAGTGCGGTGACGGCGTTGCGCTTCCATTCGAGCCCGGGTCCGCATTGCGCCACAGCCAGGAATCCCCAGAACCGCTCATTGGAAAAGATAGGCAGGACCAAGAGATTGTGAATGCCGCTTGGTCCGCAAAAGCCCCCCAACTTCGGCGGAATCTCCCGGGCCTCGCGGGTCAGCGTGCGTCCCCGGCTGAGATGATCAAACCAGTCCGGAAGATCCGCGTAGTAGACCCCGGGAGCCGTCTCCCGCGTCCAACCCTGGAAGAGTGAATCCCGCGCCCAATCAAACACCAAAGACGCCTGCTCAGCCTCGCCATCTCCTCCCGAAGACCGGTTCGAGAAAATTCCGATACGGTCCAACCCCATCCCCAGTCCGATGATTTCCAGGGTTGAGCGGATCCCCGCCGAATGCGTCTTTACGCGAAGCAAATTGCTCTCTGCGCGGGTGAGCGTCTGCAAAACCTGGTCACGATAGCGGAGTTCCTCGGTCACGAGCTGCGAATCGGTCACATCATAGGCCACCCAAATGACCGCCTCCCGTTCGTCTTCGGTCGGTCTCATGGGAGCCACCCGTCCCTCAAACCAGCGCAGCTTGCCGGCAAACTCCATGGGATACTGGACCACGCGCACCTCCCGCGCGGCGAGCACTTCGTGAATGGTGTTGGCGAAGCGTTCCGCCGTTTCCGGCTCGAACAGATCGCTCACGTGACGGCCCTTCAACCTCGGTGCACGCTCAAAGAAGTCGCTCCGTCGGGGAGCATAAACTTCCAGATAGTGCCCGCTGCCTGAAATCACAAAGGCCAGGTCCGGCATCGCTTCGATAAAGGCGCGCATCCGCTCCTCGTCCCGGCGAATCCGCGATTCGCGATTGCGGATCTCCGTGAAAACCGCCGCGAGAAACATACCCGTGGTTGAGAGAATTCCGACAAAGACCCAGAGGAATCCCGGCGGCTGCGAAATAGTTCGGGTCGCTTCCGGCCCGATGACATCCCGAAGTTCCCACACCGCCATGAGAGCGGAGATGAAAATACCGACCGTCGCGCCCCGTTGACCAAAGCGCACTGCCGCCCACGCCATGAGGGGAAACATGGCCAGTTCCAACGGATAACGGAGGGTGTCGGTTGGAGCCCAGTTCCGGAAAACCATCGCTCCCAGGGAAATGAGAAGGGCAAGCCAAATCAGAACCTCAAGCGACTGGGTATTGCGCCAGTTGATGCGCGTCTGGGCAAACCAGACCAAAAGCATCGGCGTGATCACAAGGATACCCAGAGCATCGCTCAGCCAAAGGACCGGCCAGAAATCGGCAAATGACCGGACCGCGTCCGGGTAAATTTGCGAAAGCCATGCGAAATTGATCAGGGAGGAGAGCAGTGCGGTGCCCAATACCCCCACAACGACAAAAGCCGCCACATCCCGGAGACGCTCCATGGCGTCATCGAAATGCAAGACCCTCCGGAGAACCCAGCAGGCCAAAGCCGGCGGAAGCGTGTAGGCCAACATGGAAAACACCGTCCCCGCAAATGCCTCCCCCTCCAGCAGCTTCACGCCCATCGCCCCGATAGCGATCGCGGGCAGATACCGAAACCCGCCACGCAGAAGAAAGAGCAGACCAAATCCCGCCGGGGGCCAAATCAGAGGCGCGTAGTCCTGCCACAAAGCCAATTCCAATCCGGCACCGGCCGCCCCCATGTAAATGGCCACCGCCACCACAAATTTCGAGATCCCGTCGACACTCAAAAACGGCTCATCACTTGATTCGGCACCGCGTCGGGCGTGTTGGGTAGGAGGCATAAAAATAGAATGCAGCGAAACCGCCGAAAACAAAACCAGCTTTTAAGATCAACCCTCCGCCACCGGATCGCAATCACATTCCTCCTTACCCCGGTGAAGCGTTCTTCGCGCTGTTTGGATACGCAACGCGCGTTTCTGTCATCATTTCGCTGTTTGGAGAGCATCTTCCGCGGAAGCAGGGTGGCCATTTGGGCCCCCTGCTCCGTGGCTTGCCAAAGGCGGAGGTCGCGGAACCTCACGCCCAACCCCGGAAAGCCCCAGGCGCAGCGCGCTGACCCAAAAGGGATCGCACTACGGGGCGAGCAGACCGCGGGGTCGATCCCGCGCGCAAAAACAGCCCTTCTCCGCGCAAAAGGAGGTTTGCCGATTCAATCCCAGATGGTAAACTTTCCCTCATTTCCCAATCTCCGTATGATCCGGTCAAGCCTCCCCTTCCTCATTCTCGCTCTCGCCTGCGCGTCGGGTTCCCTCACAACTGCCCGCGAAACCGTCCAGGTCCTCGCTCTTGGTAACGGAACATCGGTTGAAGCGCGCTCCACGGAAGGGGGGTGGTTCATGGGCCTTGGCGGATTTGCCCTCGACGGCTACCCGCTCGCGCACGAAAGCACCGTCGTCTTCCCGCTCATCGCCGATGAATGGGCCGACGCGCCCACCATTGGGGCGGGCCTGCGTCTCCTGCACGCCGAAGAGGTCGACGACGGCTGGGACCTGCACCTCGAAGTCTTTGGCAGCACGGACCTCGCCGACTGGAAAACCTACTTTCTCTGGGATGAGGAAGACATCTTCTGGAAGGGCGACCACGGCGGTCCCGCGCGCGACAAATTCCGCTTTGCCCGCACCCATCCGCTTACCGACATCACCCGCACTGCGCACCGAGCGGCCTTTCTCGATGAACGTGCCGCCACCTTCGAAAAGATGGGTGTGCTGATCTGGCGGATACGATCGCATGAGGACACCATCGCGGGCTGGCCCTGGAAGGGCTGGAGCTGGTCGTTTGAAATCAAACTCGACGCTCCGCTCCGCACCACCGCCCTGCGCCTCCTCGGGGGCGCGGAAGTCGGCGGCACCCTCGAGGGTCTCACCGTCGCCAACCAGCGCTACCGCGGGCTCGGCAACCTCGAACAGCTCGTCTCGACCGATGCCGTCGGCCGCTCCGCCACAACTTACAACACGCAGGACACCTTCGCCCGTCCCTCACCTCTGCCGCCGGGCTTCATGGACGGCAACTCCGCCGCCATGGCCCGCGAACCCGCCCTCGCCCTCCGCGCGGATTCCTGGATACACGCCCCCGCGCGCGGTGCGGCCACGTCCTTCTTCGATTACCAGTTCAATGCGCGCGCCGCCTTCGTGGCCTACCCCGACCGGCAAGGCAACCTACGCGGCCTCACCGAGATTTACCCCGGCGACCAGGGCGTGGGCCAGATCAGCGAGGAACACTTCGCCTACACCGCTACCTTCACCACCCAACCGATGTTCCATGCCGCCCTTGTTCATGACGAGCCAAGGGGCACCTACTTCTGGCGCACGCGGTATCTGGAGATCGAATACGAGCTGCGTGCCCGTGTGGGCAACGAGCTGGGCTTCCTCGCCGACCGCGTCGTCCCCTCCGTCGGCTACCTCTTCGACTTCTGGGGCGTGAACGACCGCTTCGCCTCCGTCACCGCCCTCATGGCCGATTATGCGGGCCACCTTCACCAACTCGGCGTGCAGCGCGTGATGGTGCACAACCCCGGCTGGGTGAATGGCCGCGCGGTCAACCGCCGTTGGGATGGCGGCGAGCAATTTGAATTCACCGGCGGCGGCGTGAACAAGGTTTACGACTGGTGGCCCCTCCCCGAAGTCAAGGACCCCTGGCGGCAGCTCAGCGTGATCTACGACGAACTCGGCATCGAAAACTATACCTGGATCAGCGGCATGACTCACCGGGATGCCCCCTTCGTGCGCGAGGTCGGCCTCGAACCGGAAAACTGGGCTCTCAACTCCCCCGGCGGCCCGCCCAACGAGACCTACGGCGAAGACGCCTACAAGCACAACATCCTCTCCCCGCGCTTCCGCGAAGTCTTCGACGAACGCCTCCGCAGGGTGCGCGAAAACTTTGGCATCGCGGGCTACTGGGGCGACAGTTTCCAAAACCTCATGATGAGCCAGCTCGACTGGGTCAGCCGTGACGGCGAACCCATGCAGCGTGCCTGGTGGGAATGGCTCGCCGATCAATCCCGCGCGGGCCTCGGCTGGATTTCCGAGAGCCACTCCTTCCCCGGCCTCAGTTGCTCCATTGAGACGGAAAACGCCCTCTCCACTCCCTGGATGATGGCCCACACTATCCACTGGCTGCGGGGTGACGCGCAATTCGAGCGCTCTCCCCGCCAATGGGGCGAAATCGCCTTTCGCGCCATGGCCCATAATGTCTGGCTCGCCCCCGAAATCTGGCCCTACTACGCCCAGGCGGAAACCGATCCCGCGCAGGTCGTCGAAGGCTTTGGCCGCCTCGCCCACGAGTTCCGCGCCGCCCTCCCGCTCATGCAGCGCCCCTGGCTCCTCCCCCGGGAGGCCGGCGTCCTTTGGCTCTCCGACGAGTTTCCCGGCCACGGAATCTTCTTTGCCTTCCGTCGTCTGCCCGTGCCCGAAGGCATCACGGCAGCGGAAATCCTCAACCACACCGGCCAGACAACCGGCACCTTCTTTCCGCACCGCACCTACCGCCTCTCCGGTGGCGACCTCACGGATATGGTGACACGCTTCGGCCTCGAAACACCGCCCCATGAGGACCGGCGCACCCCCATCGCCTATCGCCCCCTGAATACCAATCTTCCCGAAAGTGACCCCGTCTGGACCTGGCAACAGGAACCCGGCAGCATGCGCGCACCCGTCTGGACGACCGGCGGGAGCGATTGGATGGACGCAACCGGAGCCGCCGCAGCCTGGCCGGAAGACGATGCGCCGCACGCCTACTTTCTCCCCGGCACCCGCACCTTCCTGAACATCGGGGGCCATGTCCGCGCCGCTGGTATCCACGCGCCCACTACCGGCGTGGCCTTCATCATCGACACCGTCCGCGAGGGCGAACCGGGCGACCTCCTTGAAGTGAGCGGCCCCCTCGCCGGACCGATCGACATCTTCTTCAAAAACACCTACCGCGAGCAGGGCCTCATCCAGAGCGCCCGCCGCGCCGAAACCGGCTTACGCATCACCGGCGGGGGCCAATACAGCGTCTCCGCCAACCTCCTCCCCTGGCCGGAAAACTACCACCGCCACTCCCAGATCGTCAGCCTCGGCGATCCCGGGACCACCGTGCATTTTCGCGGTTCCTGGCCCGCCACCGGCGAGCTCAGTCGTCCCGGCCTCGTCCTCGGCGAAGGTACGCGCTTTGTCATCTGGCCGGGGGCGGAATTTCCCTTCATCAAAAACTACGGAGGGTTCACCCTCCAGCTCTGGGTCTCGGGCGACGATACGGGCGGCGGTATCCTTGAACTCCACCAGGACTTCATCGGCGACCGCTCCCGCGATGCCCTTACCCCCTTCGCTCCGCGCGGACGCGACCTCGTCCTCGGCTCCCTCGGCAGCATCCGTGTGAGCGGGGCCACCCTCCGCACCCACGAGGGCCGCAGCCTGCCCATCACCGGGCGTGCCCTCCACGACGCGGCCGACGGCGTGCAAAACAACGGCCACATCGTCTTCGAGCGCCGCGACGGCAACCGCTGGGAAGTCCGCACCCGTGACCAGTCCTATCGCGGGGCCATCTGGATCGATGCCGACACCACTTTTGATGTCGACCGCAACTTCACCCACCTCGGCGTAAACGAGTCGCCCGATCAGAAATTCAACTACACCGCCGCCAATGCCTTCCAGACCCGCCGCCTGCGCGGGGGCAAGGAAGGCCCCATCACGATCCGCAAAGAGGGCCGCGCCGCTCTCATCCTCGCGGGCGAACAAGCCTACGCGGAGGGTTCGCACCTCCACATCGCTGAAGGCCGTGTCGTCTTTGCGAGCAATCCGGCAACCGGCGGTCGGTTCCCCCACGGCACCGAACCCGCCGGGGCAAACCTGGCGGTGGTCGTTGAAGCGGGTGCGATCCTCGAAATCGCCCACCCGACGGCGGGCGTATCGGAAATTCTGCTACACGACGGGGCAATGCTGCGCTGGACAAAATCGGGCCTGGTTGACGTCTCCGCCTCCGCCCGTCTCGCCGGCGAAATCCATCCGCCCGCTGGCCTCACCGAACCCACCCTTCTCCTCGAAGCCGCCGCCATTGAAGGCACACCGCTCCTTGTGGATACCTCCGGTCGCCTCGAAGTGCGCGCCCACGGCGAGCGGCAACAGCTCATCTACCATCCCGCCGAATGAGACCCATCGGACAGATACGACAGAGCCTCCGGTTGGAGTCCCGGCTTCAGCCGGTCCCGCTGCCCAGCGCCCACGCCCATCCGCCGGGACCAGGCCGAGGTCATCGCCATCATCGAGGATCCCGACGGCGAGGCGCTCACC
>JAFIGE010000077.1 GCA_020831585.1 Opitutales bacterium | reverse complement strand
GACGGCTTCGAATTTCCGTGTGGCTCAGGCGACGAGGTGGGCGCGCGAAGGACGGACGGCGCGCGCCTCCGCCTCGGGTCGACCGCTGAAGCAGGTCGACTACGGAAGCGGCCCGGCTCGTTTTGTGCCGATTCAGGTGAGTACAGGGGGATAAGGCGCTGGTAGCCGGCAAACCACACCCTGCCCCTTGGAAGGGCCGCCGCGAAAACGATCAGGCACCCCGGCCTTACGGGGGAAGTTCCGGCAGGTTCGCGTGGCGAATGTCGCTGTGGCGCAAGTGTATCAAAAACTTGTCCTGAAAGTAGGGTTGCGGCAAAACTTCGCCCAGCGGCGTGACGCGAAAAGGGGAAACACCGATGGATTCAAGTTCCTCCGCATATCGGCTTCCTTTCAGGTAGAGGATGCCGTGGGGTTGGCCACCGGTTTCACCGTCGCGCAGGTTTTTCCGTATCCAAGCGAGGAATACAGGCAGCGCCACAACCGCTCTTCCGAGAATGAATTCCCATTTCGACTCGAGTTTCTCGGCCCGCTTATTGACCACCTCAATATTGTTGATGCCGAGTTCCGTGACCATGGCTTTGACGGCATCGGCTTTCTTGCGAATGGAATCGCAGAGAAAGAAGCGGGAGGCGGGGAAGGCGATAGCCAACGGGAGACCGGGCAAGCCGCCGCCCGTTCCCACGTCGAGAACCCGCACCCGCTCCGGAAAGGGCAAGATTTGCCCAATGGCGAGGGAATGAAAGAGGTGGTGCTCTTCGAAGGCATCAATGTCTTTTCGGGAAACGAGGTTTAGGCGCGCGTTCCATTCGCGAAAGTGTGCGGCGAAAGCGACAAGGCGGTCCACGCCTTCCGGACTGATTCCCGGGAAGTGGGCTGCCAGTGCTTGCTTGAGTGTATCAGCGTTCATAAGCGAATCCTTTTGCAGTGGAGTGTCCTTGGCAATCCCGCTCTGGCCGGTTTTCGTTCGGTCGGGAGCGGTTGCGTGGACTCTGGAGTGGTGTCTTCGGGGAAGCTTTTCCGGCTTGCCCGGAAGGCGGTCTGATCAATTCCGGGGGCTGGTGAGAAGAAAAAAAGCCCGCCCCCGGGGAAGGGGCGGGCTTGCAGGGATTACAGGAATCCGGAGGCCGGTGTGTGACCGCCGGGAAAGTCGGCCGTTACGAGTTGTTGCCGTTCGGGTTGATATTGAACCCGGGATTGTCGGCCCCGAGCGTATCCGCGTTTTCGATGGCATCCTGCAGCGACGGGTTGTAGATGATCGTGCCGTTGTTGAGGTGCTCGTCAGACGAGGCCAAGGTTGGAGGCCGTGAGGGGGTTCTCCGTGAAGATGCGCTTGAAGCCGGCGTGGGGGCCGTTGCCGCGCACGGGATTGCCGTTCGGGTTGACAAAGGCGTTCACTTCATGGGCATAGCGCGGGAAGAGCAGCTTGGAGGGCGGGTTGAAGCTTGCGAGGAGGGCATTGTTTTCACCGGGGGCGGGCGTCTCGCCCATCAGCACGACACCGTCGCGCAGGTAGAGGTGATCGGCGATGTAGTAGGTGCCGGCGGGGATGAACACCACGCCTCCGCCGGCGTCATGCGCGGCGGCGATGGCGGCGGTGAAGGCGGCGTGGTTATCCGTTCCCCAGCTGTGCGGGAAACCGGCGGGGATGAGGTAGACAGGGCGGTCCGGATCGACGGTGTTGTCAAAAATGCGGTCCTCCGTGTGCACGTAGGCGGGATCGCCGTCGGCCACGGCACCGAAATCCAGGACATTGAAAACCGTATCCCAGGCAAGCTCGTCGGTCCAGGCATACTCGCCGCTGGCGTATTCAACGGGGTAGGCGAGGGCGATGGGGTTGTTGGTCGCCACAGGTCCGCCTATATCCACCTTGAGGCGGGCAAGGGTGGCTCCGGCGGATACGGGGATGGAAAGGGTGAGCATCCCACCGGCTTCCGTGACGTTGTCGGTGTTGATTTCCCATTCGCCGGAAGCTGTATTCAAAATCTCAATGGCGGCTTCAAGGTTTGGCTCGGTGATACCCGCGCGCAGCGGGACGGAGTAAACGAGGTTGCCACCGGAGATGGTGGGTTCGGGGAGGAGGTGGGCGTCGGGCGCGGCCGGGTTCATGCCGTCGATGAGGTATTCGACCAAATTGGACACGCCGTCTCCGTCAGGATCGTCGGCCATGCCGCGCTGGTCGAGAGGGACCGCAGCCGGATCAAAGGTGGCCATCCAATCATCGAAAGTGATGGCCGACATCGAAATGGGGAGACAGAGGGCCGCTAGGGCAAGGAAGCTTCTTTTCAGGGAAGAGGGGACGGAGGTATCCGCGCCCGCGCAAACATGCATTTTTTCAGGGTTCATCATTTAGGGAGGTATTATCGATCTATAGGAAATGCTTCACTTTCCGGGTCAGGATACCGGATCGCGTGAAGCGTTGGGTCAAATATACAGGAAGGGGCAGAGTGACAAGGCACGGGCGGTCCCCTTGGTCGCCGCGACAGATCGCCTGTTACCGGGCGGTCATCCGGAATCCCTTCCGCCGGTGGCGAAGGAGTTGGTTTCGAAAAAAAAGAGCCCGCGCATCCGGAAGGACGGCGGGCTCATTTCGTGGAAAGGAGCGGAGTTTATCAGGAGGCACCGAGTGCCCGCTTCTTCTCTGATCGGTCAGGCGCGTCTTTGGTTTTGGACTTTCGTTCCAGTTCTTCGAGGCGTTCTTCCCATTCACGCAGCTCTCCCTCGCGGACGAGGGCTTTCTCCTGATCTTTGAGGAAGGTCCGGCGGTCGGTATCGAGGCGCTTTTTTTCCGCGCGAATCGTTTCTTCCTGTTCCGCAAGGGTGTCACGTTCGGCCTGCAGTTGTTTGCGGAGGGCTTCGAGGCTGTCTTGGGTTTGCCGGATTTGGTGGCGCTCCGCTTCGAGCCGTTCTTCGATCTCGGCGGCGAGGTTCTCTTCTTTTTGAGCGAGGGCCCGCTGTTGTTTTTGGAGGGCATTTTCCGCGTCTTCGAGGGCGGATTGCCGGTCAGCGATCTCAGCGGCGGCCCGCAAATTAGCGAGTTTCTGCTCGTTGATCTCGGCGCGCTGGCCCTTCATGCGATTTGTTTCGGCACGGAGCGTTTCGTATTCGCTATCCAGGGCTTCGCGGTCGCTCTCAATGGCTTTTCGGTCTTGCTCCAGCTGCTCGCGGGCCGTTTCGAGATCGCCCCTTGTTTTCCAGGACTCTTTTTCAAAGGCCTCTTTTTCCTTCGTGAGATGGATGAGTTGCTGCTCGGCTTCTTTTTGCCGGTCGGCGGCGGAAGCAGCGGCAGCGGTGGCGGAGGCTTTCTCTGCCTCAAGCTCTTCCAGTTCAGCCTGAAGAAGGGCATCCTTATCGGCAAATTCCGTTTCGAGCTCTTTCCGGCGCTTGTCCCATGCGGTGGCGAGAGCGGTTTTCTCTGTTTCGAGCGCTTCTTCAATCTCGGCTTCGCGGGAACGGAGCAGGGCTGTGCGGGAGGCGATGTCCTTTTCGCGGGTTTCCAACTCGGTGCGCAGATCCGCGCTGGCGCGGCTTTCCTCGGCGACCATGTCGAGCTCCTGGGCCAAAGTGGATTCCTTTTCGGCAATCTCCTTCTCGCGGGCATCAAGGGATTCGCGACGGGCGTTGATCTCGACTTCGCGTTCGCTGAGCTCGGCCTGGAGGGCTTCGAGCCGACGGGCTTCTTTTTCCGCTTCCGCCGTGCGGCGACGAAGCATTTCGTCTTTGCGCCCGACGTCTTTCTCGTAAGCGGACCGCTCGGTCTGCAGTTCTTCTTTTGCTTTGTCGCGGGCCTTTTCGAATTGTGCCCGTTCGGTTTGAAGGGACTCGGCCTGGCTGTTGAGGCTTTCCCGTTCTTCGGCGATCAAAGCCTTTTCCTTCTCAAGTTCGGCGAGGGTCTTCTTGCGCTCAGCGGAGAAAGCGGTTTTTTGCGCTTCCAGTCCCTCGCGCCTCTTTTCGATCTCACTTTCGAAAATGCGGAGGTTTTCCTCCCACTCGTGGAGGTGCATTTTCTCCTCTTCGTGGTGCTTGACCTCGGCTTTGAATTCAATTTTCGCCAGACGGAGAAACTCCTCTTCCTCGGCTACGCGGGAGTGTTCGGCGGCCAAGGCGTCGAGTTCGGCTTTGCGCTCCTTCCATTCGGATTCCTGCGCGGCGGTCGTTTCGGCCAGGGTCTTTTCCCGCTTTTCGAGGGCATGGGTGCGTTCGGCCATGGAGGCCAAAAGGTCTTCCTCCTCCTTCTCGAGGGCGGCCATCCGTTCGTCGCGTTCACGGGCGGCTTCGGCGATGGCTTTGTCCAGATTCGCTTTTTCCGCTTCTTTGGCCGCCAGCTCATCGGCGAGCCGCTGGACTTGATCGGCGTGTTCGCTGGCAGTTTGAGCGAGCGTCTCGGCTTCCTTGCGGTTTTTCGCCATTTCGCCTTCGAGCTCCGCCATCTGATTTTGCAGGGCGGTGTGCTTTTCCTCGGCAGTTGCGGCGCGGGCCTCTTGCTCCGCTTTCGCTTTGGCGGCACCTTCAAGCAGTTGTGTCTGCTCCATCTGGAGGGCCTCGATCTCGCCTTCCAGCTCCGCCCGGGCCGTGGTGAGGTCCGCCAGTTGGCGTTTTAGCTCTTCCTCACGCTCGGCAAGGTTGGTTTCCTGTTCGCGGATCTTTTGGGACTCTTCCAAAAGTGTCTTTTTGCGATTCTGGAGGGCGTTCTCCGCATCAGCCAAGGCCTTCTGCTTCTCGGCGCACTCTTCGGAAAGATCGGATGCGCGGCGTTCAAGATCCAGGAGACGGGCTTGACGTTCGGTCAGCTCGGCCTCGCCGCTCTGGAAGGCTTTCACTTCATTGCGCAACGCTTTGAGTTCGCGCTCAACTTCTTCCGAGAGATCGACCGGTCGCCCGCGGTTGCCCCGCTGGCCATTGAAAAAGCCCTTGAGCTGAAGGTATTCCGCCGAGTCGGGAATGCCCGTCATGTCGTCGGGCATTTCCGTCTTCAGGAGGCGGTGGATGCGCGCAGTCAAGGCCAAGCCGTCCAATGGCTCCTCGAACACGTCCGAGACGCGGAGACGGATGGCTTCGATCACGTCTTCCACGGCAAGGTCCGGTGCCGTTAAAATCAGGGGGACGGTCGCGTTCACCTCTCTCAGGCGCCGGACGGCGGAGAGGCAATCTCCGGTTTCGGGGACCAGCCCGGCGATCACAAGATCCGGAGTCGAGGCCCGCAGTCTGAGGGCTGCGGAGTCTTCATCATTGGCAAAAGTCACCGCGCTCCCCAGTTCGCTGAGGATGAGGCTGAGAGCCCGCCGGATGGTGGTATCCGGTTGGAGGACGAGGATGCTTTTCGAGGAGATGTCGGTCGTAATTTCCATGGTCGTTGAGTGAGCCACTGCCAACTTGGAGGGCTGATGAAGCCTCCCATGGTGGCGGGGTGAGTAGTTTAGTTTAGCCTTTCGGTGGGTGATCGCACGCTGTTCTCTCCAAGGTGGAGCTTGGGTGAGAACTCGCCCGCCCATGCGAATCTACAATTTAATCATAAGTGGAGGAGGCAGTTGTCGGTGGAAGAGCAGTTCGGGGGCATGGAAAAGTTGGGATTAGGTCCCTCTCCTCAAGGCATCAATACCAAAACTTCCACCCTTTAAAATTTTACATTTTTTTTAAATTCAAACCAAGGCCCTCCTGTGTGTGCTGCCACCGTCCTTTGGGTGAATTATTTGTAAAAAGAAAATGGATTGTTTCACCTGTTTGCACCCCCTCTGTTTTTGCGGATTGACCGGTGGGTGATTGAGTCTTTCCATCATTTTTTCGCTTCTCCTTAGACCTCCGAATACCTACCTAACCGAAATGAGTCTCCAGCACCCCCAATTGGTCATTGAACACCACGAGGAAGGGCAGATGGCGGCCTTGCTGACATCCGCCGATTCTTCCGTATCCCTGAAGGATTTCTACTACCATAGCCCGAAGGCGAGGGGTGAGTTCCGTGAGGAAGTGCGGACGCGTATGCGCGGTGCGCGGGAGAGTGGCTGTCGTTTCACGGGACTGGTCGGGAGCCCGGGGCCGTCTTTGCATTTGTTTGAAGCATCCCGCGTGGAGAAAGATCCGGATGGCCTTCTGAAAGAAATCGAGAAGGTAACGTCGCTGAGCGGCCGCGACATGGCTGGCATGGCTTTTGCCTCTGGTTCGGGGGAGGTTTATGCAGGGAGCGGTGATTTGCTTGTGGTGACCCTGCCTTTTCGGGAAATGGATATTCTGCGGGAATTGGGCAAGAGCATGAATTGCAGTGACCTGCGGGTGATTCCCGCCGTCTTGGCAGCGCTCTCTGCGGCCAGTCGGCGCAGCCTTGAGAAAGGCCAGCGCCTCTGCATTGCGGGCGTGTTTTCGCAAGAGACCCGATTGACGATTGTCGAGAAGGGTGGAGTTACCCGGATGTTGAAGGTGGCTTACGGCCAACAGGGAATTTTTGAGGCTATTCAAACAGAGCTCGGGCTGAAGTTTGTCGGGTCAGCGGCGAAACTCGTCTACGACGGGGTCTACGATTTCAGCGAGGTTGCCGGAAAGGTTGTGGCTCCCTGGGCGGAGGCGGTGAAACAGGGACTCGGCAAGGATGTGCTGCCAGCGACCCTGCTCGTGCATTTGCTGCCCCCCACTTGCCCATGGATTGCGGAGACGTTTGCGCAATCTTTGGGATCGCCCCTTTTTGCCGGGGACCCCGCGCTTACCCCGGAGAAAGAGGGTGACCTTGCGGTGAATGCCGCGCAGTCGGTTCTCGTGCCAATTTGGCAGGCTGCCTGCGGGGACGAAAAATCCGGCTCATTCGCTTTGACCGACTGGAAGACAGCCAAGCCATTGCCCGAGCTGATCTCCTCGCTACCCAAGGTCGCCAAAGCCGCGCCCCCTCCCGTGCCTGTTCCGGCTCCCGTGGTTGCGGAAAAGCCCAAAAGCCAGACACCCGCAAAAGCGGCTCCGGAGGCAGCTCCCAAGAGTCAGCCGGCGTCGGCCAAAGCCGCTGCGAAACCCAAAACGTCCGCCGCCGCCAAGAGTTCGCCTGCGAAGAGCGCCGCGCCCGCCGCCGCGAAAACTTCGGCGCCCGCTCCTGCGAAGGCCCCCGTTTCCGCACCGGCCCAGAAGGAAGAGGAGAAAAAGCCGCCCTTCGCCATAATCGGGGCCGTGGCCGCTGTTCTGCTGTTGGGCGTGATTTTGTTCTTTGTCTTTGGCCGAGGAGGTGATTCCACGGAACCGCTTGCCCTGGCCCCGCCCGCGCCTCCGGCTAGCCCCGCGCCGACGACACCGGCTCCGGCTGCGCCGACGACTCCCCCGCCAACCGCACCGACCCCCGCGCCGGAGCCGCCGCCGCCCGCTCCCGCCAGGCTTTCGCTCTCGACCGAGCCTGCCGGAGCGACGGTTTTGCTCGACGGCAGAAACTTGGGCCGAACGCCGCTCGCCGGGATCGAGGTGGACGGAGAGGGCAGCTTTACCCTGGAGGTCGCGTTGGACGGATTTCTTTCTCAAACGGTCGATGTGGAGCTCGTCTCCGGTGAGACCGCCTCCTTGGATCCGATTGCACTCGTTCGCCTTGCCGGCGGCTTGGTCATCGAATCCCGCCCTTCCGGAGCGATCGTGCGCCGTGATGGCGACCGCCTCGGCCGCACACCGCTTGAATTGAGCGACCTGCCTCCCGGCCCCTACACCTTTTCACTGGAGATGGATGGCTTTGTCTCCCAGGAAAATACCGTGGAGGTCCGTCACGGCGAGGTGGTCCAGGCAACCGGAATTGAACTGGCGCGGCAGACCGGTCAGTTGGTCGTCGAATCCCAACCCGCCGGCATTCGCTTCCGTGTGGAAGAGAGCGGTGAGAGCTCGGTCCTGCACGAGGGCACCACACCGATGACCTTTGAGGCCATCCCCGTCGGCTCCTACAGAATTCTTTTCGAACGGGAAGAGTGGCCGAACTTCACCCGCCCCGCCCGCATCCAGCACGGCGAGGCCACTGCCGTTCGCATGGAATACCCGGAAGGACGCCTGATGCTGAACTCCACGCCTTCGGGGGCGGAGGTGCTCGTCGAAGAACGGGTTATTGGCACAACTCCGCTGGAGATGGATGGTCTGCGCCCCGGGCGCATGGCCATGACCTTGCGGCTGGCGGGGCACCTCCCCGAGCCCTTGATTATCGAGATCGAGCCCAACGCCGAAACCACGGAAAGCATCCAACTCATCGATCTTGGCCGCATTTTCCGACCCGGCGAAGTGGACGATCTGCCCGTTGCCCGCGAGCAAGCCCGCCCCGAGACCAATGTTCCGATCCTCCGTGAGGAAAGTGTCATGGCGCGTTTTATTGTGAATCGCGACGGCGTGCCCGAGAATATTGAGATCGCTTCGTCCACCAATCCACGGCTCAACAATACGGTGATTGAAGCGGTTCGCGGATGGCGTTTTGAGCCCGCAAAAGTTCGCGGCGAGAGTGTGCGCATTCTCTTGGGTGCCCCCTTCGTTTTCCAACCGGCGCAGCGGTCCGACGACGAGGAAGAGTAAAACCGGTGCACTTAAGTTTTGGGCGCAGGCCAAAGGCCTTTCCACCGAAGGCTTGCCGAACCCCTCTGGTCCCGAAAGATGAGGCGCGATGGAAACCATTGCGGTACGCCCTCTTGTTGGCTTTGGGAAAACGCTGGGCTACCGCCTGCCTCCTCAGCTGAACGGTCAGGTGCGCGTGGGGAGCCTCGTCCGCATCCCCCTTCAGCGACGCGCGGAGCTGGGCATTGTGGAAGACCTCGAAGCGCCGGGCGATTTCCCCGCAGACCGCCTGAAGTTCATTCACGAACTCGCCCAGCCCTTTCCCGTCCTCACGCCGGACCTCATCCGCCTCGCTCACTGGATGTCCCAATATTACGCCTGCGGACTCGACGCCGTTTTCGAGGCCATGATTCCCGCGCCCGTGCGTAAAGGCATGCGACCCAAGCGCGTTCGCTTCCTCTCCCTTGCCCGCCGCCTTGAGGCCGACGAACTTGCCGCCCTCGAAAAAAAAGCTGCCCGCCAGGCCGACCTCTATAAATTTGTCGCCGCCCAGGCCATCAATCTAAGCGTGCCCCGTGAACCTGTGCTCAAGCGCCTGAAGATGACCGGGAGCGTGGCCGACGGGCTCGTCGAAAAAGGGATCTTGCGCGAGACTCAAGGCTCCGAACGCCGCGACGCCTACACCGATGAGTTCGCCCTCGGGGAGCAAGTCCAGGGGAGCCTGCCCACCGCCCTCACCACCGAACAAACCGCCGCCGTGGAGGCCCTGAGCGCGGCCTTGGCTGAAGACAGCTTCACTTGCCATCTTCTTGAAGGGGTCACTGGGTCCGGCAAAACCGAGGTTTACCTCACGCTCCTGCGTGAAGTTCTGGAGCAGGGAGGGGGGGCGCTCTTCCTTGTGCCCGAGGTTGCCCTCGCGCCTCAGACCGTGGGTCGCCTCCGTGCCCGTATGGAAGCGCAGAGTGGGGGGGCGGGTGTCGTTGTTTGGCACAGCCACCTCTCCGAGGGCGAACGCTATGATGCCTGGCACGCCCTCGCCGAAGGAGAAGCCCGTGTCGTCGTCGGGGCGCGGTCGGCCGTCTTCGCCCCCGTCAACAACCTTCGCCTCATTGTTGTCGACGAAGAACACGAGCCCGCTTTCAAGCAGGAGGAAGTGCCCCGTTATCATGGGCGCGATGTCGCCGTCTACCGCGCTCACCTCGCCAAGGCGCTCTGCATTTTGGGTTCCGCCACGCCCTCCCTTGAAACTGTCCACAATGCCCGCCTCGGCAAATATCGGCACCTGCGCCTGACCAAGCGCGTCGAGGACCGCCCGCTTCCCCTCCTCCACATTCTTGATATGAAACGGGAGATCGCGAGCGCCCGCGCTCCCGTCGTCTTCGCCCGCCTCCTCATCGATAAGATCCGCGACCGCCTCGAAGCCAAGGAACAGAGCATCCTCTTTATCAACCGGCGCGGCTACGACGCCTCCCTCCGCTGCCCCGACTGCGGCTACATCGCCATGTGCGATCACTGCGATATCTCGATGACGCACCACCGCGTCGACAACATTCTCCGCTGCCACCTCTGTGGCCACGAAGAATACGTCCCCCCCGTCTGCCCCAAATGCCGCTCACCCAAAATCCACTATAAAGGCGCGGGCACCCAGAAAGTCGAAGATGTCGCCCAAAAACTTTTCCCGCAGGCCAAAGTCGTCCGCCTCGATGCCGATGCCATGCGAAAAAAAAACCTCTTTCGCTCCGTTCTCGACGACTTCCGCCGCGGACGCATCGACATCCTCGTCGGCACCCAGATCATCGCCAAAGGCCTCGATTTTCCCAACGTCACCCTCGTTGGGCTCATCGATGCCGACCTCTCTCTTCATCTGCCCGATTTCCGTGCCGCCGAGCGCACCTTCCAGCTCCTTGTGCAAGTCTCCGGTCGCGCCGGCCGGGGCGACATGGCCGGGGAAGTCGTCGTGCAGACCTACATGCCCTATGCCGATGTTTTCCAGTTCGCCAAGCGTCAGGAGTTCACCGAATTTGCTGAAGCCGAGTTACAGCAGCGCGCGGAGTTTGGCTATCCGCCCTACCGCCACCTCCTTCATCACATCTTTCGTTCAAAAAACCGCGAGAAGCTCGTCTTCTACACCGACCAGTGGGCCAAAGCCGTCGAAAAGGAAGTCTCGCCCCACATGGATTTCGAGATGCGCGGCCCGGTCCCTTGTCCCATCGAGCGCATCAAGGACCACTTCCGCTTCCAACTCTGGTACCTCACCCCCAAACCCACCGCCCTCGTCCCCCGCCTCCAGGCCCTTCGTCAGACCTTTCCCTGGGACAAAGAAATCACCGAAGTCCTCGACGTCGACGCCATGAACCTCATCTGAATCCCCACAAAACAAGTCGCATGGCGGACTCATAAAATACCGTGAAGTATATTGTTGACCCTGGACCCTCATCCAAGCCCATCGGGCGAGGCGGGCGTCAGTGCGGGACTGGGTAAAATTTTAAATGTTCTGAAATAAAATACTTGAGGGCGGATATGGGCATCCACCGCACGCAATGGACAAAGATTTGGCGATGACTGAAGAATGCACAAAATACAAAATACTACCGCGAAAATTATTTTTGACGTCGACTCAGACGCCTGCGGGTGTTTCAAATGTTCTGAAATAAAATATTTGAGAGAAAGGACACCGCGACATCCAGGGCAGGGAATGAAAAGGATTTGGTGATGACTTACTGGAATACAAAATACCGTGAAAAAAATTATTGACGGCGAGTGGCTGTGGAGGGGCAGCGGGTGGGTGAACGATCATTCGGGTCGATTTCGGCGGGCCAGTTCGGCGAGGATGGCGTCGGCGGCGTGGACGGATTTCTTGAGCCAAGCGAGGTAGATTTCTCTTTGTTCGTTGGGGCAGAGGGCGATATCCAAGGGGAGGGTGTCGAGGCGTTGCCGCATGTCGTGGAGGCAAAGAGCGGCGCAGACGGAGACGTTGAAGCTTTGGGTGAAGCCATACATGGGGAGATGAACCCAGGCGTCGGCGGCTTTGAGGGCGGCTTCGCTGAGGCCGTCGCGTTCCGTGCCGAAACAGAGCGCAATCGGTTGGGTGAGATCGAGTTCACCGAGGGGAACCGACTCGGGGCGGAGCGCCGTGGCAACAATGCGGAAACCGGCCGACCGGAGTTCGGCAAAACACGCTTCGGTGGCCCGCCCCGGGGGATCGCGGTGCCGATGCAGCGTGATCCACTTTTGGCTGCCCATGGCCACATCAGGGTTTACGCGGTAGGCGTTGTGGTTTTCCGTCACGTGCAGGTGCTGCACGCCGAAGCAGTCACAGGAGCGCATCACCGCGCTGGCATTGTGGGGTTGGTAGACGTCTTCGAGGATGACCCGCAGGTGGCCGGTGCGCCGGGCGAGGACCTCAGCCATTTTCGCCCGCTTGCCTTCCGAGACGTAGGCCTCCAATTGGGCAATCTGGCGTTCCCGTTCATCGGGGGATTCCTTCATGGGGGGCGAGACTGACGGCTGAATCCGCGTCGACAACCCGAATTTGGGATCGGTTGTTTTTGACATGCCGGGTGTTTCTCTCTTTGTAGAGAGCATGAAGCGCGTATGGTTCCTGTCCGTTTTCTTTTCCTTGGCGTCCACTTTGTCTGCGGCTCTGGAGTGGGAGATCACCCGTTTTGTGCACGAAGCGGCACCGGGAGAGCAGATGGTGACAGCGGTCTTTCCGTTTACCAACGGGGGCAATCAGCCGATCACGATCCGCAACATGCAGTCGACTTGCGGGTGCACCGTGGCGGAGTTGGAGAAGCGGATTTACGCCCCGGGAGAGTCCGGTGAGATCAAAGCCGTCTTTTCCTACGGGGGGCGAATGGGGCGGCAAATGAAGCAAGTGCGTGTGACGACCAGCGACCGCTCCCAGCCGACTGTTTTGGAAATTGATGTGACGATCCCGACGATGGTGGAGATCAACCCGCGCATCCTTTATTGGCGGATCGGCCAGGACCTCGAGCCGCGGAGCGTGATGGTTCGCCTCAACACAGAGCACGGCGTGGAGATTCGCGAAATCGTTTCGCAGGATCCGTCTTTCACTTACGAGATGGAAGCCACGGGCGAGGCGGGGGTCTACACCCTCACGGTGTTCCCGCCCACAGATACGCAGGACAACCGCCGCCGCATGGGGCGCCTGGACTTGCATTCCAACGTCCCCGCCGAGCGCCCGCAGGTGTTCACGGTGTTCCTGGGGCTGCACTGAGCCGGCCATGGCCTCTGCTTTGATCGGGCCGCGCTTTGCGCCCGCGACGGTGGACCGTTTCTCATAACACAGGCCACGGGCCTACGGTTCCGCCCGAGCCGTCCGTGCGCTTTACCCGAGGGGGCTCCCGATTCCGTAGCGTGCCCCGTAGTGCGCCATGACAAAATCGATGTCCTTGTCGCCGCGCCCGGAGAGGTTCACGAGAATCCGGCACCCCTTGTGCGCCCCGGCCAACTTGCAGGCGTGGGCCACGGCGTGGGCCGACTCAATGGCGGGGATAATGCCCTCCTGCCGGGAGAGGCGGAAAAAGGCATCGATGGCCTCGTCGTCGTCGATCACGGCGTAGTTGACCCGCCCCAGATCGTGCAGGTAGCTGTGCTGGGGCCCCACCGACGGGTAGTCGAGACCACTGGCCACCGAATACACGGGTGAGGGGGAGCCGTCGGCCTCCTGCAACATGTAGGAGCGGAAGCCGTGCATCACGCCCGGTTTGCCGCGCGAGAGCGTGGCGGCGTGTTCGCCCGGCTGATCGAGACCACGCCCGGCGGGTTCGACACCGTGCAGGGCCACCGCCGCGTCATCGAGAAAGGCCGTGAAGATACCCATGGCATTGGACCCCCCGCCCACGCAGGCCACCACATCGTCCGGCAGCCCGCCGGTCATTTCCGCAAACCGCTCTTTCGCCTCCCGCCCGATAATCGATTGAAAATCCCGCACCATCATGGGGAAGGGATGCGGACCCACCACCGAACCAATGCAGTAGATCTGGTTGACGGGATCCTTCATGTAGGCCGCAAAGGCCGCGTCAACGGCCTCCTTGAGCGTCTTCCGTCCATGCGTGACGGGCACGACGTTGGCCCCGAGGATGCGCATCCGCACGACGTTGGGGTGCTCTTTGCGGATATCCACCTCCCCCATATAGATATCGCATTCGAGCCGCACCAGGGCGGCGGCGGTGGCCAGCGCCACGCCATGCTGACCCGCCCCCGTCTCCGCGATGAGCTTCTTCTTGCCCAGGCGTTTGGCGAGGAGGGCTTCCCCCAGGCAATGGTTGATCTTGTGCGCCCCGGTGTGGTTCAGGTCCTCCCGCTTGAGGTAAATGGGCGAACCGCACGCTTCAGACAGGTTGCGCGCATGAAAAATCGGGCTGGGGCGCCCCACATAGTCCCGGAAAAGGCGGCTCAGCTCGGCCAGAAAGGCCGCGTCTTCGCGCACCTCCCGATAAGCCGCCTCAATGGCGTCCATGACTGATTGTAGCTCGGGCGGGATAAAGCTGCCGCCGAATTCTCCGAAATAGCCGCGCTCATCCGGCAAGGGGTGAAGGAGGTGGGGTTGCATCGTTCTCGTTTCTGCATCTCCCGATGAAAAGCGGAAGCAAAATTGTGCGCCCCCGACACCGCGGGAACACACAGGCTGAGCCGGCGGCCCGGAAAAGCACGGGGGCCGGCCAAACAACACCCATCGATCACTCTCCGCGACGCCCACCGCCCATCCGCCATGCCCCCCCGCTTCGGGTCGACCGGCGGGGACATGCCCGCGTCCGCCATCCCAACCGCAGGCAACGCTTCTTTCCCGACCGCTGACAAACTTCCTGGGGACACCCCGCTGCACAAATGCCACACGGGGGCGCTTGACCTCTGCGCAAAACTGGCAATGGCTTTAGGGGTGTTTCTGGTTTCGTTCAGGGGTTTTTCGGCACACGCCTTGCTGCCCCCTCGAAGACCGTTCACGATCACCCGATCTGTCTAAGTTTGACCAACACACCACCATGACAAAAAAATCGATTCAACTCTTCACCGCCCTCACCGCCGGGGCCGCCTTCGCCGCATCGGCGGCTTCGGGGCAAATTGTTCTCGCCTCGTTAGACGATGTTTACCAAGAAAACTTCAACTCGTGGTTAGGAACGGCAGACTCTATCCCGACCGGCTGGAATCTTTCCGCTGCGGGAACTATTGAGTTCCGTGGCACGGGCACAGGCACCGGGACTGCCGGCGGCTTTTGGGCTTTCGGTTCAACGGGGTCTTGGGCACTCGGGGAGCTGCGCTCGAATGCAACCGGCGACCTGACGATGGCAGTGGCATTTGAAAATGGCACTGGCGAAACGATCACCTCCGTCGGCTTCAGCTGGAACTATGAACAGTGGCGTTATGCGAATGCATCCGGTCTCAGTGTAGCCGGCTTGGGTGCGCTCTCCTCGGCTGACTTTTCTGGCGTTGGTATAACAGCGAGTACCACCGGCACCAACGGCACCGTTACCGTTACCCCAACCAGCATTTCCTTCTCGGCAATCGAGATCGAGCCCGGGGAGGTTTTCGGGATCTCTTGGACAACAGTGAACGCTGCCGGTTCCAACAGTGCTTTGGCAATCAACGATTTCACCGCCGTCATCCCCGAGCCCTCCACCTACGCCGCCATTTTCGGGGCGCTTTTCCTGGGGCTTGTGCTCTACCGCCGCCGGAAAAAATAACGGAAGTCCGGTTTTTTTTCTTTTCATTCCTGGGCGCTTGCCCTCAGATAGGGAGCTAATAGCTCCCTATTTTTTTTCTTATACATAACCCACCCCCACGATGAACAAAAAAACGATCCGCTTCCTCACCACCCTCGCCGCCGGGATTTTCTTTGCCGCCACGGCGGCCAAGGGCGTTGTCCTCGTCACTTTTGACTTTTCGGGCGAGCCAGGTAACCAACAGGCCACCTTCGGCACTATCACCGGGGACAACGACAATGCCCTCGCCAATGCCGTGGTTGACCGGGGTGCCGGCCTGACGATTCCCCCCGCGTTCGTCTTCGGACAGAACTCCATCGACTCATCCGGGTGGGATACGTTGGGTCCGGATGATTACTTTAGCCTCCGCGTCACTGTGAATACCGGGTTTCAGGCTGTAGGGGGGACACTTAATTTAACCACAGTCTCCGGGGATTTGGGGCCGCGAAATTTGGCGATCCGATACAGTGCAGACAACTTCGCCTCGGAAATCGGGACCTTCGTTCACGATGGTGGTGGTTCCCAAGTTATGGACACTTACGTCCTGCCCTTCCCGACCTTCGAGGACGTGGTGGAGTTTCGTATCTTTGCTACCGATAACACATCGGCCAATGGCCAAACAATCCTTTCCGAAGGCAGGTTCCGCATCCAAGAAGCCTCGTTTGAAGTCATCGTCATCCCTGAGCCCTCCACCTATGCGGCCATTGTCGGGGCGCTTTTCCTGGGGCTTGTGCTCTACCGCCGCCGACAAAAATAACGGAAGACCGATTTTTTTCTTATAACCCGCCCCCCCACGATGAACAAGAAAACGATCCGCTTCCTCACCACCCTCGCCGTCGGCATTTTCTTTGCCGCCACGGCGGCCAAGGGCGTTGTCCTCGTCACTTTTGAATTTGCGGATCCCGTTGACGGGAACGAATTCTTTTCTCCCGGCAGCGTCACCAACGACCCCGCCGGTGCCCTCAGCGGTGCCATTGCTGATCGGGGCCCAGGCCTCACGGCTGTCCTCGACGCGTCCGCCCTCGTCTCATCCGGGTGGGATACCTTGGCTGCAGATGACTACGTGAGCCTCCGCTTCACGGTGGCACCGGGCTTTTCGGCTATGGTGAATTCACTTAGATTAGATTCGGGTTCTGGGCCTGCAGGGCCGCGAGATTTGGCGATCCGATCCAGCGCGGACGGCTTCGCTTCGGATCTGGTGACCTTCATTCACGATGGAGGAACCTTCTTTAATACTTTCCCCTTTGACCCCCAGAACCTGGAGGGGCTGGTGGAGTTCCGTATCTTTTCCACCAGTGAAACATCCGTTCGTGGCAGACCAGTCAGTCCCAGCGGCATTTTCCGCGTTGAATACGCTGAGTTCGACGTCACCGTCATCCCCGAGCCCTCCACCTACGCGGCCATTGTCGGGGCGCTTTTCCTCGGTCTTGTGCTTTACCGCCGCCGGCTGCGGTTGTAATCACGAAGTTTGTCAGCCGTTGAGAAACCTGCGCCACCGGCGATTGCCGTGCTCGATTCGGGTATGTGCGGGCATTCCGGCCCTTGCCGCGCGTCCGACGGAAAGCGGCGCGGAGCGCACGCACTCCAAAAGGCGTCGGGCATGCCGGGGCCGCTTTGGAGTGCGGCGCTGTGCGCCGCTTTGGATGCGGCGGGTAGGCCGGGACGTTGGCATCCAGGGAGTCATGACACTGACAAACTTCGTCATTGCACCCGCCGCACGCATTGAGCGCATTTTTTCCTTTCCATTTCCGGCCACTTGCCCATCAATAGGGGGCGTTCGTCTTCCCCCCTTTTCTTTCCAAAGCTGCTATCACCATGAATAAGAAAACGATCCAACTTTTTGCCGCCCTCGCCACAGGCGCTTGCTTTGCTGCTTCGGCGGCGGGGTAGGATGTCATCGCCGGGTGGAATTTTAATGATGTTTCGGGCGAGGAAGCTTGGACTTCGCAGATTGTTCCTAGTTTTGGGATGGGCACTCTGACAACGAACTGGGCCACAGCGGATCTACTTGAGTTTGCTGGCAGTGGGATCAATCTTTTGGACGGTGACATTTCTGGTCGAGATCTTGCTTTTCGCAACGGGGGAGCTACCGGAGATCCGGCAAATGAAGGAAACTGGTTCCAATTTCAAATCAGCACAGTTGGCCTAACCGAGCTTGTAATGAGCTACGCCGGAAGAACGACTAGCACCGGCATGCGTAGTTTGACCTGGTCTTACAGCACAGACGGTATTGCCTTTACAAATTTTCAGACGGTTGATCATTTTGATTTGTTTGGGGGTGCAAATTACGGCCTCGTGACAGTAGACTTTTCAAGCGTAGCCGCTGCATCGGGTGCTGCTGCGTTTTTCGTTCGCGGGACATTTGCAACGCTTGATGGTCAAAGCAACCCTCAAGCCGCTGGCAACACACGCTTCGACAATTTCCAATTCCAAGCCATCCCCGAGCCCTCGACCTACGCCGCGATTGTGGGGGCGCTGTTCCTCGGGTTGGTGCTGTATCGTCGCCGCGCGCGCTGAGCGTCTCCCCTGTTTTTTCCCTTTTTCGAAAGAGCCCGCTGGACTGAACCGGCGGGCTTTTTTGTGGATGGAGGAAGGGGGAGGGGGAAAGCTGAAACCTGAAAGCTGAAACCTGAAAGCTGAGACCTGAAAGCTGAGACCTGAAACCGTGCAAAATCGACGGAGCGAAGCGGAGATGACGTAGGAAATCGGGATCGACGGGGCGGAAGAGAGCGGAAACACGGTCTCGGGTTCGGGTTCGATGCAGAGGAAGAGGAAGAGGAAGAGGGTGAAGACCCTATAAGTAGATTTTTTTCGTCGGTGAAGGGTTGCTTTTGGCTTGTATAGGGAGATTTTTTTTCGCAACCGATGATTATGGCTATGATGCGAGCGTTTTTATCTGAGGTGTTTCGCCTGTTTATAGTAAAATGTGCGCTGTACCTTCCTCTCCTGGGCCATTCGGGGTTGGATTCGGGGGGCGGGTTCTCCGCTGGCGGGGGTTTGCAAAACCACGCCTCCATCGGTGCGCCTTTTGAGACGGTGGCGGGGACGGTGGGGAGCCACGGGGTTTACACCGGGCTGATCGAGGTCCTCTACCCGCGCCCCTTGCTCGACCCGGATGTGGACAGCGACGGCAACGGTCTGCCGGACTGGTGGGAGTTGTTGCACTTCGGCCACATCGGGGTGGACCCGCATGAAGATGCCGATGGCGATGGCACGAGCAACCTCATGGAGTTCCTCGCCAAGACCGATCCGAATGATCCGGCCTCGGTCTTTCGCCCGGGGCTGTACCGGGATGGGGCGGATTTGATTATCCCGGTGCAGACACAAACGGGGCGCCTCTACCGGATCTGGGGAAGCCCGGATCTGGAAGACTGGACCGTGCTCGATACCGTGGTGGGCGACGGATCGCTCGTGGAGTGGAGCCACTCCCTGGACGATCCCTCCGCGCTTCCTTACTTTCTGCGGGTGGAAATCCTTCTGCCCTGAGCCAACCTTTTTCCCGATCCTTCTTTTTCATTTCAAAGGCAATCTGTCATGAAACGTTTCCCATCCCTGATCCTCCTTGCCGGCTTGCTCGCTTGCACGTCGGCGTCGGCCACCGTGCCCTCCTCGATCCACTTCCAGGGTCGCCTGACGGATGCCACGGGTGCTCCGGTCAATGGCCCTGTGGCGATGGCCGTGCGCATGTATGACGCGCCCGCGGGCGGCACCCTCATGTATGAGGAAGACCTCGGAGATGTGACGGTGGTGGAGGGTGTCTACAGCTTCAGCTTTGGGGCCATGGGCACGCACCTGGGCACCCGATCCGAATTGATCCTGGTCACTGACGGAGTTCGCCGTTTTTTCCTGAGACGTCCATTGAGCGAATGGCCCGTTGATGGCACGCTCGTGGTCTCCGATGATGTTTATACCTGGTCGCAAGCCGAGGGATCCAGCGATCCGAGATTTGATGTTAGCTACGACCCGACCGACAATACGGTAAGCGTGATCTACCAACCAGGCCCGGACGATTTTGGCATTGTCATGCCGGAAGCAGGCAAGGAGGTGATCGCGACTTATGATTTCAGTAAAGAGGCGGAAATCTCCGTGGCCATGACGGCGGCTGAGCACTGGCTGGCTCTGGTCGTGGATGGCGTGGAGATGCTGCCGCGGTCGCGCCTCCTGGCAGTCCCCTACGCCCTGAAGGCCCGCGAAAGTGCGGATGCGCAGATGCTGGTGGCACAGGTGGCGGCGCTGGAGGCCCATTTGGCCACTCAGGAGGCCCATTTGGCCGTCATGGAAAATCGGGTGGAAGAGGCGGATGCGCAGGCGCTGACATTGGCCGCGCAGGTGGCCGCGCTGGAGGGCCGCCTGGCAGGCCTGGAACGGCAGCTCGAAGATACAGGCATCATTCCGCTTCCCGGTTTTGTCCGCGTGCAAGGCGGCACGCTCGCCACGAGCAACTCACTCAACGGGACCCTGGTGGATACCTTTGACATCGGTCGCTTCGAAGTGACGTGGGGGGAGTGGAAGACGGTGCGGGCGTGGGCCGCCGCCAATGGCTACGACATTGGAAGCGTCGGGGCAGGTTGCGCGGACGATCATCCGGTGCATTCAGTGAACTGGTTTGACGTCTTGAAGTGGAGCAATGCGAAGAGCGAGA
Source organism: Opitutales bacterium (assembly GCA_020831585.1). GTDB lineage: Bacteria > Verrucomicrobiota > Verrucomicrobiia > Opitutales > Oceanipulchritudinaceae > JAFIGE01. The sequence continues at coordinate 3,433 of JAFIGE010000077.1, read as the reverse complement.
TGGATGGCTTGACACCGGTTTACACGGCGAGCGGAGCGGTCTTCCGCACGGGCCAACCGAATCTAACCAGCATAACGCAAAACCTTTCGGCTAACGGATACCGCTTGCCTACCGGGGCGGAATGGGAGTTCGCCGCGCGCGGGGGTAACCGGAGCAATGGGTTCATTTATGCAGGGAGCAACGACCTGAATGCGGTGGGATGGTTCCGGGATAACAGCAGCGGGTCGGTGTGTGATCTAGGGTCGAATCGCGGCACCTGGCCCGTCGGGCAAAAGTTGCCGAATGAGTTGGGGTTATACGACATGAGCGGAAACGTGTGGGAGTGGTGCTGGGACCTTTTCCCCGGCGATGCCCGCCTTAGCCGCGGCGGCAGTTGGTGGGACCCCGCAGCCGAATGCTCCGTCTCAGAGTGGATGTCCATCAGCGCGGGCCATCGATGGTCCCTCTCCGGGTTCCGTCTCGTCCGCAGTGTGGCAAAGTGAGTTTCTGCTGTGGCTGCGCTTATCTACGGCGGCGATGCAAGAGCGTTTTTTCATCTCCAGATCCCACCTGTCCAGTCGTGTTCGGCAATGTGCGTGCTATGGGTGGGGGTGTTTTCAGTACTTCTTTGTTTTTTGCTGGGAGAGGGCGGCGGCTGGTTCGTCTTCCGTCATCCAGCCCATGAGGTCGAGTTGGATGGCTTCCATTTGCCGCTTGTTGGGGCGCGTGCCGGTGATGCATTTGAGCCACTTGAAGAAGGTCTCGATCTCGCAGACGCGCGTCGGTCCCGGCTTGTCCGCGACCGCGCAGGGAGCGTATCCGGAAGACCAGCAGCAGAGCTTCACCCCGGTCTTCATCGGGTAGGCGTGGCCGCCATTTCTTTACTCAATCCGAGAAAACGGGCAAAATCTTTGCCTGAACTATCCGGAAGTCAGTTGTCAGCGAATTGTCCGCAAACCCGCTGTTGACACCAAACCCGCTCCATTAGCGGTTTTGAAAAATGGTCGGGGCGACAGGATTTGAACCTGCGACCCTCTGCTCCCAAAGCAGATGCGCTACCAGGCTGCGCTACACCCCGATCATTGAGACGCCATGAAGAGGGTGGGCGGGGCCGAGTGCAATGGCAAAATGGCCCCTCCGTTCATCGGTCAGCCCCTTGCCGGATGGCGAGGTTTTCCCGCGTGAGGGAGCCATCAGGCATGGCGGGTTCGCGGGAAGCGTGCACCCCGGCCGTCGGGCAACCGCGTGCGCACGGGCCTTTTTTCTTCCGCCGCTTTTCGCTTTTCCTTTTGGGGGGATTCCTCAGCTTGGGGGGCGCATGATCATTCGCACCACCGCTTACCCCCGCGTCGGCTTAATCGGCAATCCGTCCGATGGCTACTTTGGCAAGACCATTGCCTTTTGTTTCCGCAATTTTTCCGCCACGATCACGATCTATGAATCGCCCGACCTGGAGATCCTGCCCAGCCGGCGGGATCATTCGCTCTTCAAGGGGATTCGCCAACTCGCCGAGGATGTGAGGCGGCACGGCTATTACGGCGGGTTTCGCCTCCTCAAGGCCACGATCAAGCGTTTCTATGACTACTGCCAGGAGCGCAATATTGAGATCGACGACCGCAACTTCACCTTGCGCTACAGCTCCGATATCCCGAACCGCGTGGGCCTGGCCGGAAGCAGCGCCATCATCACGGCGTGTATGCGGGCGTTGATGAGCTTTTATCATGTTTCCATTTCCCGCCACACCCTGGCGAATCTGGTTTTGTCCGTGGAGACGCAGGAGCTGGCCATTCCGGCGGGGTTACAGGATCGGGTGGCGCAGGCTTACCAGGGCCTTGTCTACATGGATTTCGACCGTGAGGTGATGGAGGCCCGGGGCTACGGGCAGTATGAGCATCTTGATTTGCGCCTGTTGCCCAATATCTATGTGGCTTACCGCGAGGATCTTTCGGAGGGCACGGAGGTGTTTCACAACGATCTGCGCTCGCGCTGGAACCGGGGCGAGGCGGATGTGGTCGAGGCGATGGGCTATTGGGCCGATCTGGCGGTGCGCTTCCGGCAGGCTCTGGATCGGGGCGATGCGGCCGCCCTCCCCGCGTTGATCAATGCCAATTTTGATAAACGGGCGAGCCTCTACGATGTGGGCGATGGCAACCGCGATATGGTGGCCACGGCCCGCAAGGTGGGGGCGAGCGCGAAGTTCAGCGGCAGCGGCGGGGCCATCGTGGGCACGTTTGAGGACGACGCTATGTTTGCCCGCCTGGAGAAGGCTTTTGCTCCGAAGAGCATTGCCGTGATTCGTCCCGACTATGCCCCGATGATCCCCCTCGACAAAGGAACCGCCGTCAAATGAACACCTCCCGACCTATTCGCAAAGCCGTCCTGCCGGCTGCCGGTTTCGGCACCCGCTTTCTCCCCATCACCAAGGCGATTCCAAAGGAGATGCTCCCTGTGGGCGATAAACCGGTGATCCACTACGTTGTCGAGGAGGCTGTGGCGGCGGGCTGCACCGACATCCTTCTTGTCGTGAGCCGCGACAAGGCGAGCATCCAGGACTATTTTGACCGCGCTCCGGAGTTGGAGGGGCGCTTGCGGGCGGCGGGTAAGGAGGCCCAGGCCGATGAGCTGGTGCGCATTGCCTCGCAGGCGCGCTTTCATTACGTGCGGCAACCGGAGATGAAGGGCCTTGGCGATGCCGTCTGGCAGGCGCGCGATCATGTGGGCGACGAGCCGTTTGCTCTTTTGTTGGCGGACACGCTCATTGTCGACCGGGCCCATCAACCGGGTCGTGGCGATGCCGTGGCCGCGCTCATGGCCGCGTATGCGCAGACCGGCCACTCGGCGGTGGCGGTGGAGCCGGTCGCCGCCGAGCGGATTCACCGCTATGGGGTGGTGGGGGGCCGCGAGGAAGCCGAAGGGCGCTTTGCCCTCAATTGCATGGTGGAAAAGCCGGGGCCTGCCGAGGCACCGCGTATCCTCCGCCTCAATGGCCGACCGGACCCGGGCGGCTGGGCCTTTGCCGCGCGCTATCTCTTCACCCCGCGAATCTTCGCCCACCTCGCCCGCACCCAACCCGGCAAAAACGGGGAGATCCAGCTCACCGATGCCATGGCCGCCCTCATGGCCGAAGAGGGCTTCGCCGGTTGCCGTCTGCCCGGCCGCCGCCTCGATATCGGCGATGCGGCTGGCTTGCTGGAAGCCAACCACCTGCTCGCCGGGCGCTGACCGTCCAGTCCCCAGATCCAACCCAGTCGGCTTATTCAAAAAAAGATTTCAGAAATATTTTTATTGCCAAATTGCAAAAGGTCCACTGTGGTGGGCTCATGAGTCGTAATCGAAGGCCAGTCTTGGATGAAGAGGTATGTGTTCACGCGATGTCGAGGGTTGTGCAGAAGCGCTTTCTGATGGACGACCGGGGGATGGAGGAGATGCGCCGGATTCTGCGCACGCAGGCGGC
>JAFIGE010000076.1 GCA_020831585.1 Opitutales bacterium | reverse complement strand
CAACTGAGGAGAAATCGATGCCTGGAGCGGTTATGACAGAAGGATCCGGGCTGCTATCGAAGATCCGGGCCTTCAGTGAGAGCTGGGTGGTGGGGTCGGTCGCTTGGGTGGAAAGCTTCTGTGCGCCCAATGGCTGGCTCGGCTTTCGAAGGGGAAGGAAGCCCCAACCGCTCGTGGAGGAAGGCGGTGCTGACTTCGCGACGGTCGCGACGGTGGTGAAACGCCCCTGAAAAATGTAGCAACTTTTGTGATCACACCCCCGTCGACCAAAAACCGCTCAATTGAGTTGAAACGACCTCAGCAGGTCTTCTCCTTTGACCCATGCAAATCCCGCGCCCACGCATTCTCCGGCTCCTCGCCGTCGTTTCCGGACTTTTCCTGGCCAGTGCCTCCATCGCGCTTGCAGCGGGTAAAGCAACGGTCTTTCTGATCAGCCTCGATGGCATTCGTCCAGACTATATCGAGCGGGTGGACACGCCCTTCTTCGACTCCATGATGGAAACGGGGGCCTACTCCCTCCAAATGTCCCCCGCCTTTCCGACGGTGACGTTTCAGAGCCACGTGAACATCGCAACGGGGGCGAAAGCCGCTATCCACGGGGTAACGATGAACAGCTTCTACGATACCCGCACCCGTTCGCGCACGCGGATGGCGGGGGATCAGGCCCTCCTCGAAGCAGAACCCTTCTGGACCACCGCCACGCGACAGGGAGTCCGCACCCTCGTCCTCGACTGGGTGAAATCCCACAACCAGACAGGCCCTTACGTCACCGCGTATTTTGGCACCAGCTACACACGGGGAATGCGCGATGAGGACCGCGTGGAGCGCATCCTGCAAACGTGGGAGGACGACCGGCATGAGCAGCCCCTGCGTTTCATCCTGGCCTACGCGGAATCCCCCGACACGGAGGGTCACCGCTACGGTCCGGATGCACCGGAAACCGTTGCCCGTCTCGGGGAACTGGATACCTTCATGAAGTCCGTCCGAGAGCGCGTTATTGCGCTTTGGGAACGGGATGCCGGGCCGGATGACGTGCTCTACTTCATCGCCTTGAGCGATCATGGCATGGCCGCGACCGAATACCATGTGGACCTGCGCAAGGGAATGGAGATCGACCGCCGCATCACGGTGATGACGACCTCTGCCCTGACGCACTTCTTCTTCGATCAAATCGAAGACCGCGCCGAGGCGGCTGAACTCAAGGCATCGATTCGCAAAGAGCTTGAAGCCATCGAACCTATCACGGTGTTTACCCGCGACGAACTTCCCGCGCAATGGGGCTACGCGCACCCCTACCGCACGGGAGATTTGATCGCGCTGCTGCCCGGCAGCCACGCATTTTTTCGCCATGATGGCGACGATGTCATTCAAGCCTCACGCGTTACAGGGCGCTTCTTTGGGGCTCACGGCTATGACCCGCGTACGGAACCAACGATGATGACCGTTTTCTTCGCGCAACGTTTTCCGGAGCCGCTGCGGCGCGGAAACCTCGGCCCGATCCACGCCTCCCAGATTCATGCCACGGTGGCGGCGCTTCTGGGAATTGAGCCTTCCCCGCAAGCACTTCCCCGCCCAATCCCCCTCCTCGACTAGACCGATCCCGGCTAAGGGGATCGGTAGACGCGGAACCTCCCATCAGGGGAAACTTTGCGACAAAAACTTGGAATAGAAGTTGATTTGCTCCCTCCTGCATGAAACATTGCGCCAATCACATGAAATATTCCGCCAAATCAACGCAAGGGGCTCACACCGGGCAACGCCGTCTATGAAGCAGGTTTTGGTCAGTCTCGCCCTCAACTATTCCTTTGCCCGTGAGATTTGGCGCGGGATCGTCCGCTACTCCTACGAACATGATCGCTGGGCTCTGTGGCCTGGGTCGACAGAAGTTTCGGACGAAAAGATTGGCGGTTTCGATGGGATCATCGGTATGTTCGGGACGGCTGCTCAAGGAGAACGGATTCAACAACTCGGCAAGCCCGTGGTCAATGTGTCCAACCGCGGAACCGGACGCATGATTACCTCCGTCCTGAACGATGACCGGCTCATCGGCGAGATGGCCGCACGGTATTTTCTCCACAAAGGGTTTCGCCAGTTCATCTACTACGGAAATCCGGAACTGCATTACTCCAACCTCCGCCAGGATGGCTTCACCTCCGTTATTCGGCGTGCCGGTTACCAAGTGCAGTTTCATCATCCCGGGCAGGGAACGCGCCTCCATGACTGGCTGCGGGTCACCCCCCCCTCCACAGCACTTCTTTGCAACGAGGACAATGTGGCCTTCTCTGTTTACCGGGCTTGTTGGGAGCTGGACATCAAGATTCCGCAAGATATTGCCATTCTCGGCGTGAACAACGACGAAACGTATTGCCTGAGCGGAACACTGGGCTTGTCGAGCATCATGCTGGGATCGGAAAAACTCGGCTTCGAGGCCGCCCGCCTTCTCGACCAACTGATGCGGGGCGGTGTGGCACCGAAGAGCCCCGTCCTCATCCCTCCTCTCAATGTGGTCACGCGGATTTCCACCGACATTCAATCGGTGCGGGATGAATTCGTGCGCAAAGCACTTGCTTACATACAGGACAACCTGGAACGCAACTTCCAGGTGGAAGAAATGCTCGATCACCTTTCCGTTGGTCGGCGCACCCTTGAGAGAAAGTTTAAAGAACACCTCGGTCACTCGCCTCACCATGCCATCACGCGGGCAAGGGTGGAGAAAGCCAAGCGCCTCCTCGAAGCCACGCAGCTAAAGATGGAAGATATCGCGCAACGCTGCGGCTTCAGTGAAGCCCGTATCCTCTACCGAAACTTCCGCCTCGTCACAGGTGACTCCCCCGCGCGATACCGTAAGTCTTTCCGATAGATAGTTTACAATGAGTGGAGATACCGATTTAGAAGAAACAAAGAGACGCCGCTTGATTCCCCGGAAGCAAAAACGGCGGAAGCGGATTTTGGGCAAGGGGCCAATCTCGCACTACCACGTGGTGACGCAGTTGAATGCCTCCGTGCCTGAACTGGACGGGGCGGACATTGCCTGTTTCCGGGCACTGCTCGACCGGGTGAGCGGATTTTGCGGGGTGGCGGTGCGGGCCTTCTGCGTGGAACCGGATCAGGTGCAGATGCTCGTGGCCGTGGGCTCCGGGGGCGATCTGACGGACCGGGATCTGATCGAGCGGGCGCGCAAGATCTACCCGAAACGCGCTCAGAGGGGTGTGATCTCGCAGGAGTGGGTGGAAGCGGCGCTGGCCGAAGGCGGCGAGGTGCGCGAGGCGATGCGCGCCCATATCGGCGGGCGCATGGCGTCGTTGTCGATGTTCATGAAAATCCTCAAGCAGCGATTCGCTCTCTTTTACAACCGCACACACGGGCGCTACGGGACGATCTGGGCGGAGATTTACCGGAGCACGCTGGTGGAAAACGCACCGCGCCCTCTCGCAACCGTGGCGGCGTATATCGATTTGCGTCCGGTGCGGGTGAGGTTGGTGGATGATCCGGTGGACTACCCGTTCTCCAGTCTGGGTGAAACTTGGAACGCATCCGGGTCGCTGGAAGGGCATCCGGTATTCGAAGTCTACTTGAAGAGCGAACGGCTGCACCGCGCGGAAATGGAGGAAACGTATCGCCACCACACGCTCATTGGTGCGCCAGGGGAGGCCGCAACAAAGAAAAAGGCGGCGGTCCAGGAAGGTCTGCAAGAGGGCGAGATACTGACTCTACCGAAAAGCGGCATCATCGGCAGCCCGGCTTTTGTGGAAGAATGGATACGCGAACACAAGGAGATGTATTTCCCCAAACATACGAAGCGGCCCAAGAAAATCCCCGGCGAAGATCGCGACGATGGCGTGCACTCGCTGCGTTGAGGGCGACCTGCCTGCCCCCTGAATACCCTCCGCTTTGCTGACTGCGTCCCTCAGGCCCCGATGAGGCCGAGGCGGCGCAGAAGGGCGTCGGGGTCGGGATCGCGCCCCATGAAGCGGCGGTAGAGAATGGCCGGATCATCGCTGTTTCCGGCGGAGAGAATGTGGCGGCGAAAGTCGGCTCCGGTATCGGGATTGAGGATACCTTCCCCCTGGAAACGGCTGAAGGCATCCGCATCCAACACCTCCGCCCACTTATAGCTGTAGTAGCCGGCAGCGTATCCCAGCGGATCGCCAAACAGGTGGCCGAAGCGGTAAAGGATGGGCGGCACCGGCACGGAAGAAGGCACGAGGTAACCATCGAGCAACTCACGGCAGAGCGCATCGAGATCCGCGCTCGCGGCGCGCTCGGGTTGGAGATGGAGGGCCAGATCCATCTTGGCGAAGGAAAGCTGGCGCATTTGGCCACGGGCGGCATGAAAGCGGCGCGCGGCGATCATCTTTTGGAAAAGCTCCTCCGGAATCGTTTCGCCGGTCTTGTAATGCCGCGCAAAGAGGTCGAGCGCCGCCCGGTCCCAGCACCAGTTTTCCAGAAGCTGCGAGGGCAGCTCGACGAAATCCCAGGCGACGGAGGTGCCATTGAGGCTGCGGTAAGGCACATCGCCGAGAATGTGATGCAGGAGGTGGCCGAACTCGTGAAAGATCGTCTCCACATCCGAATGGGAAAGCAAAGCCGGTCGACCGCCGGAGGGTGGCGTCATGTTGCCCGCCATGAGCCCGAGGTGGGGCGTGGATGCGCGGGAGGGGTGGCGGTTGCCCTCGGCCAGATCGTGCATCCAGGCTCCGCTGCGCTTCGATTTGCGCGGAAACCAGTCCGTGTAAAAGGACCCCAGGTGCGCATCGGAGGCGGCGTCAAAGACATCGTAGAATTGCACATCATCGTGCCAGACCTCCGGCCGCTTCCCGCCAGTGCGCTGCGCCACGCGCAGACCAAAGATCCGGCCGGTGATGGTGAACATGCCGTCGAGGACCGAATCCACCGCAAAATACGGCCGCAGGGCCTCCTCATCGAAGTCGAAGCGCTCGCGGCGGAGTTTCTCCGCCCAGTAAGCCTGCTCCCACGGGGCCAGGGGGCCGGTCTCGCCGCTGTGCCTGCTGCGGAAGGCTTCGAGTTCGGCGTTTTCCGCATCGAAGGCGGCCTTCGTCTTTGCGTGAAGATCCTCGACAAAGGCGAGCGCCGCCTCCCCGGAGCGAGCCATGCGCCGCTCAAGGACAAAGTCGGGAAAATGCCGGTAACCAAGGAGCTGCGCCTTCTCATGACGCAGGCGAAAGAGACTCCGGATGGCATCGGTGTTGTTGTGCGGATCAAACCGCCCCACCCGCGAGGAAGCCTCCCACAGCTCTTTGCGCAGATCGGCATCGTCGACGTATTTGAGAACAGGGAAGATCGACGGAGCCTGCAAAGTGAAGCGATAGAATACCTTGCCCTTGGCGGCGGGATGACCATTCTGCTCCGCGCTCTCACGGGCAGCCTCGACAAACGACGCCGGAAGCCCGCGCAAGCGCGTTGCATCCTCGATGATCAGCTCGTAGGCGTTGGTGGCATCGAGTTCGTTTTCACTGAACTTCTGGGCGACAGTGGCCATCTCCGATTCGAGGGCCTGGATGCGGACTTTTCCTGCGGCATCCAGATCCGCCCCGCTTGTGCGGAAATCCTTCAGCGTCTCTTCGAGGAGGCGGGCTTCCACCCCCTCCAGATCGCGCGCCTCCGCCGTGTCGGCAAACGCCTTGATGACGCGCCACAAGCCTTCATCCAGGGGCAGTTTGGTGAAGAAATCGGTCACTTCAGGAAGGAGCGTATTGCGGGCGGCCCGCAGCTCAGGTCCGTTGTTGACGGAATCGAGGTGGCTCACCCACCCCCACGCCCGGTTGAGTTCCACAGTGGCCTCATCGAGGGCGAGAATAGTCGAGGCAAAGGTCACGGAGGCCGGATCTTGTGTGCGGATGGCGGCCAACCGATCCTCCGCCCGCCGCAGAGCCTCACGAATGTCGGGAACGACGCGGTCGGGCGTGAGCCGGGTCCAGCGAACCTCCAAAGCCGGATCGAGAAAAGGATGATTCATCCAACTGACAAAAGCCCCCAAATGCACACGGGCAAACGATTTCGGTCAGGCGGGCCAAAACTACCGGAACTCCCGCAGCCGCCCCTGATAAAGGCGCGTGAGGCGCTGCATTTCGGTGCGGTCGCCCGGGCGCATAAGAAAGCCCACAAAATGCAGGCGCGCCGGCTCCGGCAGCCCCTCCTGCAGACGCCGCAGATCCGCATCCACTTCGCGCCATGGCACCCGTTCGGAACCCCCGCCCGGCGGAGTGCGGAAATAGTCCCCGTCTGAAACAAGAATGAGCAGATCGGGCGCGGGATCGAGACTGAAGGCAGCTTCGAGGACGGATTGGATGCCATTGGGATTGCCCCGCCGCCAGCCCGGGGCGCTCATGCCATCGGTGCGAAACTCGTTATCGAGCCACCTCAGCGCAGCCTCCTTGTTCTCCACCGTGGCCGCCACCAGATAATCGCGAAAGGGGCTGTAATTGCGCGCGTGCTGGATGAGCCCGAAGAGTGTGTTGGCGTTGAGTTCGCGGATGAGGTTCGACGTCTCCTCGCGGATGCGCTCCATGGAGAGCCCCGCCCGCTCCACCTTGTTTTTCACAGACGTCGAAATATCGAACAAGATGACCACCCGCTCGGCCCGGTCTTCGATGCCAAAGAAGGAAATGGAAGAAAACTCCGTGGTCGCCGCCGACAAAGAGCCCATGAGCCCCGACTGCCCCAGAAGGGCGTTGGCATCGAGCAAGGGGGTATCGGCGACGGAACTGAACTCAACCCTCGGCAAGGCCGGGAGCATAGGCATGTTCTCCGGCATGAGAGCCGAGGAAACGAGGCGCTCGCGCATGACCGGGGGTTGGGTGACTTGCTGGAAGTCGGACACCGCCATACGGTGCTCCAGTTCCCGCTGGGGGAGAAAGATCGTCCGCGCCGCCTGGAAATCCGGTTCTTTGGGCGAGGGCACAATCACCACAATCAGAATCGCGATCACAATCACAAGCGCCTGGGCAATGAGGGCCAGAGCAAGGCTGCGCGCGCGCATCCACTGCCCGAGGGTCTTCGCCGGAGCTGCTGTGCTCTCTACCACAAGTCAGGAGCGAAACGAATTGCGCCCTGAAAGCAACGCATTCCCGCAAACGGTGAAAAGATCCCCGAACCGACCCCTGTCCCACAACATCAGAGTGCCTTCCCGTCTATCACCACAAGAGGTGCCTGCTCACATCCTGCATTCCGCCTTTGAACCACCGATAGCCAGAGCCCTCGATCACCCGTCCAAAAAAAACCGGCCAGTTCCACAGAGGGAACAGGCCGGTTTGCAAAAATTCCGCGCGGGAGGAAGCGGGAAGACTCAGTCCTTCTTTTCTTCTGTGGCTTCGGGGGCGGCGGTTTCTTCGGCGACGACTTCGGCCGGAGCCTCCTCGACAGCGACTGGCGCTTCTTCAGCGGGGGCTTCAGCGGCAGTTGCCGGAGCCTTCTTGGCGGCGGGCTTGCGACCCTTCTTCGGGTAGCCCTCGTCGGAAGCGGCAATTAACTGAATCACGGCCATCTCCGCACCGTCGCCGATGCGGGCACCGAGCTTATAGATGCGGGTGTAGCCACCCGTACGGGCGGTGAACTCGGACGCGCGCTCACGAAAAAGCTTGGCCACAGCGTCCTTATCGCGCACGCGGGCCATGGCGAGGCGGCGGAGGTGCAGGGCACGCTCGGGGGAGGCTCCGTGGGCGCGCTTGGCAAGCGTGATGATCTTTTCCACAAAGGGACGCAGGGCCTTCGCCTTGGCGAGGGTGGTCTGGATCTTGCCGTGGGTAAGGAGGGCCGCCGCAAGGTTGGCCATGAGGGCGGCGCGGTGCTCTTTGGTCCGGCCGAGGGAATGACGGTGTTTCAGGTGACGCATGGAGATGGTTCCGGGATGCGAATTAAATTCAGGTGATTAAAAGGAAGGGAGTTTGCCGGACTAGAAATCGGTGCGGCTTTCAAGGAGGCGCTCGTCGATTTTCATGCCAAGGCTGAGTCCAAGTTGTTCGAGCTTGGCCTTGATTTCGTTAAGGGACTTCTTGCCGAAGTTCCGATACTTGAGCATCTCCTGCTCCGACTTCATGGCGAGCTCGCCGACCGTCGTGATGTTGGCGTTGTTCAAGCAATTGGCCGCGCGCACGGAAAGCTCGATTTCGTTCACGGACATGTTGAGGAGCTTACGGAGCTTGTTTTGCTCCTCGCTCACTTCAGCCTGCTCGCTCTCGAACTCGATCACGCCCTCACTCACGTTGTCAAAGACGTCGAGGTGGTGCTTGAGGATGGCGGCGGCCTGCTTGAGGCAGTCGTCCGGATTGTTCCGGCCGTCCGTCCAAATCTCCAGGATGAGCTTATCGTAGTCCGTCATCTGACCCACGCGGGTATTTTCCACGGCATACTTCACCAGGCGCACCGGGCTGAAGAGTGAATCAATCGCGATCACCCCAATGGGTTGCTCAGGCGTCTTGTTGTCCTCTCCGCTCACGTAACCCCGGCCATTCTTCACTTCGAGAGTGGCCACAAAGCGCTGTTCCCGGTCGAGCGTGCAAATCACTTGCTCCGGGTTCATGATCTTGATGTTGGAATCGCCCTGAATGTCCGCCGCCGTGATTTCGCCCTCGCGGGTGACATCGATCATGAGCGTGACAGGGTCGCGCCGCTGAGAGACCACGAGCACCTTTTTGAGGTTGAGAACGATTTCGGTGACGTCTTCGACAACGCCTTCGATGCTCTGGAACTCGTGCTGCACCCCCTCAATCTTCACGGATGCAATGGCGGCTCCTTCGATCGAGCTGAGCAGCACACGCCGGAGACTGTTGCCAATGGTGTGGCCGTAGCCGGTTTCGAAGGGTTCAGCCGTGAACTTGGCGTAAACATCGGTGGACGACTCTTCGTCTTTGGTGAGTCGGTTGGGAAGCTGGAATTTACCTAGACGGGTGGCCATGGTCGATTGCGGGAAGATGCGTGTTGAATCGAGAAAAAAGGTCGGGACCGGAAGGGCCCGGATTAGCGGCTGTAGAACTCAACGATGAGCTGGACGTTCACGCCCGTTTCCACATCGTCAGCCGTAGGCGCACGCGAGATCGTGGCCGTGAGCGCATCATCATTGCGCGTGATCCAGTTGGGGACCGTGCGAATGCGCGTGTCTTCGAGGGCGCGGGTAGCCAACTGCCGGGAAGAGGAAGACTCCTTCACCTCAATGACATCGCCGGGCGAAACCTCAAAGCTGGGAATATCCGTCTTCCGCCCGTTCACCTTCACGTGACCGTGGCCAACAAACTGACGGGCCTGCCGCCGCGTCTTGGCAAACCCACAGCTGTAAATGACAGCATCCAGACGCGTCTCAAGCAGCTGCACAAAGATGTCCCCCGTGACCCCGCGCTGGCTCTTGGCACGCTCGAAGGTGCGGCGGAACTGCTTCTCGGTGAGACCGTAGAGGTAGCGGAGTTTTTGCTTCTCAGAGAGGCCAAGGGCATACTCCGAGAGCTTGCGGCGAAGGCGCGGGCCGTGTTGGCCGGGAGGGTGCGGCTTCCGATCCTGCGCCTTGCTGGGCGGGAAGATCGACATGCCGAAACGGCGGTTAATGCGGGTCGTGGGTCCTGTGTAACGGGCCATGGGGAAAAACGGTTAAAGAGAAATTTTTGAAGATTTAGACGCGGCGACGCTTTTTCGCGCGGCAACCATTGTGCGGCACCGGCGTGACGTCGATGATCGTGGACACGGTCATGCCCAGCGATTGAATGGCGCGGATGGCGGAATCCCGCCCCATGCCCGGACCTTTCACGCGCACTTCCACTTCCTTCATCCCGTGGGACAGGGCCACCTTGCCGGCGTCCTGCGTCACCACTTGGGCGGCATAGGCAGTGGATTTGCGGCTCCCGCGGAAATTCATCTTCCCGGCACTCGACCACGAAATGATGTTCCCCTGCCGGTCGCAGAAGCTCACTTTCGTGTTATTGAAGGTGGCGAGGATGTTGACGATTCCGCTGGTAACGTTCTTGCTGCCCTTGGCTTTGCGAACGTTGAGGTCGATATCGCTCTTCAAAAGATCAGCGGCGGTGGGCGCGCTGGGCTTTTTCTCTTCCCGTTCACCGGTGTCGGCACCGACGGCAGCTTCGGCCGGGGCGGCTGCGGGGGTTTCTTTTTCCGCAGCAGGAGACTCGTTCAGCTCCTTCTTGGTTTCTTCACTCATATGATTTGGATACTAAAAACTAGACTAAAAAAATCAGGATTTCTTCTGCACGCCCACCGTCTTGCGCTTGCCTTTGCGGGTGCGGGCATTGCACTTCGTCCGCTGGCCGCGCACGGGCAGACCCCGCCGGTGGCGGATACCGCGGTAGCACTGGATGGCCTGCAGGCGCTTCAGGTTGCCCGCGATTTCACGGCGGAGATCGCCCTCGACGAGATGCCCTTCGGCAACGACGAGTTCGGAAATTTTATTCAGTTCCTCCTCCGTCAGCGTGTGGGCGCGACGGTCAGGATCGATCCCGGCCATGCGCACCAGTTTGTCCGACACAGTCGGGCCAATACCATAGATGTAGCGCAAGGAGAACGGAATCTTCTTGTTGGCAGGAATATCAACGCCGAGAATACGTGGCATAAATAACGATTCGAAAACGGTTTAAGAAACGAATGAAGGTGTGACCGGTCACGACTTCATTTGAGAAAAGGGAAGAAAAAAGACTGCCCGACAAAGCCTGTCAAGGTGCTTTTCCCGAAATTTTGCGCGCCGCCATGCCAAGCCTCTCCCCATGCGGTCGACTCCCCTCCAAGCCGACGCGCCACCTGCACGCAGACACCGCCCCCCCCCGTGGGCGAAATGGGACATGCGGGAACGGCCCGGGACTACGGGCAGCGGATCGCTCCCGTGCCCAGAGCCGGACTGCCTTGGCTGGTACCCGTGCCATCCGGGCAAATAATTTCGTAATACACCACCACGTAACAGGGCCCGGCTCCCGGGGGGCACGTGACATGGGCGGCGGAAAGCACCGAAGAAACCCGGAAACGACCGGGCCCGATGGGAACCGTGCGCGTGTCGCTTCCATCGGCGAAGGGCAGGTCAAATTCCGTAAAACTGCCTTCGCCGGGTTGCCCGCCGGGAGTTGGCACAAAACACACGCGCTTGTAGCCGAAGCGCACGGAACAGCTAAGAAAGCGCGCGGGAATCCCATCCAGGATGAAATCCCGGCGCGTGTTGAATTCCGCGGGTTGGGCGGCAATGCCCTGCAAAACCAGTAGGTTGGCCTGGCGCTCCAATTCCGCGATGGAGTTGGCCTTCAAAATCGCGTCAGCGGCCGTGCCCATGGTGGACAAGATGGAGAGGACAGGGTTCACCACACTTGCGCCAAATCGACGGATGAGCGCGTCGCGCAGGCGTTCCAAGAGCCGGTCGCGCGCCCGGTCAGCAAGGAACCCGAGGGGATCTTCAGCCAGTTCCTTTGCTGCTTCGATCAGTTCCCGCAGTTTTTCAACGAGGGTTTCCAGCTCTTCGCTGGCCTCCTTCATCAGCTCCTTCAATTCCTTCAGTTCGGCCACGAAATCCCGCAAAGCTTGGCGGTTGGCACCGTTCATCCCCCGGTCTTCTCGCAAGAGGAACTCAATAATATCAATCAGCAGACAGACGACCCGTGCGAGCACCTCGGGATCTTCAAAGTCAGGTATCTGTTCCTCTGCCAGGGCGAGGACGTATTCCTGCAGTAAGTCCCAGTCGGCCAACATGCGGGCGATTTGGTCGATCAGGGCGGCATCGGCCACGAGGGGGTTGTCGCGCAAGGCTTCATACAGCTCCGCAATGCGCCGGCGCAACTCCTCCGCGCGGCGAATGTAATCATTCCAGCTGGCCGGTTGGGACATCAGCGAAAAAAGCGAATCTTCATCCGGAAAATCCATCACCTCCCATTCCGCCGGCCAGAAAATCACTGGACGCGAGAGCACCCGCCATTCAGGTGTCTCCGCCAGGACCGAAAACGCAAAGGGCGGCAGCAAATCGGGCAAACCCAGAGGATCGAGCAACCAGGAATTACCTGAAATGTCGGGAACCTCCATCCATATGCCCGGCAGGGCGACCAGCCCACCCATGCCATCCGGTGTGGTCGGATGAATCCGCAAGGTGTAGACGATATCCGCCGAGTCATCGTCGCAGATTTCCGCCCATGAAATTTCGTTAAAGGGGGCGAACCCCAAGGCCTCCACCTCCGGTGCCGGATCCTCTCTCCACTCCAGCGCGCACTCCGGCACGCCGCCCACGGCACGATAAAAGGCGGGGGCGACGGCAAAAAGGAAATCCCGATCTTCAAAAAGGAAACGCTCCCCATCCTCCACATCGGACTGGGAACGTCCCACCACCGTCCAATCAGCGAGGTCACCCGAACGCTCCCAGGCATACGCCCCCCCTTCGTCACCCCAATGCACCAAACCCAGCGCGGAGGCTCCCGACTCCACGGGACCCACCACCTCGGCCGCGCGGGGATCCGCATGCAGCGTGGCCACCGCAATCACGGCAAACTGGCTTAGAAAAATCACGGCGCGGACGCGTGAACGAAAGAAGCGAGAGAAGCAGAGAGGCGTCTTAGACATATCGATGGGGGGGTTGGATGGTAAAAAGCCCTCCCAGCTGAGAAACCTCGAAAATGAGGCGAACAAGCCCGAAAGCTGCCGGGATGACCACACACACAAAGAAAAATTAGCAGAACTTCTTATAGCTATCATTACCCCCGCGAATCAGTCAAGAAAAACTGGCCTCCTGCCCAGCAGAGCCCACGCACGATCCCAATGCCTGCCAGAAACCGGCCCCGTTCCTCACGTTTTTAAATGTTCTGAATATTTGCATTGAGTTCTGTATTTCTATCGTTTGGATGGCTGGATGAGCAGAAAATTTTGCCGGAGATTAAAGTATCCACGACTGGCTTGCCACCACCTTATTTCAAGGGTGGTGCAGAAAAGGTGGCTGATGGATGAAGAGGCGATGAAGGCGATGCGGCATATCATGCGCTCGCAGGCGGCGTTCGCGGGGATGGAAGTGCTGACGTATTGCTTTATGGCGAATCACTTCCACATCTTCGTGCGGCTGGATCCGAAGGAGACGGAGGATTTGGACGACGCGGGGCTGGTGGGGCGGTTTCGGGCGCTGTATGGGGGGACGCGTTGTGCTTCACTGGGCTTGGATGCGGATGATTTGGAGGTCATTCTGAAGAAGAACGGGAACTCCGCAGAGGGGATACGTCGCCGCTTGAAGGCGCGGATGGGAGACGTCTCCGTTTTCATGCGGGAGGTGAAAACGCGCTTCACTTTGTGGTATAATCGGAAGCGCGGGACAGTGGGCACCTTCTGGGCGGAGCGTTTCCGCAGTGTGATCGTGGAAGCGGATACGGCGGCGCAAAGGATGGTGGCGGCGTATATTGATTTGAACCCGGTGCGGGCGGGATTGGTGGAGGACGCGAGCGACTATGGATTCAGCGGCTTCGGGGAGGCTTGCGCAGGTGGCTCGGCGGCGCGGCGGGGGATTGCCCGGATCGAGGGCGGGCCGACCTGGACGACCCGATGGCACGAGCGTTACCGGGCACGGTTGGGCAGCCGGATGGGGCCGGGCGGGCGATCCCAACAGGGAGACAACCACAGACCTCTCAGAGCGGCAGAGGACCAGGAGAGGCAATCGCCCGCTCTGGTGACCGAAATATCGGGGCTTCATTCGAAGATCCGCGCTTTCAGCGAGGGGTGGGTGGTCGGTTCGATTGCGTGGGTGGAGAGTTTTTGCTCGGCAAACGGTTGGCTGGGTTTTCGGAGGGGAAAGAAGGCCAAACCGGTTGTTAGGGACGGCGGGGCAGACTTCGCGAAGGTCGTGACCGCCTCGAAACGAAACTGAAGACGAAAACGGGACACCAAGGACGTTAGGCTACCGGGCAAAGTGTCCGTCCCGGGCCGTGCCCCGAATCCGCCTGCCGATGGGCCTTGCCAAAGCGCGTTTGGTTGGCACGGTATATCTTATGATCCCCCTTCCCCGCCTTATCCCCAAGGCGGCCCGGCTCTCCCTAGCCGTACCGTTATTCCTTCCCTTGATTGTGCACGGATCTGATCTCGTGCGCATCTCCTCCGGCAACTGGCATCAAGCCGACGGCTGGCTTGACGGTGATGTGTCCACAAACTGGATACAGGGTCGCGGGGCATGGATCCCTACCGGCCGGAGTGTTTCCGTCAATGCCTCCACCACGGTGTCCGATTTGCGCTTGGATGGGGTCGTTACGCCCGGAGCCAATCCCCTCACGATCACGGGCAATCTGTCGGGCGAGGGAACCTTTGCCATGCCCAATCTCGGCACTTCGGGCGCAGGCGTGAACGGGCTCGTCTTTGCCACCGGCGCGCCTATCGAGATGCGGCAAAACGTCACCCTCGCCGACCAGACAAACGGCCGCATTGTCATTTCTGCTATGGATGCGGGGACAGAGGTTACCTTTAACGGCTTTTGGGACGGATGGGGGTCAAACACCACCCACAACCTTTTTGTGAGCGGGGGAGCGCGCTTTCTCTTTGGACCGGAGGCGCGTGTGAACAACCAGATGCGCGACATCATTCGCGCCCGCGCTTTTTTCGCCCGTGGCGATGGCCACCCCGACAATGTTCTCGAATTCCATGCGGACTTTAACGCGGACATGGGCACCGCCGAACAACCGGTGGGCGGGCTCTCGACCCTCCGGGTGGGAGACATGACGCTGATCACGAATGCGACGCGGAACCTCCCGACCATTCACAAACGCCTTTCCAATGGGGGGCCTACACACCACGGGCTCCTCATCTTCGACCAAGGGGAAGGGGCGCATTGGATTGTGCGTTCCCAAAATCAGGAATACGACGGGGGCATTTTCTGGAGCCGGAACTGGACCCTCACGGCGGAGACGGACTTGCTCTCGATTCCGGTCAACCGTCCGGGTGAGGATGTCGGATTTGGTTCCACCACTCCCGGAACCACCCTAACGAAACGGGGCCCCGGCACACTCATCCTCGACGATGCACAGGGCTACGTGTTTAATTCGACCTTCCTCGTCGAAGAGGGTGCCGTCGTGTTCCTCACCGACCCCTTTCAAACGTGGCCGGGCGGGCGCATGGTCAACGCCGGAAACCACCTCTCTCTTCTCCTGACGGGAGGCGGTCAGGTCGCCTTTGAAGCGCCGACCGGGCAAACGTTTCACGTTCACCATATTACGGCTATGGACGCGGCAACAGTGCGCGTGGGTCCGGGTCGCCTGGCGGTCTCGGAGACTTTGTCAACGCCTGCGGGGACGACCCTGCAGGTCGTTCTAGGGGTGGCCGATGAAGTATTGCCGAAGGTGACCGCAGGCGAACTCGCGATCGGGGGCGTGCTCGCGGTGGAGGCCGGCGATGGCTTTGGAGCCGGGC
The DNA here is from genome assembly GCA_020831585.1 of Opitutales bacterium. Taxonomy (GTDB): domain Bacteria; phylum Verrucomicrobiota; class Verrucomicrobiia; order Opitutales; family Oceanipulchritudinaceae; genus JAFIGE01. The sequence goes on along the minus strand of JAFIGE010000076.1, from coordinate 7,951 downwards.
AATATCGCCTCTTTCCCGCCTCCGCCGATGGCACGGTGGCCCCTTTTCCGGCATTTCCGCTCCGCCCGGTTTCTCGGGGAGTTTCGACCCGCAAAGCGGCGTCCTGACCATCGAGACCGCACCCGTAGCCGGCTACGCTTCCTGGAGCACGACGGCCTTTCCCGCCGGTGCCCCCAATACCGGTCCGCAGGATGACTACAGCGGTGACGGCGTTCTCAATATATGGCTCTACGCCCTCGGTCTCGACCCGACAGTGCCCGGGACCTTTCACGCGTCACCGGCTGCGCCCAGCATCGAACGAAGGGGAGAAGATTTGGTTTTCCGCTTTGCCCCCGCCACTGATCGACCCGATCTTTCCCTCGTGGTGGAGTTTTCCACCGACCTTCTCAATTGGGTTCCCCGAACCGCCGGGGCGACAACCCTAATGGTCGGCACCCAACCGGAGTATGGCGTTGTCCTGAACCCTGGGGAAACAGGCTTTCACCGGCTTGCAATCGAACCCGCTCGGCCGGATTGAGATTCATCTTTCTTGAACGAGAGCGGCGCACTCATGGACGTCCTTGGGCGCTGCTTTACCCAGAGGGGACTTTGTCCGGCGGCTTGTTTGAAGGCGCGGGGAAAGAATTAAATCGAGCCAAAGCCGCATCGCTCGGCAATTTCCCCCAATCATGAAAACTGATTTCTCCAGGAAGGTAATGGCGCGGTCAATACAAACCTTGATAATCTGGCCATCAAGCCAGTTGTGACCGCTTTGCGAAAACGCCGCTCAAAGGCGCGGCGGGTTGCGGGAATCGTGAGCCTCCGCTTGCGAATGATCAGACGCTTCCCCCTTGGGAACAAATCGCCGATTGCGGCAGACTTTTGCCGGATTTCCCGAAGTCACGGAGATCGTGACCCTAGCCTGGATGGCGCAAATGTTTAAATTTTGGCCGCTAAGAGCTACTTCCACTGAAGCGCGAATGGGATAAACTGGTCATGGTTTCATCAACTTACTTCCAGCATTCATTCTCAAACCATTATGAAACATAATTCAGTATTGTGGGCTCCGCTTTTGCGCCCGGTGCCCGACCCTCCACCGCCGCATCTCAAGAAATCCCAAAAATCAAAAGTGAAATCTCCACCCAATTCATATACCCGAGGCAGGCTTCGTCTCCTCGCCTACCTCACCGCTTCCACAAGCGCCGCCGCCCTCACCTTCGATGAGTGGATGGCCACCTTTGACTCTTCCGCCATTCCCCCCCGATCAGCGGGCCATGACCGATGACCCGGATGGGGACGGCGTCCCCAACGGTGTCGCATACCTCATCGCCGCGATGGCGTGGTCCTGCGCGGGGTCGAGCCTGCAACCGGTGAAGACAATGCCCTCGAAGCCAGCTTCAATCCGCCCTCCAAGCTGATCTTCCCCGAAGAACTGGACACGCAAGAAATTAGCATGACAGAATCCGCCTGCCACAGAATAAGCAAATGGGTCGGAGGCGATAGAACTTCACCGCGCAGGTGTTCCAGTTCGCCGAGTCCCACTCGGGCCGGTGATCACGCAGCGAACCTGGCAAACCGATTAACCCGAAATGGATCGCCTCACAGCCAAACCGTTCCTGACAGCGGTTGATGCAGGGAAAGACTCCAGCCCTACCCATGAAGGCGGGCGAAGCTCCGGCCCAGGGTCATTCATTCGATTGGTCGCCAGATCCCCCTTGCCCGACGGAAGGGTTCTGCGACAGTCCGTTGTCTTTGGGTGTCAGGGTTTTGTCTAGGTCCTCGTCCGGGGGCGGGTTGACCCAGGAAGCATGGAAGTTCTTGAACTCCCGCCCGAAAAGCCCCGCCGGTGGCAGCGTTTCCGCTTCCGTTTCTTGGGCTGATCCGTTTCAGTGAAGGAGCATGAAAGGCTTCATTATATTCAACCGCTTTGTCGGGCTTGCCCACGCGGCGGTTATCGAAACAGCCTTTCTCGAACGCTGGCGGGCGCTTTCGGACTTGCCTGTTCGGTGCGCATTTTTTGTTCCACCGCAGACTTTTCTCGATCCGGAGGTGCGCGGGCTCGCTGTGCCCATCGCCAACCTCGAGAAGCTGCGGGAGGTGGAAGCAATTCCCTGTCCGGTGGTCAACTACTCGCACCGCCTCCAGCCGGTCCCCTTCGCCATCAACATCCGATACGACAACGATGAAATCGGTCGGTTTGCGGCTGATCATTTGTGCGAGCGCGGGTTTCACGAATTCGCCTTCGTGGCCGATCCCAGCTCGGCCTTTTCCCGTGAGCGGGCCGAAGGGTTCCGCAGCGCCTTGGCGAGTCGGGGGCAGTCGCTCAATCATGAGTTTGCCTTTGCCTATGGAGTGGGGGCCAATCCCGACAAGGCGATGGCGGACGGGCACGCCCAGGTGCGCGCATGGCTTGATCAAACGGGTCCGAGCGTCGGCTACTTCTGCGCCAACGATGGTCTGGCCTTCACGCTTTCTCAGGCACTGGAGGCGATCAACCCGGCCGGTGCCGCACAACACGGAATTGTCGGTGTGGACGACCTCGCCGGGGTTGAAGGGCGCGCTTCGAAGTATTCCATGATCACCTCGGTGCGCCCGGCCTTTGAAGGTGTGGGCACGCAGACCGCCGAGTGCCTCTGGCGGGCGGTTGCCGAGGGCGGCTTCCGCCCCGGTTCAGTGGAAAAGGTTCCCGGCGCGCACCTCTGCGAGCATGCCTCAACAGGTGGGTTTGCCTGTGCCGATCCCCTTGTCGCCCTCCTTGCCCGACGGGCCGCCGCCGAAGTCGATGCCGGACGCGCGCCCTCGATAAAGGATCTGATGAACCGCCTCCACGTTCCCCGACGCACCCTTTCGGACCGATTTCTCAAAGCGCGCGGGGAATCTCTGCAAGAGTTCACCCTTGGTCTGCGCCTGCGCCGCGCGGAAAAGTTCCTCAGGGAAACCGGTCTCACGGTCTCCGAGATCGCGCAAAATTGCGGGTTTAACAAGCATGCCGACCTGAGCGAACGGTTTCGCGCTCGCTTCGACTGCTCCCCAAGCGAATACCGCAAAAAACACCAACGGTAGTCTTGGACAACGCACCCCGAACGGGGCCCACAGGGAAACGCTCCTTCGTTTTCTGTGAAAAAGACCGCAGGCCGTCCCTCCACGAATCCGCCACAAAACGGAAGCTTTTCCTGCACGCAAACGGAAGACCGTATCCACCGGCTCAACTAGAATGAAAGTGTCATTCGACAACTCAATTCTACACCCGAACCCAAAACATCGATTCATTACTTATGAAATTAAAACTCGCCCTCACCACCTCTCTCCTCGCCGGTCTCACTGCCGCACACGGCCAGGTGACCATTCTCTCCGACAACTTCAGTTCGGCGACCTTTGACGCCATGACCGGCGTTGTCAGCTCGGTCGTTGACTACGGCCCCCTGAGCAACACAACCAGCACTTCGCTCGGCGTCGGAGCCTCCGGAGGAAATCCCGGGGAGTATTTGAGCTACGGCCATTCCGCCGGCACGACCAGTTTCTTCACCGCGAATCTGCCTTCCACCATCTCCCTGAGCAGCATCGGCGACTATGCTGAAATCTCCCTCGATTTCCGCACATCTGCAGGAAACAACGGCAACCGTAATCTCCGCTTCGGCCTCTTCGAGTCCGGTGCGAACGTGAACGAAGCCGTCGGTTTCTTTGTCGCCGGAACAAACACGGGGAATAATAACTCTCGTCTGGCTGCGGACCTCTCCACCACAAGCAATCAATTCCTCGCCGATGCACCGTCCGTCAGCACTGCCAACACCACCGGTGCCATGATTGTGAGCAACACCTGGACCGCCGCCAACCTCCGCATCGAACGAACAGCTGCGGATCAATACACCCTCACCTCGACCTACGGAGCGCTGACCTTCAACCCGTTTGTGATCACCACTTCGCTCGATTTTGAGTTGGATCAGGTCTGGATTGGCATCAACAACCGGGGAACCAGCTTTGACATCGACAACCTCGTCGTCACGGCCATTCCCGAGCCCTCCACCTACGCCGCGCTCATCGGCCTCTTGGCCCTCGGCTTTGTCGCCTACCGCCGCCGCCGGGGCTGAGTTTTACATGGACCTTTTCCCTCGAAGGCCATCCACAGCAATGTGGATGGCCTTTTTCTGCATCCCCCCAATCGTATTCTGTGTAAACTATTATTGACTCATTCGAGTGAACCAGATCCGGCGGGGAAGACGATGGAGTCGAGGCATTCTAATGGGAATTGGTTGCAAGCGAATGATTACCATGTGGTAGAGCCGGTGTGCGGGATCGCGCTGGTAAAAGATTGCGGTACTGCGCCGGGCTTACCAGATCCTCATTCATGATTTTTAATCCGGTGCTGAGAGGGTTCCATCCGGATCCGTCGTGGGTGCGGGTCGGCGAATGGACGTATCTGGTCACCTCAACATTTGCCTGGCTGCCGGGATTACCCGTTTATCGCTCGCGGGATCTTTGCCAGTGGGATCCGCTGCCCCCCGTCATTCCCGACAACACGGTCCTCGATTTCAGGGGCCTCGCCTGCGACGACGGATTGTATGCTCCGGGAATCCGCCATGATGGGCGCCGATTTCTGCTCACCTGCACCCTCGTTGATCGTCGCAAACAGCGTTTTGTGAATTTCGTCTGCACGAGCGTCGATCCGGCGGAGGGTTGGTCGAGACCGGTTCTCCTCCCGGAGTCTATTGGAAGAATCGATCCGACACCCTTTGTGGACGAGGATGGATCGTTGTGGCTGGTTCTCAATGATTTGCCCGTAGCGGAGCATGCACACGGCGGGACCCGCTCCATCCAGCTCTGGAAGCTGGACACGGAGACATTTCAGCCTATCAAGGGGCCTTATCTGCTCTGGCATGGTTCCATGGTCGGCGCGGCCACAGCGGAAGCGCCGCGTCTCTTCAGGAAGGACGGGTGGTATTGGCTCATGATCGCCGAAGGGGGAACCGGTCCGAATCACTCCGTCACGATGGCCCGCAGCCGCGAAATCACGGGACCCTACGCTTCCTGTCCGGCCAATCCATTGCTTACCCATCGTCACCTGGGAAGGCGGGAGCCCATCCAATGCGTCGGTCACGCCGATTTGATGCAGCGCGCGGACGGCTCGTGGTGGGCCTGTTGTCTGGCTGAACGCCGGGTCGAAGGGTGCCGCTTGTTGGGGCGTGAAACCTGGCTCCTGCCAGTCGCATGGGAGGGCAGTGATTGGCCCTTGTTTGCACCGGGACAAGGCAGGCTCAGCAGCACGGTGGACTTTCCGGGAAACCCTTCGGCTCCACCGCAGCCAAAAAATCAATGGCTATCTCTGCGGACCGCTCCCGAATCTCTCACAGAAGAGGTGCATTCGGAAAAACCCTTCCTCCGGGCTCAACCCCACGCCTGGGACGATACGGAACAAGCCCCTGCTTTGATTGGGCAACGCATTCGCGAACATGAGGGGCGATGGCGTGTTGAACTCACGCCGGAAGCGGGAGTCACTGCTTATGGGATCGCGATTTTTTGCAATGATCAAGAATGGCTGAGCCTCGGGATCAGCGGAGGGAAGCTGAGCTTGATGAATGCAAAAGGTAACCTCTTCGGTTCGGGGGATATTCCGCCATCAGGCCCGGCTGTAATGGAGCTCTTGTGGAACCCGGTCTCCGTCAGCGCCCGCGTTCGAGTCGGCGATATCCAACTGAGTTTCCCCGATGCCGCGCCCATGAATGGCTTCGCCCATCCGGGGTTTGCCGGCGGGGTGCTCGCCGTTTGGGCAAGGGGGACGGAGGGAGGGGTGTTTTATTCTTCGCCCTGACGCGCTTTCCCGAAGGTAGGGCACACCAGCCAAGGCCCCTCTCTTTGCATTTGTTATTTGTTTTCATTGTAGTGGTTTTTTCCGGCGCGGCGATCAGGCGACCTTCGACCCCGGACGGTAAACAAAGGAGGCGCTATCCGCGCGGCGTCCCTGAAGAGCAACACCGGCGAGGAGAATGCCGGCGAGGGCAAAGACCGCCGGGGCGAGAATGGTGGGCGAGATGTCCAGGAGAACAGGCACGACAGCGAGGGCGAGCGCCCCGGCTCCGGTTGCGGCGACCGCCCCGGAGAAGCGGCGGTGGCGAAGGGAGCGAAGTGGATTGGACTGTTTGTTGTTCATCATGCCGACCATCATAGCGTCACCATGTTACCGGTTTATGACCGTCGTGTTCTCCTTTTCGGAAATTCATCACAGGCTCTCAACTCTGTTCCGGATTCTCGGCGGGTTGCACATTTTTATCGCCGATGCAGGGCCGGGAAGGGAAGCCGTTTGCGACGGATTTTTGCCGGATTCTCCCGAGTCCCCCAGGTCGAGAACCCGGCTTAAATGGCGCAAATGTTTAAATCTTGGCCGCAATGCGCTATTTCCACGGACCCTCGAATGGAATAATCTTTCCGGGGCTTTCAGGGCTTAAACATTTTCCAGAAAGCCGATAATTCGTTCGAATGCCTTCTGCCAGGCACACCTGCTCCCCTTGTTTGAACAGGCAGACGAAACGAGCCCCTCTTCGGCATGACTCCGGCCACGGATGGCTCAAACGACTAAAATTCATTCCCCAATCCTATCCCCAAATCATGACTTATTTTAGCTGTCTCCCGTTTTTCCGATTCGTTCGCGCAGGCATTTCCGCATTTCTGCTTTCCTTTGCTCTTTTTTCTTCCGTTTCCGCCGAAGATTCGCCGTGGAACCTTTCCGCGTCGTCTTATCTTGGATACGCCGGCAGCGACGACGAAGTATTTGGCCTGCGTGTTCTGAGCGACGGCACGATTGTTCTGGCGGCGCAGATCGGCGATGCGCAACCGCAGAATCCGGGTGCGCCGGACCCGGTCATGCCCACGCTCCTCAATGGGGCCACCGCGACCTCCTCCGGTGCCATCCTTCGCCTGTCTTCCGACGGCCGCACGATCCTCTCCGTCACCCGCATATCCGATGAGCTGCGCGACCTCGAAATCGACAACGACGACAATCTTTACGTGGCCGCCGGGTTTGCCGGTCTCCTCAAACTCAACCCCACCGCCGACACCCTCCTGGGGGTGCGCCAGGCGGGCGCTTTTGTGAAGCGCGTGACGACCAGTGCAAGCTATGTCGCGACCCTCGTGCCGGACAATCTGGCTTCGCCGCAGACCTCGCCGGGACCCGGTGATATCACGCTCTACGGAACCGCCTTGAACGAAATCGCGGCCTTCCGCGGTATCCGCAACACCCTCGACATCGCCATTCATGAGCCCTCGGAGACGGTGGCGCTTGTCGGCTGGCGCCAGGCAAGTGCCCCCGGACAAACCGAGGGTGGGCAAATTTTTCCGGTCCAGATTGCCTACATGCGGGGTGTTGATTTCAGCGGCGACCTGAAGTGGGAGGCCTACGACTGGGAGATCAACTCGAACATCAACGGTGGTAACGAGTTTGCTGCCGAAGACGTTACCGTGGGCGATACGGTCATCCCGCAGGGCTTTATTCTCACGACCAACCCGCGTTACCTCAACTCCACCGGGCAAGTGATCGGCCATCTTCCGGAGCCCGACGGGCGCGCCGTCTATGGATTCGAAAACAACATGGCGGACACCCGCGGCTACCGCATCACCGTGGGCGGGGACGGCTATCTCTATGCCGCCTATGAAGCCGCCGGGGGTAACCACATTTTCCGCCGCCGGGGTCTACGCGATGCCGCGCTGTCAAATTTCCGTGAGGGCACGCCGCAGGCCGGGGGCGATTTCTTTAACAGCTTTATCAACACCGGTGCGGGTCACAAGACGGTCATCAATCGCTACGATCCGCTAACGGGGGAGAAAGTTCGCGGCAATCAGTTCAACACCCTGATTTCGATCAGCAGTGGCATGAGCGCCAATACTCTGCGCATGACCCAGGGTGGCCTGCACGTGGACGCGGAGGGCCGCCTCTATTTTGGTGCGGCGGCCGCCAGCGGTCTGCCCCTCCCGGGCAATCCGC
>JAFIGE010000252.1 GCA_020831585.1 Opitutales bacterium | reverse complement strand
GGCATTTGCGTTTCGAGAAGGCCGGAGAGAAAGGGTCTCAGGATTTCGCCGATGCCCTCATAAGCCGGTGGGAGGAGGTGGAGCTCGTCAGGCTGGAAGAGTTCGGCACGGGGCTCGCCCGCGGAGTCGTGGACGGCAGGGTGAAAGTCAAAGTAGTGGCGATTCGGATACGCGGCGAGGTGGTCGCGGACAAGGGTGTTGTAGTGATCGACGCGTTCCCACCAGTCGCGGCGGTCGGGGGACTTCATGCTGGAGATGTAGACGAGGATGGTTTCCGGGCGCTCGGCGCGGAGGCGCTGGTCGAAGGCGACAAAGTGGGCGAAGGCAGTTTCGACCGGGACGCCCCGTTTCAAATCATTGCTCCCGCAGTAGTAGACCACGACGGCGGGCGTATGCGGACCAATGAAGGTATCGAACCCGGCGACCATGTCCTCCGTGAGGGAGCCACCGACGGCGCGGTTGGATACGGGGAGCGGCGCGAGGTGGTCGGGAGCTTCGGTCCACTGGGCGAGGATGCTGGAGCCGAGCAGAAAGACGGCCCCGGCGGGCGGAGGATTTTCGGCGTCGGCAGTACGCATGGCTTCAAGGGCGGATTGGAAACGGGCCGGATTTGGATGGGCGATGGCAAACGCGGGCAAGGCGAGTGCAAGGAGCGGAAGGAAGAGGGCGCGGAAGGGTGGTGGCGGCATAGCGGAGGGAGTGGATCGAGTAAAAGGGGCTGATTGACAGATGGTTTCGCCAGGTTAGCTTAGAAATATGAAATCGTATACGGCAGTCATCGAAAAGTGCTCGGAAACAGGGCTTTACGTAGGTTACGTCCCCGGTTTCCCAGGTGCCCATTCCCAAGGTGAGACTTTGGATGAACTGCAGGAGAACCTGAAAGAGGTCATTTCTATGATTCTGGAAGATGGTGAGCCCGAACTGAGCGGGAGTTTTGTAGGAACCCAAACGCTGGCCTTGTAACATGGGTAATGTACCTGTTTTGAAACCTCAGGAGGTGATTGGGATTTTGAATATTTTGGGTTTTGAGGAGGTTAGGCAAAAAGGATCTCATAAGCAATTTCGTCATGCCGACGGCAGGGGCACAACGGTTCCTGTGCATAAGGGTAGAGATCTATCGCCTTCATTGCTCAGGAAGATTGCTTCAGACATTGATATGACCGTATCAGAATTTCTTGCGCATCGGTAGGACCGAACAAGCCGTGACGGCGAATCCCCCGAAGCGGGATTCCAGAGCACTAACGTTGGTGTAAGAGAAGGTTTCACGGTGGATCAGGCGGGCAGTGGGGGCCCCAGCCGGGTTCTTCCGGGCGCACGGGCGGCGGTTCGGGAAGGAAGTCGCCGGTGGCGGTCATCCAGGCATCGAGGCGCGAACGGTGAGCAGCGAGGGTGGCGGCGTGGGCCGGGTCGGCGGCAAGGTTGTGGAGTTCGAGGGGGTCTTCGGCGAGGAGGTAAAGTTCTTCGGCGGGGCGGGTGCGCGGTGGTGCGGGCAAGGCCCAGGAGGTTTCCCAGTTTTCCCAACTCTGATCGGTAACCAACGCCACTCCCGGGAGCGGTTCGGGTGGTTTGGCCTCGGGCCGGAAGTTGCGGATATACAGGTGCGTCGCCGTGCGCACGGCACGGATAGGATCGAAGCAGTCGATGTAATCGTCTTCGGTGCGCCAGGGTTTTTCGCCGTGAAAGTTGCGTTCCAGGAAGAGGGCGTCGTCCGGGGGACCCCCCTCCCCCATCGCGGCCTTCCAAATGGAGCGGCCTGCGGGTGTATCGACGGTGGCGATACCAGCGGCTTCGGCGAAGGTGGCGCGGAAGCTGATGTTGGAGACGGGGAAGCTGCGGGTGGCTCCGGCATGGGCTTCGCCAGGCGGCCGCATGAGGAGGGCGATCTCGGTGCCGAGGCCATAGAGCGATCCCTTGCCGCGTGGGCCTGACATGCCGTGGTCGGTGGTAAAAACGACGAGGGTGTTCGCGGCAAGGCCCAGTTCCTCGAGCCCACGCAGGAGCCGCCCGAATTCCTGATCGACCAGGACGACAGCGGCCGCGAAGCGACGAAAGGCGGCTTCCAGCGCGGGGGTGCGCGGCATGCCGGGGGGCGTCCAGCCGGGCCAGTCAGGCGGCATCGGGGGGATCCGCCCGCCCACATCCTTCCAGATGCAGGCGTGGGGTTCCTGGGTCCCGATATTCAGGTAGAAAGGGCGCGCAGGATCGCGTCCGCGCAGGGCGGCGAGGGCGTTGTCGACAGCACGGGGCAGTTTCCAGTCGTCCCATTGGCGGGTGAGGTCGACCTCGTAGCGGTCGGTGCGCGGATGGCGCTCGTGGTTGATGCCGCTGAGGAAGGTCTGGTATCCGGCGGCGTTGAAGTCGTCGACAGTCGTGCGGTGCTGCAGGTGCAGGGGCCAGCCCATGTGGGAGAGGCCGAGGGCCCCCGTCTGGTGAGCGTACTGGCCGCTCATGGCGCAGGCGCGCGACGGCGAGCAGGCGGGCGAGGCGCAGTGGGCATTTGTGAAGCGGATTCCCTGTGCGGCAAAGGCGTCGAGATGAGGCGTGGGGATGCCCGCACCGTAACAGCCAAGGGCGCGGCCAAGGTCGTGGCAGACGAAATACAGGATGTTGGTGTTCATAGAGGGAAAGGGGTTCTGTGCGCGGGCGGCGGGCGGGGCGGGAGCACGCGGAATTTATGGGCACCCGCTGTGTCGGGACCGCCTAAAGGCGGGACTCCAACCGGGGGCTCGGCTGGACGCGTTGGAGTCCCGCGTTTACGCGGTCCCGCTGCCCGTTGACTACGCACGCACGCGGTGCCGGGACCGGCTAAAGCCGGGACGCCAACCGGGGGCTCGGCTGTACGCGTTGGAGTTCCGTCCCGCATCGTGCGGGACGGGACTGCTGCCCGTCGACTTCGCCCGCCTGCTGTGCCGGGACCGCCTAAAGGCGGGACTCCAACCGGAGGCTCGGCTGTACAGGCTGGAGTTCCGTCCCGCATCGTGCGGGACGGTCCCGCTGCCCGCCGCCTA